>NZ_JABZFS010000028.1:0-13706 GCF_014237355.1 Desulfosporosinus sp.
AGTCTTTGTTTAGCATGAGGGTTAAGTTTTATTATTTCAAGATGAAAGCGATCAGTTTGTGGCCAAATTCCGATCAGTTTTGGTGTCCAAAAACCGATCAGTTTATCTTACCATTCACAACAGTACCTTTATGCCTATACGTTATTGTAAAAACAACGATGCTGTTCCGGAGATAAAAGACATTACAAAACAAGACTGACCACGCCAGCCTGATACTCAGAACGTTACACCCTCAACTAACAGCGCTTTGGGCGGGCGGCTCCCAGCCTAGGTCTTTTAACTGCTTGAGATGTGAATTGATCTTCCTTTCACGATTGAATTGGCTGTAGTAGGATGAACCTAGATCGCGAAATTCATGCCCGTTTAGAACATGATAGATGGCAATCAGCATCGAGTGGGCAACAGCAACAGTGGCTTTATTCTTCCCCCGGCGGACAGCTAGTCGTTGATATTGCGCAGAAAAGTATGATCCTTTTACCCGGGTTGCTGCATGTGCACACTCTACTAGCGTACTTCTTAACGTTTTATTGGCCTTATTTATACGGGCACTTTTAATCTTTCCCGCACTTTCATTGTTCCCAGGGCACACGCCCGCCCAAGAACATAAATGCTTGGCAGAGGGAAAGCGAGACATATCAATGCCGATTTCCGCCACAATCTGATGGGCGCTCACAATGCCGATACCGGGTAACACATCAAGAGCCTTGGCAGCCTTAATATATTCAGCGTTCATGTGCTTGTCAATCAGTTGGTCAATCCGCTTGATTTGCGCAGTTTGCTCGCGAATCACGCGTAGAATTTCAGCCAGCAGTTCCTTCTGTAAAGGCGTCATAATCCCCAAAAGTGAGGAGAATAATTCCTCCACACTTGCCTTCATCATGGGATCGCGGCGGGCAGCTACAGCTTCCAGTGTCAGCTCCTCATCAGACAGTATGAGTCTCAGCATTCGCTGTGCGCTTACGCCCATAATATTCGTTACTGCATTTTTAAGCTTGATGTTTGCACCCTCGAGTACCTTTTGAAGGCGATTAATCTCTCTTGCACGCTCCTCGATCCGGCACTTACGATACCGCGTCAATTCCCGTAATTCACGCTGCTCACGATCAGGTATGAAACTGGCTTTAAGTAATCCGTGTTGCAAAAGATCAGCTATCCATTTGGCATCCTTGACGTCAGTCTTCCGTCCGGGTACTGCCTTCATATGCTGTGCATTAACGACGATGGTCTCCAATCCTTCCATTTCAAAAATATTGTACAACGGTTTCCAATAGGGTCCAGTGCTCTCCATTGCGATCATCTGACAGCGACTTGCCTTTAGCCAAGCGGCCATCTCCCGCAAATTCTCCGTGTATGCTCCAAACTGGCGCGTGTCTGCCTTTCGCCCAATCCTTAAGGTAGCCACAATTACCTTTTTGTGAACATCAATCCCGCAACAACGCTCGTAGACAACCTGCACAATGCAGCCTCCTTATGTACGGCGCCACTTCCGCTTATTCAACATTTTACTGTGCGTCCTTTAGTTGTGCTAGACAACATGAACATTGCGCGGTGCGCTGCGGAAGTGCTCCCAATTTTAACGTCGAGCTTCTTAATCCCAAAAAGTACCGAGCTCGTGCCTTATTTGCAGTATACCCGTTTTCATTCGTCGCGGTGTCCAAAGTGTCATGAAGATTTTAACGAAAGGTAAGATTTCTGCTCAAGGGGGGTGCATCTTTTAATTATTGGGGTCCAAGAACACAAAAAAACACTGCCTTAGCAATGCTTAATTTACACAAGAAAGCCGAAAAGCCCAGCATTGCTGGGCTTCGTATGTTCATCAATTGTATCAAAGATTGAGTACTTATTTGTCTAATGAATCAATCTTTAATACAAATTAACGATGCACCCACTCTTTTTTCAAAGGAGGTGCATTTGCCTTTAGGGGGGGGGCAAACTTGAAAAGGGGGTGCAATTTTTTTCGGTTCGGACGTGCGGTCATCAGATTTGAACATTCGGTGGCGATATCATCGATGCACGTTCGGACGACGTCGGAGGCATAGATGTTTTGACCGAATTGACTAAAGATGGGATAGCCTCCATCTAATAATTAAGCGTACTTGAGTTGACGCCTGTCAGGCTTAGAGATAAATATGTTTTTTATGAACTCGGCAAAGGCCACGGATACACTACCCTTACATTTATCGAATATGGCTAAATAGCAAAACAGCAGTCATTTTGCTAATTAAACATGCTGTTTCCAAAAGGTTCAAATGCTATAGGAAGACGTCTTATCATCCAATAACGCTCGGAGTTTTCTAATGTTTTCGCTACTTCACAATTTTTTATTAAACTGTGTAATTTTTATATAAGAATTTGTACATTCTAAGACTATTAAAAAAATAATAGAGAATGGTGGTTTCTAACATTTATGCCTAAGTATCTTATTTATCCTTTATATGTAGCAGTATTTGCTGTGATTTTAGCAGTTGCTGTACCAAGAAAGGATATTTATCGTTTATCAATTCACGGAATTATCTTCGGTGGTGCTGCTGAATTTATACTACATATGTTTGGAAAATTTACCGGCTTATATGTATGGTATGACCACGGCCCACTTGGATATAAAGGTATACAAATATTTTCACCTGTATCGTGGGGAATTTTCTTCATTTTATATTATTATTTCTTACCAAAACACAAACCTTTGAACTACATTTATATGGTAGTAGCCATATTTTTTAGCATACTATACACAAACCTTGTTATAAGTTTGGGAGTCTTTTATTGTTATGACAGATTTTTCGTTCCCTTGATTGCTTTTATTGTTTGGTTTTCAGTAGCTACATGGGGGTATTATAAGTTGAATAACTTCATTGAAAAGAAAGAAGCAATAGCTAAGGCAAGAGAATAAATATCAACCATAGTTATTAAAAAAGTATACATTCTTATGAAGCGAAGTAGAAAATAATAGAGAGCTATTCCTAATACAGCAGAAATAGCCGCGAATTTGCTAACACCAAGTCGTGGCTATTTTCCTGCTAAAAATTGCCGGACTGATGTACCAAAAGTATGTTTAGATATTACAAGTCATTTGACGTTTCTCTTTTTCAGGCAAACCTTCAGTTTGGTTTGGGGAATAAAGTACTTCTGGAGCATGTATTTTTTACTGGAGCCCGGTTTCATTAGTAAGGCTCTCGCGCTGGATAGGTCTCCCGTTTTAGACAAGTCAACCGCTCCAATAGCAAAACAGTTTCTGAACTCCTCTACATCGAAGGTCCTCGGATTGTTTATGTCCTCAGGCGTGAGCCAGGCCGCTGCATTGTTCTACTTAATGAATACGCATTCGACCTCTCTTCGAGTTTACGAATCTATTACTATTGTATTATGTCCCTAAAATAGACTGCTAACCGGAAGAACACATTCAGGTAGATCATTGCGCGGAGAGTTTACCAGTGACGATACCTCGTAAGCAACCATCCCTTCCGCTGGAAAAGGGGTAAGCAGGCCTTTGACTTCACGGCTTGGGATATCCGCCCTCAGCCAAAGTGGCTCTGTGTCCTTTTGCAGTATCACAGGCATTCGGTTGTGTATTGGCTCCATCAATTCATTCGGCGTAGTTGTAATGATCGTACATGTGTTTATGGTTTGACCTGTAGGTGATAACCACGAGTCCCATAGACCAGCGAAAGCAAATGGTCCGCCATCTTTCAGGGTGATTCTGAAGGGTTTCTTGATACGACCTTCTTTTCTCCACTCGTAGAAACCGTCTGCCAACACTAGACAACGCTTTTGCTCAAAAGATCTGCGAAAACTCGGCTTTTCCTCCAATGTCTCAGCACGAGCGTTGATCAATTTGTTTCCAAGGTGTTCATCTTTAGCCCAATAGGGTATTAGCCCCCACCGAAGCCCTAGCAGATGGTTGCCTCCATCTTTATGGATCACCACAGGAACTTGTTGAGATGGAGCAATATTATAGCGTGGCCCAAACTCAAATTCAAGCTGGACTGGACCAAAACGTTTTATAATGTCATTGTCATTGGATTTAAATTTGGAGAAGGAATAGCGGCCACACATTTAACTTTCGCCCCTAATCATTTTGCTTTGAAACCAATAACCAGCTCGTTGTTCCCTGCAATCAAAGGTCTGATCATTGCTTTTGGATTGATGGAAAGAAAGCTGGCAACTGCCAATTCGTTTGATTCCTCGAGTTCCTTCCCAAGATCCTTGTAAGTTTTACTTTTCTTGTTAAGCAAACCCGAAACGGAAATTCCCCCTAGTTTCGCTAATTCTACTAACTCATCAACTGAGAGAGGTTTTTTAACAATGTTACGATACTCAAACTTAACATTTTCTTGCAGAAGACCCGCTTCTGCTTTACGACAAGTCGTTCACTGAGGAAAACAATATAATGTAAGCATTCTTTCACTCCTAACGTTCATCATGTTTATACGTATTTGTCCCAGCTGTGGCTGGATCATCTTGGATTTTGAGAATTCACTGTTTGTTTAAGCCACAGACAAGATATCTTGCAATCAACATTTTATGGTTGTTTCATAAGTTCTAAATCATATATATTATCAAGTTGCTTGTAAGTTTCAAAAATTACTCTATCGAATGCTCCTTTGGTGATATAAGCCTCATGGATTCCTCTAAGTCCTTGGCTAAGACCTTCTTTAAAGACAATTCGTGACTGATTCTTATCCTCTACCAAAAAGACTTTACTTTCATCAAAAATGTCGACACGCGGAACTATATCGAAGCGAGCCCACATTTCCTTAAGTCCGACCTCTTCGTACTCGGAATCTTTGTACCCATATAGAACTTCATTTAATCTGTTAAATAAATCGAACTTACACAAGTGAAACAGTTCCTCATGTATTCGTTTTCCATTATCACGAATCATTTTGTGTATATGGAACATTACATCCCTCAATGAAGTGCCTAATTCATAATCACCTATTTGCTTGCCTTTAATATAATAACAAATCATTCCAAACATCCATACACCACCGTAATCTGCAGCTAATTCGTATTCAATTGCAAATTCCGTTTGTTACCTATAATCATAAATCCCCCTACTTACAAAAAACAATATCCTAGTGGTTTCACGTCAAATTCCAAATAAGTTCGTATTGTACTAAATCTGATATGAGAATTAAATGGTTGGTAGAAGATAGCCTCGTTGCCTTGGCTCTAAGTTCAGCTTCTAGTTCCGCAATTCTGGCCTTGATGGGGTCTTGGCGCTCCGTTGTATTGTACCCTAACTTACCTGTGGAGGCAATTTAATACCAGTTATGGAAATGTATGATACAATTGATTGTGGATGTTGGATACCTGTCTGGAGGTGAAATTTATGTACGGTCTTGGACCGAAGTTTTGGCAGGAGTTATTCCTCCTGATAACCATTGTATTATTATCGCTAGTTTCATTCAATGCGGTCGTGAGAAAACTGCTAAACGTTGAGAAGAAGAATCTTTTTTCATCGCACTATGTTAATGAGAAACACAAAAAAATTGATTGGACGATCAGGATTATATTTTTAGTCGTCCTGCTAATCGGGCATTTTGTTAATATATCTAGAGACCCTATGGATTGGATTTGGTTTTTTGAACCATGGTTTTTAATGATGGGATTGGTCCCTGCGACTGAGGTAGCTAGAGCTATCATAGAGTACAAATATGCAGAAAATCGAAATGACTACAAATTAACAATTAGTCAATTGGTATTTATTTTTATTCTATTTTTCACATTGTTTTGGAGTGATTTTTTTGGAATGGCAAATTTATAGTTTGCCAAGATAAGCTACTAGGCTCTAAGTCCTATACTTTCCTGCTCTACACGTTTTTGGTGTTTTGGGGGGACACAGGGGACACAAGGGACACAAGGGGACGGTTCTTCCGTGTCAATGTCTAAGCCTTTCGATAATGTGGATTGGAAAGCCAGTGATCTACATATTTGCCGCAGACTTAATCCATCATTCCTTATTTCTTAAACGACTCAATATTTTGTTTCGTGCATCCTGGTCCATCTTCTGTAAAGCCGTGATTGGTCATCCCTAGAACGCTTACCCTCTTTCTAGCGATAACTTTTTTGTGGTATCCAGGTATCTCTGAAAATCATCTTCTTCGTGAAAAATATCCTGCTGGTCGATTCCCCGTACTATAACATGGTAGATTCCTGTTTCACTCTTCTTTCTTGGCTACCTGGGCATTCCTTCACGCCCCTTCTCCCCTTTTCTCAAATTCTACCGGGATTCCAATTTGACACAAGAGAACCGTCCTCCTGTGCTAGTCCCCCTGTGCTACCCAACGCTCATTACTAAAACTCGGTGTGCCTCCCTTGCACTTTTAAAAAGACCTGCGAGCTTAAACATTGTCCGATAGTATTTTGGCAGCATTTCAATTATGTTTGCATCAGTCAAATATAGCGTTTTCAAATACTTTGCACCCTTAGTATAGCCTTCTATTTCTTGTGGGGCATCAACACCCCATTTGATCCTTGCACCTGTTTTTTTCAATGACGGATGATGCTTCGAACTTTTTGCAGTAAGCTTAGAAAACACGTCGAAAACTACTGTATAGCTTTCGAACTTCGATTTTAGAGCATCGAAAAGTGCTTTTATCTCATTTTCGGAAAGATACATAAATAATCCCTCTGCAATAACAAGCACCTCATTTTCAACCACTTTAATACTATCTATCCATTTGAGCTCTGTAACAGAAGAAGCAATGTATTTATAGCTTTCTGTTTCGCGATACAGCTGCTTTTTTATATTAATAACTTCAGCAAAATCCAAATCATACCACATTCCAACGTTAAGTCCAAGCCTCATAAATCGTGCATCAAGTCCGCAACCGAGATGTAAAACTAAGTAGTTTGGTTTTTCGCTAATGAAGCCCTTTGAGAAATCGTCGATAATTGCTGCACGCATTGCAAGCATTACCTGCGTTTTTTTTCGGATTTTCAGTTTTGAGTAATCATAGTCAATTTTGTCTATCGCTGCTTCAGCATATGAATCCTTAAAAACTCCCATTTCGCTCATCTTAGCTTTGCCGTAAAGAGGGATTATCAGAGTTTCCATCTCATTTTTTAATACTATTTTCATATGGTAATCTCCAAATATCTCAAAATTTTACTAACATTATCACACCCAATATGTTTAAACTTGGGTTCTTAACTTCAAATTAGTATATAATGTGCAATATTATTATTCGCCTAGCAATATGTATTTACCCCTTATTTTTTTTTAAGTACGATAACGAGACATATAACAATAACACCAGCATACTATCAATTGTATGCGCTGGTGCTAATTAATTGAAGCTCGTAAATCCATGTGTCTATGGTTCCCAACACTTATAACTAAAATCAAGATAATCCATATCCACTTTCAACAAGTTTAGTAAATTTAGCGAGAGCTCTCACTGCTGGAGCACCATCAATTACATCATGGTCAACCAAAACGGTAATATGGAGGTATTCTCTTACCTCTATTTTTTCATTAACAACACCTGGTTTCTTAACTACTGAACCGATTGCAAAACATAATGGATGTACGCTGACTGGTATCACCCATCCATTTATCTTGCCAATCATACCTATCGAAGTCATCATCACAGTCCCCATATTTTGTTTTGTTAACAAGGGGTTTTTTATAATACATTTCCATATCCAACTTCTTATGAATCCTGGCAAATAGTAATATATTTTCATAAAAACCTTTTCCTTTTTATCTTGACCTAAAACATAATCTTTTTTTCCCTCAATTGGCTGTTTTTGTCCGTTCTTTATCTCCTCACTTATTTCGGAAATACTTTTTTCATTTGTCTTTCTAATAATATAGGGCAACGGTACTTTCTTTCCGTCAACTTCTCTTTCTATAGCAATTGATATGTCTATATCATCAAAGATGACTACTTTTCTTTTACCCTTTCTTATTCCATGAATAGGCTTAAATTCTTCAACTGCATGGCTTATACACTTTATTAGCCATGAGTTGAAAGTAATCTTTTCCGAAAGTTGCTTCTTTTTACGAATTAAGTTTCGAGGTTCTGTTACATCCAATTCGATTAATGCCTTAATATGATGTTTTTTTAATCCAGCTACACCGATATCTATAGTTGCTATTCTGCTTATTGGAAATTCTTCTGTGAAATACTGACCAACATCCTGCATTATAAATCCCCTCATTAGCCGATTTAGTTAAAACAATAAGTCATCCCAATTCTTAGATATAACCAGCCCCATCCTCTCTGATACTAATCCACACTGATATCTACCTGCTCCTGGCACCCCGATTACTGCATCGAGTATTTGTGAGCAAAGACTAATATCGAATAATTCCGAGAGAGTAATCAATGTTGTACCGGCACAGTTTATATCATCATTCCAATAAAGGGTTTGAACTTTTTCGTTAATATAATCGCGAAATTGCAGTTGGTGTCGCCCAATCTTTTTCTCTTCATAAACACAAAAGTCTTCTCATCCGACAACTCATCCCAATACACGAAACCAAGTCTATTAAACTCTTTGATATCATCCAAATCATCAACTGCCTTTTCAACCATGAAACGCACCTTTTCACCGCGCGCCATTTTAACATAAACACTTACACCTCCCAGTCTAAATATCCTTGCTTATCTTTGCTTAACCATTCAATCAAGTTATCTTCCCGAATCCTAGTAATTTTAAGCACAGAATCCCTCGACCATTGGTAAAAGCCCGAGTCCGTTTTGGCCCCAAGTTTTCCTTCTGCGATAGCCTTTCTTAAAACTGGCGAGACTTCATGACTGGTGCAAAGATCTTCTAATAGATAACTTGAAATGTCGCCAATAATATCCAAACCACTTAAGTCCGCGCTTTCAAAAGGACCGGTTGTTGATAAACGGCGTCCTAAGGCGTATTTCATCGTTGCATCAACGGCTTCTTTGCTGGCAATACCGGAATCTATAATGGATAACGCCTCACGCAGCATCGCAAACTGCAGACGGTTACCGATAAAACCTAAAGCTTCTCGGTTTAATACTACCGGCTTCTTACCGATTTTCTTTAATAATTCTATGGTGAGAACTATAGAACTCCGGGAAGTATGTTCTCCCGGGACTACCTCAACCAGCGGTATCAGATGAGGCGGATTCCAGAAATGGGCAACAACAAATCGATTTTTATGTTCCAGCTTTGCAGCAATGGCTGTTGGGCTTAAACCAGATGTGCTTGAAGCGAAAACAGTTTCAGGTGAGCAGAATTTCTCGATCTTCGCAAAAATTTCTTGTTTAGACGAAAGATCTTCGGTAATCGATTCGATAACAAAGTTAGCACCTGCCATTGCTTCCTCTAAGGTCATTACACCGCTGATCCGCGCCATGATCACTGGAATCTCAGTAGTTTCAACTAAACCATGGTCGTTAAACCTTTGAAGTATTTCATCTATTCTCTTAAACCCCCGCTTAATACTGGCATTGGATCGACCATACATATTGACGTGATAGCCTGCTAAAGCAAAGGTTAAAGCGATCCCTGGACCAATTGTGCCTGTTCCTAAGTTACAAATTCTCTTTATGCCCTCTAACATTATAACTACCCCTTGTTCATATCTTCTTCCTTTTTGACATATCTGAATTATTCGTCAACCAGATATAATAACCTTTATTTTACTCCATACCTTCGCTAACCAATCCACTGTGAAAATATTCGACCTTTCCCCAAATGATTTTGCACCCTCCAAGAGATGAAAATATGCCCTTTTTTCTATTTACTACACTAGCTGAGTAAATAAAAAATAGCCAATTTTAATCTCAGGTTTAGTAGTTAATTATATGCTGAATAGCTTTACCCCTAAAATATCAAGCATCCGGTCCATGCAACTGTCATAGATAGAAAAAATCAAGGGATAAGCTCTTCTCCAGAACTTATCCCAAGAGGGACAAGGGGACGGTTCTTCTGTGTTAATGTCTAAGCCTTTCGGACGTGACGTGCCGATGTTATATTATGAATTCCACGAAAGCCGGGCTTCGGAATCGGCTAAGGCTTCCTTAAGGACTATATCGGTTACTTGCATTCCGATGGCTACGAAGTCTACCATAGTCTGGGTCCTGAAATTACGGTGGTTGGATGCCTCGCCTATATAAAGCGCAAATTCACGGATGCCATCAAAGCACTGAGTCCGGAGGAGCAACATTTCTTCCTCTAATCAGAAATTCATCTACTAATTTCAGGGCTCTTTTTTGCGATTGCTCATTAAAGTTTTTCGAAAACGGATCACTAAAACCATGTTTTCCGTCTAACACACTGACATTGACGGACTTCTTCTCTTCAAAAACGTTTGTCAATTTTGAAACATTAAAAGACTTTTCCTCTTTTGCGAAAATAAGTAGTGTTGAGCATCTTGGAGTTATATTTTGATAATCTCTTATTCGAGAACCATAATAGCAAATAACTTCATCTGCCGTATTTCCTTTTTCGCTGCATATCCATGCTGCGGTTGCCCCAACACTAAATCCTAAAAGAACTATATTATTGTAGGCTGCTCTTGATTTAATGAGTATCTTTCCAATTTCATCAACCATATGTGGAAAACCAACATGATTTACGAAATACTGATAAGCTTCTTCTTCTCTATTGTAATCGAAATATCCTATTTCGGATTTTATAAAATTTGGACATAAAACATCGTATCCTGCTTCTAAATAATGTTCGCAAACCCATTTTATATGCGGGTTAATTCCATATATCTCGTGCAGAACGATTATTACAGATTTATTCCCTCTAATATTATTCAGCATCCAACAATTCTCCGACCTATTTTAATTATTTAAGGTTAAAACTTCCAATCTTGTCCAAGCCAGGTCAACCAATAAGCCCACCCCTTAATTGAACAAAGCTTGTCATATGTAACTTACACCTTCGACAATCTCTTTTCGTTTCCTCCTAAGATCGTGAAATTAAATATAGCTGCAACGCCATTAACACCCTCCTTCGACTGGTTTTACATAACGAAACACGGTTTTATATCATAAAATATTCTTATTTTCCTATGAAAATTCCAAGTATTATAATTAATCAAAACACCAATAATAAGAAGTGAGGGATTTAATGAATCAATTCCACAACGATTATATAACTAGCATTTTAAGAGTTTGCGAAAAAGTAGAATCTTTAGCCGATATAGGAATAAAGCGAGGTTTATATCAGCCAACGAATTTTTTTCCTTACTTAACAAACTTAAGGTATGAAATTTTATGCATTAAGACTGATGACGGTTTTAAGAGCTATTATGGAAATTGGGGGGTTCATGAAATCAACATTCTAATAAAGCAAGTTTGCGGTAAAGTATGCGTTTGCAACGATTCTTTTACGATAACTGTGAACGAATGTCATAGTTGCCCAATTTTCTGTTACCGCGAGACCTACAGATCTGATGAGGAAGTTTTATTCTAAAGTACCAAACTAACAGTATTCATATACACTACCTCCACCGACCTGATGCCTTTATGCCCTATCTAACGGCATAATTAATGCTGCAGCACCGTATATTCGGTGCTTTTTTCTTTGTCTTGTTTAATGTTTATTTATTATGTAATATTGGAATACTTAACCAAAAGCCTAGAAACCTTGTAGTGCAAGGATTCTAGGCTTTATCCCCTTTTAATTTCGCTGTCAAATAGATATTAGGTAAAGTAGCCCAGTAGAAAAGTTATTATTTATTCTCCTGCCTTAAAGTTATAAATCGGTTGAATTACTTTCACAATATCCGCTGTCGGACCAATATGCTTTAGGATGTCATCCATAGTCTTATAAGCCATTGGACACTCATCCAAGGTATCTTTATTGACAGAAGTCGTATAGACATTCTTCATCTGTTTTTTAAAGTCTGAAAGGGTAAAACTTTGTTTGGCCTTGGTCCTGCTCATGAGCCTGCCTGCACCATGGGGAGCAGAACAATTCCAATCCTCATTGCCTTTGCCAACACAGATGAGGCTGCCATCTCTCATATTAATGGGAATTAAAAGTTTTTCCCCTTTCTTTGCGGACACGGCGCCTTTCCGTAAGATCATCGTGTCGGTGTCAATGTAATTATGAGTGGTAGTGAACTGCTCCACTACGTCTAATTTCATTCCTTTCACGATCTCAGCAATCATAGCTTTACGGTTGAGCACTGCAAACTGCTGGACGATTTTCATATCATGAATATAGTCCTCAAACAGGCTGCCGGTTACATAAGCAAGAGGAAAGGGAATTTCCGTCAGCACCTGATTTTTAAATTCCTTTAAGGCCTTCTGGATTTCCTTATCACGGCCTTCAGACTTTAAACGAGCAACTAGTGCCTCCATATCTGATTTGTCGTTATGGTTTAACTGCTTATACCCAGCGTCTTGATAATATTTTGCTACCTCAAGTCCTAAGTGACGGCTCCCTGAATGTACTACAACATATAAGCTGCCCGCCTCATCCTTATTAACTTCAATAAAATGATTGCCGCCACCCAAGGTCCCAATACTTTTTTCTGCTCTGCCCAGTTGCACTGCTTTAAGACAACGAAGGCTTGTTAAATCAATTTGTTCGTTATACCTGTGGGGTGTCTTCTGCACCTCAAAACCTGAGGGTATGTTCTCATAAATCAACTTATCCAGCTTTTGTAGTTCCAATCGTTTGTTGCTGATTGAGATAGTTTCCATACCGCAACCGATATCTACCCCTACTAAGTTAGGGACTACTTTATTCGTAATGGTCATCGTGGTTCCAATTGTGCAACCGGCTCCGGCATGCACATCCGGCATAACTCTAATTTTGCTATCTTTTACAAACTCCTGATTACAAAGGGTTTCAATCTGTGCAGCAGCCCCTTCTTCCAGAGTATCTGTATACACCTTTGCTATATTATATTTCCCTTCTATTTGTAACATTTTTATCCACCGTTCCATTTCTAATATTAAATAACCTGGTCGCACCTAGCTTCATCAATTATCCAGGATTTGTATTTACTTAAACCCCTTGCCTTCATAAACTCTCATTGGGTTTCCTCTGGTAAGCAGGTTGTGCTGTCTCCACATAGATTCTTTATGGCTGCTGTCATTATCTTCGTTCTTCGCCTCAATAAGGTTTGCCAACCGGGCAAGTGCCAACTTTTTATTCATGTACTGTGAGCGTTCCTCACCGGCTGTAACCGTTAACCCAGTAGGTACGTGAACCGCTCTGACAGCCGTTTCTACTTTATTTACATTTTGGCCACCCGGCCCGGAACTTCTCATGGCGACAATCTTTACATCTTTTTCTGTAAAGTTAAACCTCTCAGCTGACTGATATACTTCAATGTTAATAAACCAATTCTTTCTTCGATGGTTAGGTCTGTATGGGCTTGGACAAATCCAGAGGATTGTACCTTTCGTATAGCCAGTATCACCCCTGAATTCCTGCGGATCGATGGATAGAAGAACAGATTTAAAGGTACCGTTATAGTGTCCGGGTACTGTATCAATGACTCTTGTAGTTTGGTTTTCCTTCAATATTGTTTTCAGGAAAAGACCTACTGCTAATTCACATTCATCCGGACCTTTTCCTGAGCTAATTTGCATCCACATTTCTTGAACCTCCTTGATTCCCTTCCGAAGGAAGGAAATCTCTCCTACTAGCCATTGGTTCTTAGGAGAGATTTTTAACGAGCCCTCACATTAATTCATTGCTTAGCCGAGAGCAAATTGTTCAGCTGTTCAAGCAAGCTGCCTCCACCT
>NZ_JABZFS010000041.1:0-1914 GCF_014237355.1 Desulfosporosinus sp.
CCGCCGACCAGCTAGTTTCCGTTACAAAGCAAGGAGAATCCACCCCGTTTGTCACGTATCAGTACAACGAAGACGGCAAACGGATTCAAAAGAACGTGAATGGAACCATCACGAATTATTTCTATGATGGAGACAGCCTGAACGTTCTATACGAGACAGACGGTCAAAATAACGTGGTACGTTCCTACACCTATTCAGAAAACGGCCAGCTGCTTTCCATGCGCAAAGGCACTCAGACCTATTTCTACCACTACAATGCGCATGGAGATGTCATCGCCATAACCGACCAAAACGGCCAAAAAGTCGCCAGCTACGAATACGACAGCTGGGGGAACGTGCTGAAAGCAGAAGAAGCCGAACAGGTAAAAGATAATCCGTACCGCTATGCGGGATACCAGTTTGACCGGGAAACCGGGTTGTATTACTTAATTGCCCGTTATTATCAGCCGAAGCAGGGTGTGTTCTTATCGATGGATCCAGATCCTGGTGATAGTGATGACATTCTTACTCAGAATGGGTATGCTTACGGAAATAATAATCCGGTCATGAGGGTGGATCCTGATGGGAATTATGTATGGATGGTAATAAATGCAGGTTTTGCAGTTTATGATGCATATGGTGGATATAAAGTAGCGGTGTTTGTCAAGAATGTTGTCGTATTTACATCAAATTATTTCTTCAAGAAAATCCTACCGCGCTTCGCTTGCTGGCCTCTTCATAAAAGATTGGATCTATCGAACCAACCTTTTATGAAGAGGGAAAAATTAGCCCCACTAACACTAGTAGTTTACTTGTCTTCTAGTTCATCTTTCATTGGATTTAATGCCACTGATTTATGGGCAGACCAATCCCTTGTTGAGCGAGACCAACGTTCGGGTCGCTTAGACTTTGCCTCCTCATAAACTTCTTTTCGCTTTTCTAGAATTTCAATATGTTCGCCTGTATGGCATTGATGCGGTGTCACGAAATTTAATCCACTGTGCTGATGTTCATAGGCATACCACTGCACAAATTTCGCTGCCCATTGGCGTGCAGCTTCTAGTGACTCAAATCCTTGATGTGGGTACTCTGGTCGATACTTCATCGTCCGAAACATGGCTTCAGAATAAGGATTATCGTTACTTACACGCGGTCTAGAATAAGACTTTGTGATGCCCAATTTCTCTAATAGGGCCTGAAAGGTCGCCGCTTTCATAGGGCTTCCGTTATCTGAATGTAGAACCAACGGTTCTCCAGAGATTTTTTCGCTAATGACAGCTTTTTTGATCAACTCTTCTGCGTACACTGCATCTTCATTTTCCCATACTTCCCAACCAACAGGCATTCTACTAAATATATCAAGAATCATATATAGCTTAAAATAGGCACCCTTAATAGGACCTGGAAGCCAAGTAATATCCCATGTCCACACTTGATTTGGTTTTGTTGCTAAATAGCTCTCTGGCAATTTCCGCACAGGCCTTTTGCTTCTTCCCCGATGGTTTTGCATGGATTCCATCCGCAATACGCGGTAAAAGGTAGATTCAGAGGCAATATAAATAGATTGGTCTGCCAATTTAGGTACAATTTGAGAAGGTGGTAAGTTCTCAAACTCTTCCTTTTTTGCTACCTCAATGATCTCTTGTCTCTCTCCTGGGCTAAGCTTATTTTTTGGCTCAGGTCGTTTGGCAAGAGGACGTTGGTCTTCCTTGACTCCACCCTTAGCTACCCACCGCTCATAAGTTCGTACACTAATATTAAGTTCTTCACAGGCTTTTGCTAATCGCGCACCATTCTGATTGGCTTCTTGGATGAGTTCCACTGCTAATGCGCGATCTGACGGGCTAATCATTCTTCCTCTGGGTCCCCCCAGATCGCTTGGGCCTTTTTTCTAAGTAGTAATAATGCGGCAGCTTCAGCCAGCGCTTTCTCTTT
>NZ_JABZFS010000081.1:0-68410 GCF_014237355.1 Desulfosporosinus sp.
AGGCCGCCGATGAGGGTGTTGCTGCCGCCTATCCCTTTGAGGGTGTCGTTGCCTGCCAGACCGGATAGGGTATTATCCGCCTGATTGCCGATCAAGAGGTCATCATAAATCGTGCCTAGTATGTTATTGACGGCTGTTAGGGTACCCGATATCCCTTGGATCATCCCTTCCAAGAGGTTGACTGTGACTCCGTTACCCTGGCTGAAGTTGCTGTAATCCAGCCAGTTCTCACTGAGACCGCCGTCAATACTTCCTTGAAGCGCTCCATCTTCGGTGAAGGTAAAGCGATCAATGCCCTTACCCCCTTGGAGATTTTCTATTTCGGTGAAGTAATGGGTTTGATTGACATTGCCTGAGTCGGTTCCGGTTATATTGAACTGGGTATCTGTATCTGGGCCGATGAGGGTATCGCTGTAAGCACTGCCGATAAGATGACGGATATTGCTAAATTCTTTTAGACTTGTTGCAATGGAGGTTGGTAGGTTAATGAAGGTCACTGCTGAGGTTTCTAAGTTAAAGGTCGCTGCAGTATTGTAACCGCTATAGTTTAGGGTGTTAGTCCCTGCTTTACCATCAATTAAGACATTTAAGGTTCCGCTGCCAATAAAGTTGAAGGTATCGTCGCCAGTGCCTCCCATGAGCTTGATTGCGTAATTGCCGGAGATATTAAATTGGTTGTTTCCGGAACCAGCTTGGATGAGGTTTATTCCGCTGAATCCTACCGTATTAGTTCCGTCTGTGACTGTGGCTCCATCCTCTACGGTCCCCAAATCCACTGTCAAATCCTTCATTATACTGGTAAAGTCCAGAGTTCCCTGACCAGAGGAGTTTTCGACGGTGTCATTTCCCCAATCCGCGTTGGCATGGAAGATGTAAGTATTGTCTCCGCCTCTACCGGAAAGGGTGTCGTTGCCTTCCCCGCCGATCATGATATTAGCCGCGTCATCTCCTAAAAGGTTATCGTCATAAGGTGTGCCGATAATATTTGGGACTGCTTTCAAAATTACAGTTGAGCTAGGGAGAATTCCAGTAAGACCAGGGATAATGCCTTGTGCTAAATCTAGGGTTACTCCTGTTATGCCATCGCTGGAACCGTAATTGGTATAATCCAGCCAGTTAGTTCCTTGACCCCCATCGATTGAACCTATTAGGCTGCCACCGTCAACGAAGGCATAGGTATCCTTTTTACTACAGCCGATGAGGTGTTGATAGATTTCAAATTCCAGGATGATATCCTTATCCAGACTATTATTATGAACGGTTACAGTGTGAATGTCCCTGAAGGTATAGGTACTGTCTTCATCCATCCCTGTTAGAGTGTTTTCTTTGCTCAGGCTGCCTACCAGTTTGTCGATGTTGGCAAAGCCACCTGGTATTGCTGCTTGATTACCGGAGTAGCCATTTAATCCTGTGCCGGTTAGACTAACATTTCCTGCATTTTCATAGGTAGAAAAGTCCAGGATAGCAAAGCCTGCTCCACCGTCAATTCTGGTGCCTTGAGGCAGGACAAACTCACGGGCAAAGACGAACCGGTTATTTCCGGAACCGCCGATATAGGCTTCAATCTGACTTCCTTGACTAATTCCTTCATGATAGTAGACAGTACTAACTCCAGAGGTCACCCGTTTGTCAGCCATTTCAAAGGTAAGATCTGAGGTCAGGTTGGAGAAGTCTAAGGTGTCTTTTCCTAATAAGGTTTCAAGGACATGAACGGTATCAAAACCAGCCAAGATGAGGTAGGTGTTATTTCCATATAATCCTTCTAAGCGGTCGGTACCGCCAGTCGTAGCTAAAACATTGTCTCCGCTGTCACCAATCAGGATATCATCTGCCTGGCCACCGTAAACCTTGTTGATACCCACTACGGAGCGAGTGATATTCGTGCCTGTAAATGTAGAGAGATTAACCTCAACGGGAGTGGTGTAGTCTCTGTAATCCAGGGTATTATTCCCACCGCCGCCGTCCATGTTGCCAGCTAGCGAAGCGCCGTCTAACATCCTAAAGGAATCGTGCCCAGGACCCGCAAATAAGCGTCCATATTCTGCGCCGGTCAGGGTAAAGAGGTCATCCTTAATACCGCCATACAGGAAGTCGTAATTTCTGAAGTTTAAAGTAACGGCTTGATCCTTCACTTGATAGATACTATGATCCCCGTCCAGCGTCCACTCTCCGCTTTCATCCATTATGCTGTAGAACTTATCCCCTTCTATTTCCTTAGCAACAGGAGAGCCGATAATCCGCATGATACCTGTAAATCCTTCAGTAATTGAAGTCAAAGGTCCTACTAGGCTTCCTGTCTGGACTCCAA
This sequence comes from Desulfosporosinus sp., assembly GCF_014237355.1. Lineage (NCBI taxonomy): Bacteria > Bacillati > Bacillota > Clostridia > Eubacteriales > Desulfitobacteriaceae > Desulfosporosinus > Desulfosporosinus sp. The sequence goes on from NZ_JABZFS010000081.1 coordinate 2,309, forward strand.
TATAGCCAGAGTCATCCCAAGCCAAGATTGAGATATGACGGGCAGTACTATAATCGGAAAAGTCCAGGGTATCCAAATCAGCGTCGCCATTTATTTTGCCATTGAGGACAAGTTCGTCAGCAAAGTCAAAGGTGTCTGATCCTGCCCCACCATTTAAGAGGATATATTCCGCATACCCCGGATCATAAGCCAGGTTGAAGTAATCGTCCCCTGCATCTCCATTGATAGTTACGTTTCCTTCGGCAAACTCATTAAAGACTAGATTATAGTCGTCATCACCTGCACCACCGTTAATAACTAAGTCAGCTTGGGTGAAATCTAGGTTAAATTCATCATTACCTTCGTCACCGTTTAATACCAATTCGTCTTGAGTTGAAATTATATTCAATACATCACTGCCAGGATTACCATTAATTTCAGTGTGTACTCCCAACGCTGTATTGTTAACTGTTAAGGTATCGTTGCCTTGACCCAGCCAGATCTGAAGTACTTCAAACTCCTTGTATTCGATACCCCAGGCCATGTTCAGACCGGAAAGCATGGTTTCTGTCAAGACCCCCGAGTCATCGGAATCAGACTGGTCATTATAAACTTGTAGTTTATCTGTCTGGGTGGATTCATCCACAAACAGGCTGGGACTAGCAAAGAGAATCACATACTTAACACCCGAAGTCGGATTTCCATTCCAGTCAACATCCAAGGTCAAAGTGTTTTCTGTAAACGACTCAATGCGCCTCAGTTGAGCCACCTGCCCCTGTTCATCAAGAACTCCTACAAAGTAGCCGACGACTTCCTGGGTGAATTTTGAGGAGTCATCCGTCAGGGTGTTGCTTCCGAAGGATGAAGCTGTACCGGTCGGGATATACTTATTGGTCTCAGTGGGCAGGATTAGGGCTCTTGACAAGGAACGATCGGCACCCTCCAGCACCCCGCCGATGATTTTTAAATTCCCTTGGATTGAACCCGTCTTATGAGTAGGGGATGGCAGGATGACTGGTTTACCTTCTTCATCAATGGCTGTAACCTGGCCGGTTATATCCCCACCGATAATAAAGGTATCGCTGCCCAGGTTACCGATGAGCACAGTTTCTACCCCTGGACCGGTACTTAAGACGTAGAAGACATCATCCCCTGCCATACCGTCCACTTCAATACGTTGAATACTGGTATATCGGACAGTCAGCCCTGCACCATAGATTTTATCCTCGGTAATGACAACATGGTCGTTATATTCTGTGAGCAAGACTACGAGTGTATTAAACCCTGCACCGCCGTCAATATTAACCGGGGCATTGATGGCGTAGGCCACTTCGTTGAAACCGTCCCCAGTTGTAATATTGGTCATTTCCTGGTCACCACTACTGTCAAGCACGACAAAGGCACGCACGAGAAACTTATCATCACCATCTTGACCGAAGACAGATAGCTCAGCTTTGTTGTGATACACCGCAAAGGAGTCGTTCCCTTCTCCACCGTAAATAATCATGGGGACACTGATCCCTCGGCTGAGGAAGCCTTGGGTGGTATGGACAGTAGCAGATGCATCCCCTAGGGCTACCGCTTCGGCATCACGAGGTGAATTAAAGACCTGAGCTATCTGGAAGACATCATTACCTTTGCCTCCGTCGATGGTAAAGTAGGTACTAGTGTCATCGGAATGGACTTTGTCATTGCCGTCTAAGGTATTTAGATATATATGTTCGAGGGAACTATTATAATTGATGCGTTCCACGTCATGACAGCCATCGTCGTCAAGATCAACTCCTTGATTGATCAGGGCTAAGAAATTACGACGGATGAGAATTTGGTCGGCGTTATCGGTGGCATTGACCGTCAGAAGGTCACGGTCACCTAGACCGTTACCACTGTCATTAAGGGTGATAATGTAATTACTGGTACCTACTAAATTAATCAGATATTGATCACTGCCATTTTGTCCATCGAGAGTAATCGTCGCCCGGCCACCTTCATACTGACTTATGACAGGCTCCAGTTTATCCAACGTAATACTATCATTACCGTTACCGGCCTGCAGGATAGTATTGGGCAGCGGGCTGCTTGTGCGAATGATCACCGTGTCCTGATCCCCTTGGCCACTGATTATGAGGGAAGGAGCCGAGATTTTTCCGTATAATTCTAGGGTTCCTCCCACTCCGGGGTCTGCATTATTGTAATCTACTCGTAAAACCACTTCGGTTGCGGCCTTAAGAATAGCTGGGGTTAATTGAGTTCCGTTTCCAAGCAGCAGCTTGTCGCTAAGCAGGATGTTATCTCCTGCTCTAAGCTCAATTGAAGCCGTCTTAGACCAGATCGTAATTCCGGCGGGGATAATGATATCTTGGACATTTTCCCCACTCCCTGCGTCAAGGGCAGTTAGTAGAATTTCTCCCTCAGCTGTGATGTTTTCCAAAACCTCCAGGCTGCCGGAAGTTAGGATAGTCATTGAACTGCCGGAACTTAACCCTTGAAGTTCGGTGAAATCTCCGATAGTGAGGTGCCCATTATTATGCAGCCAAATTCCACCGTTTTGGGCAGACCCTTCTATGTAGGAGACCTCGGTGCGTAAGAACCTATCCAAAGCACCGATATTATCCGTTACGCTGAGGCGTAATTTCTTCGCTTTGATATTTAAGCTTGCTGCGATGGGGTTGCTGTTTCTAATACTGTGGGTGGCCGTAAGATCGATTTTAGCATGTTCATTTTGACTGGAGAGGGCGTCCAAATATAGATCTCCTGCAACTCCGCTAACGTAAAGATCATTTTTAGCGACGGCCCTTAAGGCGCCCCCACTACGGGTATGGATGTTTAAGAGTTTCTCAAGTGAACCAATGTCTCCGTCATAGGCAATTAAATTGATCTGCCCGCCAGCTTCAAGATTAGGAGTGGAGTCCTGGTCATGGTTATAGATACCTAGAGCTGCTTTGAGATAGATGTCTCCACTTGCGGAGGAGACCTGAGCAAGGTTTAGGTTGCCTAAGGTTTCATAGAGGTAAATGCTGTTCGTTGCAGCACCTTCAAAAATCCCCTCTGCAGCCAGGTTGATCCTGAGATAGTTGTCACTCTGTCCAAGGGAAGAAGCACTTAGGCTGAGGGATTGTCCCTTGATGTTTATCCTGTCAATGTCGTCGGCATCTCTAATGAAACCTGCAGCTTCAAGATAAATATTTCCTGGGGTATAGACAAAATCAATAGTTAAGTTGCCTGGTTGGCCACTGCCTGCCATACCTTTGAGATAAATGTCTTCTTTGGCCCGGGCTGTAATGTTATGGCTTTCAGCATTGAGCATGGTAATGGTCAACGGAGCATCGGCCGCACCGATAGGTCCATCGGCTGCCTCAAGTAAAAGATCCTCACAGGTAATATTTGCAGTTGTTCCACCTGTGACACCGTAAATACCCTCGCCGCTTTTGATTCTGGTTTCGGTACCTTTGATTATACCCAGTCGGATATTGTGATTGGATCCAAGGTAGACGGAACCTCCCGATTCAATGTCTAAACGACCGGTTGCCTCGACGTTTAGATCTTCTCGCTGCTTCAGGCGAACATAGGATACGACTGTGCTGTTATTCGTTGGAGCAAGGGCATTTCCACTGGCATCATAATAGGTGAGATCCTGTGGCTCAGCGGCAGCAATCGTCATGATGTCATCCAGACTGAGTTGGGAACTATCCGTCGGCAGGTTGACTTGGAGAGGAACCTGGTTCCCTACACTGCCTGAGGCTTTAAGGTAAATATCTTTGCCCTTGAGATTAAACTCTTCTGTTCGGATAACGGTATTCAAAACCTCTGCCAGAACCCCTTTAAGAAGGTTGTGCAGTTGAGAGGCCGTAATTGAGCCTGAGAGATTTTGTTCGTTCCAGAGGGATATAAACTGTCCGCGTGCCACCCCGTTCTGCTCGCCCATTGCATTGCCATCTATCAGGTCGCCGCTTGCTGCTTCAAGCCTGATATTGCCGGTTTGTGACTCGATACTAACTAAAGAAAGGTTACCTGCGACTTCTTTAAGATTGATGTTTCCAAAGGCTGTGGCCTGGAGTCCGGACTGCTGAGATTCAGTTTGAGTGTCTATTCTCAGAGCCTGATTAACATCTCCGATGCGCCCGCCCTGAGCCACAAGTTTGATCTTATTGCCCTTGACCAGGGAGGATGCAGAACCCGATAGGATATGAGTATCGGCTGTTAAAATGATATCTCCGGTTAAGTTTTCAATTAAGCCAAGAGTCAAGGTATCCTGGGCTTTCATATCAATTAAACCGTTGGTAGTATTGGCATTAAGGACTCCGCCACCCTGGTTAATGAGGATATAAGTGGTATTCCCGATTCCTTGTTTAGCTGACAGGTTAATAGTTCTGGCGCTGATCGTGGTCGATTCTCCATCACCCCGTTCGATGGAGCCATTACTTGAGCCAAGACTGACATCACCTCCGCCATTACTGATAGCACCATCAATGATGATGTTACCATTGGACTGGACATTAATTGAGCCGCCTGATTCGCTGCCAGTGAAACCAATGCCAATGGAGTAGTCCGCTTTAATGCTGTGGGTATGGACTTCTTTATAACCCTTTTGCTCCACGACTCTATGGTAATAGGTACGTTTGCCCCACCAGGTCTTCTTGACCCAGTCCTCAACGCTTACCACCTTGATGTTTACAGGCTTGCCGTTTTCATCTGTCAGAGGGATACTTATTTTTTGATAATAGTAAAGATAAGGATCGTTGATATGACTGCTGTCATATGTTACATAGTCGCCCTGTCTTATGGTTTTAGGGGTGGAGGGATTTGTTTTCTGACTATGCAGGTCACCAGGGCGCCATTTAACGAGTCCCAGCCAGCTGGAATTACGGTAGGTAGAGGTTACTGTAAGGGTGAAAGTCTGAGCAGTCGTCCAGACATATCTTTGACCAGCTAATGGATTATAGTGTGCGGGATCAAGTGCCATTTGCCCAAGGATATTGCCGTTTTGATCCTTGATTTCGCCGCCTGAAACTTTAACCTCGCCATTAATCCGCTCATAGGTTACTTTGACCGGTTGGGCGCAGCCACCAAGGGCGTTGTTCATCAAAGCAGTGTCATAAATAACCAGTTTGCCTTCCATCTTATCCCCGCTATCCAGTCCTTTCAGCAGGAGGTCATAACCGGTTAGATTATTGATATTAATACTTCCGTAACCGTCCAGTATCTCAATCTTTCCGCCGGTCTCACTGGTGTTCATGATCTGCCCGAACAATTCCATGTATCCTGCCCGAACTCTAAGGTTTTCGATCACAATAGAGTTGGTTGCTTGATTCCAGTAAGCGGTGAAGTCTCCTCCCACTTTGAGTGGAGCGTCAAGATAGTTGAGGGGTGGGGTGGAAGAATTACGGTAGCGGTTAATCTGAGTAAGAACATCTGCTCCTAAAGTGATGTTGTACTGACGCCCGGCTTGGATGGTACCGTTAATGTTAAGGTAGCGGGCACTGATATAAATGGTATCGGCCTGGATCCTGCTGGTAGGTGGATTGTTTAAGGCGTTTTCAATTTTATCTTTCAGTCCGAACAGCTTATAAAAGAAATTTCCTTCTCCACCTGTATAGGTCATCCGCATAGCTTCGGTGAGTCGGACCGGAATCTTCCAAAGGTACTCCGGCTCACCCCCGGTATTATAGATGGTGTCAACATAGTTCTGAATAAATGTGCTGCTGATGGTATTGTTGACTCCGACATTAATATCTCCATAACAAACCACAGCCCCTTGGCTTTTTAGCAGCAGACTGCCGTTGATGTTATTTATTTCCCCAGTGACCTCAATGTCAGGTGCAGGTATTCCAGCAGTACTGTTACCGGTATGAGTATTTTCAACGCTTATAGCCGGATCATTACCGCTGCTGGTACCAATGTTAAAGGTAAATTGGGCAACGGAACCGCTTTCTTTGTTGTTATTGTTAATATAGCTGTTGTAATTACTGCCACTGCTTTTTTCGCTGACTAACCAACCGTTAAACACTATGTCCCCGCCGGTCTGCGGAATGGTAAGTCCATTTAAGCGAAGGAAATTGGTACTCCGGTTTTCTATAACGATCTCTGCATCTCCAGGTGCTATGAGCCGGCCGCTGCCATACAAGTTATTGGCATTGACGTTGATATAGGAGGCCTGGGCCCAGACGTTGCTGATGATGATGTAGTTTACAAAGGGGTATTCGGGTTTGAAATTGCTGGAGGATCCCTCGCCAAAGCCCAATTTCTCCAGATCGGCTACCACTCGTTCTATCTGGAGCTTATAAGCATAGCCGGCAGAGGTGTTGGCATAAAGTGCATAGAGTTTATTCAAAGCCTCTAACTCATTGAGAAGATTGGTTTCTCTAGATTCTAATCGAAGAGTAAATGGGATCCTCTGTTCGAGAGTCATCCAGGCCTCCGGGCCGTGTTCAAGGGGATTTCCGTCGACGTCGATGATCAGCCAGAGTTTGTTCTTAATACCCACTCTTACTGTTCCGTCAACCCTTACGCTGGATTGAACCGAAATAGGATTCGATTTATTTCCTTCCTTGAGGTCGGTTCCCAAAAGCTTATCGTAGAGATTCTTGCCAATACCCTCGGCTGTTGCTATGGTTACTCCTCGGTCTGTCAACAGGTTGGCATCTTTAACCGCTTCCAGCAACGCTCCGCCCTCAATCGTCATCAGATTGGTCTGGTCAGTGGTCGCTTGTGCTGAGGGCTTGGTGCCGATAGGCACTACGGTATAATTAAGAACGTCAGTTTTGGCATCAACGTAGAAGGCATTGGTGCGATTATCCCCGTCACGGCCTGCCAGTAAATTGATGTTTCCTTCTGAGTATAGCTGAGCGTCCTTTCTGATTACCACCCGATTGTTGGCGTAAGCCTCAGACTTGGATCTGCCGGTGGCTATGCCAGACACTCCGGCATAGGTTGTCGATTCGGTTTTGGTGTTGATTTCCTGACGATCACGGGTGGTGAGAGTGATATCGCCGACGCTTATCAGCTTAGCCCTTTCACCAATTTCCACTGTAGCATAACCTGTGCAGTTGATGAGGGAATGAGACTGGGCCACACTGAGGCCTCCGCCGTTTTGCAGCTTTGCCTTATCCTTGGCTACGACTATGTTAAAGGCATTAAGCTCAAATCGTCCCGGGTTAACAGTTGATCCTGTAACGACTAACTCAGAGTCCTGGCCTACATAAATCGTTGTATTATTTACAATGATCGTTTCACTCTTGGTAGCAGGCACGTCAACCAAGGCTCCCGATCGGGAACGCACGTTATAGGCATTACCCGGCAGCCAGTTCTTCTCCACACGGCTGCTAGCGTTGGCTGAACTATCCATTGCCAGAATCGAAGTGTAATCTCCCATTTTGATTTCCACAACCGGACGAATGTTATTGTAGGCATAAGTACTGCCAATCCCGATACCTGCCACACTGACCCCATCCGCTTTACTGTTGAAGCGGGCCAGATGGTCAGAGTTAATCCGCAAATTTTGTACTTTAATCGTCAGATCTTCGGCCTTATATTGTGAATCTACTTTATTACCTGTATAGGCAGTCGTCCGGCTTTGGTCACTTGTCTCAGCTTTTATCAATACTAACGTAAGCAATCCGCCGCTGCCTGCCACTGCTTCGGAGTAGTTGTCGTCTAAACCGGTAGCGTTTAGGTCCAATTGATAGGCGAAAACATCTATTCCTTTATTTAGGTGTGCTTCAGTAATATTTTTGGAGGTGGCTCTAGCATGGTTAGAATTAGCAGCCCCTAAGCCCCCGTTATAGCCATCGGCTAGTGCTCTTTGGGTACTGTCAGTACGGGCATTGACGGTCATGATTCCGGCAATGGTCAGGTTTGTGTTATCATAAATTCCGGCCTTAACCTGACTACTGCTTGTCGCCTTAGCCTCATTAGCCTGAATGCCGGCGATAAGTCCCCCACCTGAGCCATGTGCTCTAGCCGTAGCAGTTGTTCCTCCGGCAGGAACTTTTTGGGCTGCATTGACAGTGAGTGTTCCAAGCCAGATCGGCTGAGACACTGTCGAATCAATTTTTCCTCCGGCAAAGAGCGCCTCTTGAGTGGTCTCGCGTTGGAAGGAGCTGTCAGTTTCTAGGGTTAGGAATTTCCCATCTTCGGAAATGGACTTGATCCGATACATGCCGTTGTTATACGCTGTGCCGTTAATATTGATCAGGCTTCCGATGGTAAACCCGTCATCCGTCCAACTGCCACTGTCCCTTCTAACTCGGTCTGGGGCATCTCCGCTAATGGTAATCTGCCGACCTGAGCCGATGGTTTCAGGGGTGATAACCGCGCTTACATCAAGGTAAAGGGTTTTTCCATCGTCGGAAATAGATTTGATTTGGACACTTTGGTTGTTAGAATCTGTTCCTGTGATTTGGATCCATTGGTTAGGGAAGAAGCCCTCGTCAAGCCAGTTACCTGAACTGCGCTTGATTTGGCCGAAGGGTTGACTGCTTCTAACTGATACACCCGTGACATTTTCCCGGTCTTCAGTCCAAGCACCCTGAGTTTCCAGGGTAAGAACCAGATCGGATACTGACCGAATCTGATAAGTGGAAATAGCTTCCCCTATGGTTACTGTAATATCATAACCTGCTACAAAGCCTTCCGTAATCCAACTGCCGTCAGCTCGGGTAATAACATCGTAGCCCCCGTTAGCCTGAGGCCTAAAGGACAAGGCAGTATCAGCCATAGTAGCCGTGACATAGGAGAAGGTAAGGCCGCTTCCGTTAAATACTGAATCGCTAGAGAAGATTACCGTTGGCTTGCTAGGAAGGGTTTGGAAACTCCGCGCAAACAGGGCATCTTCTGTGCTTTCTCTTTCCATTGAACTGTAGGACTCTAGGGTAAGCAGCCGGCCATCTTCGGAAATGGACTTGATCTGGTACATCCCGTTGTTATGAGTTGTTCCCGTTACCCTTATAAACTGGCCGGCAGCATATCCGTCAGAGGTCCAGCTGCCGCTGTTCCTTCTGATTCGGTCGGGAGCATCCCCACTTATGGTTATCTGTCCCCCGCTGCCGATGGTCTCAGGTGTAACTTCCCCGCTGACATCAAGATAAAGTGTTTTGCCATCATCTGAGATTGATTCAATTTGGTGGTACCCATTATTATGAAGGGTTCCGGAAATCTCGATTAATTGATCAGGGAAGAATCCATCGTCTAGCCAACTGCCAGACGTCCGTCTTATTTCACTGGGCGGCTTGCCACTATAGACCGAAACATTGGCAACCTTAGCTTCGTCCCAAGCATCTTGAGTTTCTAAGGTAAGATCCAAGGTCGATACGGACCTGACCTGATAGACAGACATCGTTTCGCCCTCAACAACGGTGATGAGGTAATTAGGCACGAAACCATCATCGAGCCAACTGCCGCTGCTACGGCGTAGCACATCATAGCCGTCATTGGCCCGCGGAATAAAGGATAGAGTTTCATCGACTAAAGAAGCTGTAATATTGATAAAGGAAATACCACCGCCGTTAAAGACAGCATTACTGGAGAAGATGAGTGTTGGGTTGCCGGGTAAGAATTGGAAGCCGCTGGCAACCTCACTGGTACTTCCGATATAAGCATTAACCGTGGAAGAAACTTGGGCATCGGCAATAGAAGCCCCGGCCCCAATACCACCGGCAACAGTAACTCCTCTTACGTCTGCTGTTGCCTGGGGGGTAACTTCAGCATAAACGGACACGTCGTTGGATACATAGACTTTGCTATAATCCCCCAAATAGGCCTCAACCAACGGTTTGACATTTACCAGGGCGATATTGGCCGAAACACCTGCCAGCAGGCCGCCTGCAGCTGCTGAAGCATCGACGGCGGCGGTCTCAAGGGACTCAGCTTTGACCGTCAGAGCTGCTGCCCGGATGTATCCATAATTTCCAACGAAAGCAAGGGTATTTTCCCGGGTATTTACGATACCAATAACCGCACCTAGGCCAGCCGCACCCACCACTGCATTATTAGGTGTAGATGAGATGTTGTACTCATTATCCGCTTTGATAACCACATTCCCGTCGGAAAAAATCTCTGCTCGGGAAGCAGCGCTGCCGGCGGTTTGGATAAAGGCTGCGGTAATCTTTGAACTTGTGTCAAGAAGTGGATCCAGTGAGCCAATGACATCCGGTCCTCCGGCAGCGGAGATTGCCTGAGCAGCCCTGGTACCGAAGCTGTCACCCGGAAGTCGACTGTGATTGTTTCCATTGGCGTCCCGATAGTAAAGAAGGCTATTGGGAGAGAGGTCATTAGTTAACTGATTTCTTAAGTCATTGTTAAATTCTCCCGCTCCATGGCTGGAGATAGGAGATCCTATATTAATGATTGAAATGGCTCCCGAGAGACCTAGAAGTCCACCGGCCATTGAATAGACTGTAGAGTTGACAATCTTCTCAGATCCCGCCTCCAAGGTGATATTTCCCCGAGCATAGATTTTTGTGCCGGTACCGACCATCGCCACGGTTCTATTCAGAATGCTTATATAATCGAGGCTAGCTCCGACGCCTGCATATAATCCTGCCCCTAAAGCACCCCCGATTGTATCCACGGTGGTTTGGTTATCTGCTTTGATTAAAACGGTTTGGTCAGACCCTGGTGCGTACAGACCTCCTGGTCGGTAACGGGAATCTTGATTCAGCTTCGAGTATCCACCCTCTGCTCCTGAGATTTCTTCAATGAGAGCTTCGGTGGTCGTCTCAATCAAAGTTACCGAGACGGATCCTGCCACCCCTGCTCCTGTAAGTCCTACTCCGGCAGTACCTACTTTAACATCAATAGTATCCCGCGAACGGGCTTTTACCTCGATGGCTCCTTTGGCGTTAAGATTAGAATTCTTGACTTGGGCCCGGGAGAGGTTTTGGAAGGAGCTTGCAATAACTGTCCCACCGGCACCAACAAAGGCTGAGCCGGACACTGTGCCTGCGTAAACATCAACCTTTACATTATGATTAGAAACTACCCCAATGGAACCCAGTGAGTAAATGTCGGATGTTCGGATAAAGGCTTCATTAATATTTTTACTTAGGATCACTGAGACAGCCCCGGCCAGGGAGAACATTCCGGATAGGGATGCTCCCGCGATAATGACTGTTGGAGAACTGTCGTCTATAGGTTTCAGTTCTGTAAGTGCCGAAACTTCCACTCCGTCTCCTGCATAAACCACAGAAAGGTCAATGTAGGCTTTCGTCTGATTGCCGATCTTGGTAACATCCACGGCACCGCCGACTGCTGCCCCTCCTCCGGCCAAGCTTCCTGCATAGATTCGGAGACCAGTCGTTTGATTAGCCCTGACAATAACCCATTTTCCTTTAGTTTCATCGGTGTTGATATTGGATGAGGTGAGATAGGCTTCCGTTATATTATTGATGATATTCGTGGAAACCTGACCACTGACGCCTGCTGAGCCTACCCCCGCAGAACCCGAGTAAATTGTTATGGCTTCTCGGTTATCAGCGATGACCACTAAGCCCTTAACAAGCTGAGTCGTTTTATTACCATCATCATCCCATTTATTCACAGTGAGGGCAGCCCCGTTACCTAAGGCAATGACACTTGCTTGGCTGAGGTAAGCCTTGGTTGTATTGTTAATCTGATTAACAACGACTGCCGCTCCTATCCCGGCCACTCCAGCACCGCCAACAGAACCACCATAACTATTGATAGCATTATGTGATTGAGCTAATACATAAACATTGCCCTCTGCTCTAACATTTGAATCAACAATATAAGCTTTCACTTCGTTATTTATCAGGTTAATGGCTACGGTTGCTGAACCAGCCACTGACCCAGCAAAACTACCCGCTGCTGCAATCGTGCTGATGGTGGATGTAGAATAGCTTCCTATTTTTACATCTCCGCTGGTGTTAAGTACGGATTTATTTCCTAGTGAATCCTTTTCCACATAAGCCATGACGATATTGGAGATCTCGTTATAAGCCGCTGCTGCCCCCAGGCCTACTCCGCCGGAAAAATTAATCTGGCCGGAAACGGACTTGATGCTGGAAGTATCCCTTGCTTCCAGTACGACATCCTTTGCATCTACCGTGCTGGCAGATATAAAAGCGAGGATTCTATTTTTAATAAAGTTTAATGAAACAGAACCTGCACCGGCAAAGGTCCCTGAACCAGCTGCTGCGCCCGAAACTGTTTCGATACCTGCTTGGCTGTTGGAGGTAAGCAATACATCCCCACCAGCCTTAATGGTTGTACCTACTATATAAGTAGTGTAACTATTCTCCAGATGATTTACTGCTATGGCTACTCCAACCCCGGCAGATCCTCCACCTGCTACTGCTCCAGCAATAGCTTGAATGGAGGTGAGATGGTCGGGACTGTTAGGTTCGGTATCTAAAGAGTTTTCCTCACCATCCTCATGATTAGCCCCGCCGTCAAAAGCGCTTACGTCTCCCCAGTCTGATCCTACCTGCAAAGCTCCAAGGGGAATTGACGTTCTTTTCAGGGATAGCGCTTTTAAGATGACGTCTTGCCCTGCCTCAACTATCGAATTCTTAATGTAAGCTGAGACGTCGTTATACAGGTAATTCACGGAGACTGAACCCTGAACACCGGCGGTTCCACCTATGGCAACTCCGGCTGAAATATTGAAAATTACCTTGTTGGAGGAGGCAGTAAGACGGATTGCCCCAGCTGTGGATTGGACAACAGAGTTCACGATAAAAACTCTTAGTTTGCTCTGAGCTGTAAAAGTAGGTTCGTCGTAAGCATAATCAGCGTCTGTCAAATCCCGTTCTTCTGATGTACTGCCATCTGTAATGATATTGTTATTTAAGTATTGGTTAACAGGAATACTACCATTGCCAATAAAGACAATAGCAATCGCTGCCCCTATCCCGGCTTTGCCGGCACCGGATAGGTTGCCTGCAATGACACTGATAGCGGAGTTATCTATGGCGTCTATAAGGATTGCACCTTGGGCAGTTACCTGCTTTGTATTGCCATCCGGTGTGTCTGCCGGACTGATGCAGTCAATGATATACGCCGCAATATCCGTATTAATAAAGTTTAGGGAAACAGCACCGTTAACCGCAGCTTTTCCGGCAAAGCCACCGGCTGCACTGAGGTTCTTGATTATCGTATCGGATTGGGCCAGAAGCTGTACCGTACCACTTACCGCAATTACTCTGGAATCCTGGATATAGCTGTAGACCCGATGTGGATCACCCGACCCGCCATAGCCGCCGATGTAATTCACGGCTACGGAAGCACCGATAGCAGCACTGCTTGATCCTCCGAAGGCACCTGCAACGGAACCAATTTCCGATTTATCATTGGCAGTTAGTACTACCCCAGTATCTGCCTCTACTGTTGAACTAAGAATATAGGAGGCTACATAATTACTAACAGTGTTAATACTCACGGATCCATTCGCTGATAGTTTGCTTCCAAAACCGCCGCCTAAGGAAATGCTCATGATTTTCGAGTCGGATGAGGCGTTAAGGGTTGTATAAGCTGGAGTAATCACGCTTGAGAATTCATCAATGTAAGCAAAGATAAAATTGGCAATTTCATTGTAGGCAGCAGCAGCACCGATGCCCGCCTTACCGGAGAAATTAAGCTGCCCGGACAATGACTCTATACTTGAACTATCTTGTGCTGTTATTCTGATTCCCGGATTCTTGCCATCGGTTGGGATTGTATTAGCAGTATTGGAGGTTACAGTGCTTTTACTGATATAGGCCAACACTTTATTTTCAATGAAGTTGACCGACATGGCACCGGCAAAGGCTAGACTTTTAGAACCGGCTAGACCTGCCGATATCGTCTTTATCCCTGCTTGGTTATCCGCTATAAGTATGACATCCCCTGTTTGAGAGGTAACGTAAGAATTATCGCAGACACGAGTGATATAGTTGTTGACAAGGTGGTTTACAGCCAAGGCAATCCCTACGCCGGCTTTGCCACCGCCGGCGACAGCACCCGCCAGAGATTGGATGGCGGTGATGTCATGACTCCCATTGTTTGCATCATCCGTATTGCCGTTAAAGATGGTTATATTAGAATCTGTTGGATCTGATTCCGGTTGTAAAGCGGCCTGAGGTATATTGGTTCGCTTTAGGGACAGGGTCTGTAGAGAGATATCCCCTGAAGCAGTGACGGTTGACCGAATAATCTCTGATAAAGCATTATTGTTAATATAATTTATAGAGATAGAACCCTTAACACCTGCTTTTCCGCCAAAGGCTCTTCCAGCAGCAATATTAAAGATTGCCTTGTTGGTGGTTGTCTTCAGATTTACAGAGCCATCTGTGGATTGTACCAGCGAATCTGCTATATAAGTTCTGACTTGGCTGGAATCACCAAAGGCAGGATTGTCATATTCATAGGCAGAATCCGGAAGGTCTTGATCCTCGCTTCCCTCTTCTTCAGACGTCCAGTCCATGAGGTTATTGATCTTATAGTTTGCAAAAGGGTCTTCTGCCATATAACCTATGACGACAATTGCGATGGCGGCCCCCATACCGGCCTTGTTAGCGGTCGCTGCGTTACCGGCAATAACGCTGACAGCAGCATTATCTGCAGCCTCCAGGGAAATATCCCCATCCGCCTTAACCAGCTTGCTTTGGTCAGTGCTGTAACAGCCCTTAATATAAGTGCCGATGTCTCCATTAATATAGTTGACCGAAACAGCTCCGTTGATGGCGGCTTTGCCATTGGAAAAGCTACCGGCTGAGCTGATGCTCTTAATAATCGCTTCTGATTGTGCTATGAGCTGAATGATTCCGTTTCCGTTGTCATTCTTTACTTCTATTTTGGAATTTTCAATATAACTTACGACTTTATACTGATCGGCATCAGCACCATATCCGCCGATATAATTTATGGCTAAGGCCGCACCTATGGCAGCTGTTTTGGCATGGCCAATAGCCCCAGCAATAGCCCCGATCTCGGATTTATTGTAGGTAGCTAAGGATATTCCTGTCTCAGCTTTAACAATTGAGTTCAAGATATAGGCTTCTACTTTACCTGTAATGGTATTGATGCTTATTGATCCATTGGCTGATATTTTACCGTTAGCACTTTCACCCGCCGAGACGTTCATAATGGATGAGTTCATGGTAGAATTGATGGCTAACGATTTAGAATCGATGATAGTGTCTTTCACATAGGACAAGAGACTATTGTCAATATTGTTATAAGAAACGGCAACACCCAAGGAGGAAGTTGCTTTGGAAAATGTTCCTGCACCGGCGATAGATTGAATGGAGGAATTGTCTAAGGCCTGCATGCCGATATTGCCGGCTGCAGTAATCCCTTTGGAGGTTTCCCCAGTGATTTTCTTTCCTATTATATAAACTTCCGTGTCACATGCTATGGTATTAATGGAAACTGAAACAGGAAGAGCCATGCCCTCTTTACTATTCCCAATGGCGGCCGTAATAGCGAAGACCTTGTTGGTAGAACTAGCGGTAAGGTTTATGTTGCCGCTGGCAGTAACAGCAGAATCTTGGATAGAGACTGTGACAGCATTACGCCCGCTCAAGGGAAGTTTGTTTAGGGCAACAGCTGCACCGATTCCCGCCTTACCTCCGAAGGCCAAGGCCCCGGCAATGGCAAAAATGCGGGAACTGTCTACCGCTTTTATTGTGATATTTGCTGCCTTAATTTCCGACCGGTTTAAGATCGAAGCTTCTGTCTGGTTAGAGATTGAGTTGATGCTAACCTGTCCAGCAACGCTGATGTTATTAGAACTAGTTGAGCCGGAACCACTGGCGGCTATTGAAATAATTTCTTCATCGGACTCCGCTTCGACGGTAAGATCTCCCGTCAACAAATTAATATCAGAGTTGTCAATTAGAGCTCTGGTCTTATTTTCAATAGTATTTTGGGTGTAGGCACCAGCCAAACCCAAGGAAGTCCCTTGAGTGTTGACGATGGCCACGGAGCCTCCGGCAGCGATTACCTTTGTCTTATTTCTTGCCGAGATTACCAAATTAGTAGAACGTAGTGAAGCGTTACGGATATAGGCCAGAGTCTCATCTTTTGTCCCATTGAGGACAACTTCTGCAGAAATTCCAAGTCCAAAACTACCCCCGCTTTCAGGGGCTTCCTGAGATGAGGAAGGTGTTGACTTTTCCTTGCTGACGGCGCCCGCCAAAGCGAAGGATGCTATGTATCCGCCATTGACAGCCTCTAAAACAATAGGACTATCGGTATCGATGGTCAAGTCCGGATTAATCGGCTTTACTCCGTCCAGATTTTCAAGCAGGTCGCCGATAACTGCCTGGGTATTACGTGTTATGTCATTAATGGCAACCGAAGCGCCGATCCCCATACTTTTAGACACAGCCACGCCGCCGGACAGGTTGATAATATTGCTGGAATCGTTGGCTCGAACCAGTAGACTGGTTTCCGTTCCTGGAATCAGCAGATGGCAAACCACAATTCTGGCACCATTGTCGATGTTGGCAAGCGTTGTGTTATTAATCGAAATAACGGTGACCGTTCCATTTAGACCGAAGGTTCCGGCTTCACCACCTGAGGCAGCAACAGAGATGATAAAGGCCTTGTTGTCGGCAGTTACTTTCAGATTGTCGCCATAGAGAAGAACTCCGTCCTTGATCTCTGCCACTGATTCATTATTGTAATTGATGACAAGAACCGTACCGCCGGCTGCATTTTCCCCTTCAACACCAGCCCCACCCAGTGTCGTCTTGACGGTGAATTTTTTGCCATCACCCGTAATTCCCGGCAGCTCAATATTCCCGCCAAAATGAACCGCTTCATTCACAACCATTGATTCCACCGCTACCTGCTGAGCTTCGGTACGGTAGGCTTCATCTGTCATCTGATTTATCTTAGCGTTTTCGGCGATATAGGCATGGGCGTTATTATTGAGTTCAATAACTGATACGGCACCGCAGATACTTACCTTTGCTCCTTTAGCCATACTCTGGCTCCAGGTGTTAACCGCATTATTGCCCAAACCTAAATTATCATCCAGGTAGGTAGAGAAGGTTCTGAGGAATTCCGATAACTCATACTTCCAGGAAGCTCCGAGATCCTCCCAATTAGCTGTATCGGTATAATTGATTTGACTTAAGTTTGCTTCTAGGGGATCGCTTCCAATGTACTTATACAGATGACCAGCCTCGCCTCCTGCCGTATACCCCTCCTGAACTTCGACAAGATCGTCCGGATTAACTGTTGTCTGTCCATCCTCAGTTGATTTGGATAAATCCTGGATTAAATTGATTCCGTAGACGAATTCGTAATCGTTGAGCGCCTCCGCTTTGACTATTAAGTTTTGCGCAGCATCAACTGCGGCTTCCTTGGCGATAAAGGCAGTAACATCGTTGGTAAACGTACCGATAGCTACTGCTGCCGAACCGGCAAATTTGGTTCCCTCATCTGTTGATCCGCTTCCTTCAGGCTCCTGGCTGTCAGCAGGTTCTGAAACAGATGCAGTAGCCATCAAGTAGGGTTGACTTTCCGCCCGGGCATTGGCCGTGATGGATCCCTTGGACTTAACGGCATTCGGCAGAAGACCGGCACCAATCCTGGAGGTTACTTTATTTGTATCATTGTAAACCGCGACGGAAGCTGCTAGTTCAAAGGAAGTCGTTTGACCTTGGGTCTGTTGATTAGCTTGGGATGACTTTTTGGAAACCAAGGGCTTCACGTTATCCTTAAGAAATGTTTTAACCTTACCCGTGATGGCAGCTTTTGTATCCTCAAGCAGATCACCGGAACTATTTGTGTTGGTGCCGGCAGAGGCAACGACTCCGGTAGCTATCGATGGAACGCTGCCAAATAGTTTTTTCATTTCCACAGCCTCTTTGCGCATTAAGGCTATGACATTAATATTTCCGGTTACCTCCGCTCTTCCGTCCAGAAAAGCGCTGGTCGTGCCGTTTTCTTCTGAAACAGCTACAGCCGTCGAAACCTTGCCGTCTACTTCGGAGTTGGAGCGAGCCAGAGTGAAGTTGCGATCGATGGTTTCTGCCTGAAGAGTAAGGTCGCCGCCAATATTCATTTGGGATTTGTCAGTTGTTTGGACTTGAGAGTTGGAATTTAAAATACTTACTGCAACGCCTACCCCGATCCCTTTTTGACCACCTGCGCTGCCAACCACCTGGAGGGTATTGTCCGTTAGTGATTTTATCAGACAATTTCCGGTTGTATTGATAGTACCGTTCAGGATAACCTCAGCCTTGGAATCTGCAATACCCACTGCGACTCCGACACCAAGACCCAGGGGAGAGGTCGAAGCATTCACGTGGGATTGGGCAAGGGCTTCCAGACTATCGGCACTAATCTCGCTGCCTTCTCCCAAAGATATCAGGGAACCGGCTTTGGAAATGGCAACCCCACCAATCAAGGAAAATCCTTCCAAAAACTCAACGGATTTTAATTCTAGCCAACGTTCACTTAAAAGCTTGGCGTCATCTTCGGATTCATCAAAAACTACGGTATTATTGGAAGTGGCAGAGATTGTTACTGCTCCACCTTTTATGATTGCTCCATCGGCAATGATAATCTCTGTTTGTGTATTATCCTGATTTGCTAGGAGAAGATCCATCCAATCTGTGCCGCCAAACTTGGTAGCCATCAAGGTTATGTCCCCGGTCTCATAAATAGTATCGTTCTCATTGATCGCCTGAGCTAAGAGCTTCGCTCCTTCTCCAATGTGAATGGATGGGGCTTTAAAGGTTATACTGCCTGAATCTCCAGCTGAGTTATCGTTTACATAATCTGTATCACTATCGTCAAGTTTCCGAGTGGTAACCGTTATTCCATTGTTAACTGTGATGCTCTCAAAAGGATCTTCCCCTTCTGCCGCCTCTATTTTCAAGTCAAGACCGGGATAAAGCAGTTCCTGATCGATTGTAACCTTGTTGTCAAAACTGGCCCATCCGCTGCTGATACCTGAATCAACCATATTCCCATTGGAATCTTTGATCTGAAGCGGAGCAAGGTAGAAATTTATATGATGGTCAGTATCATCCTGAATAAAATCCCAAGCATATGAGAGGTATCCGACGGCACTAGCTTCAATCTGAAATGCGCCAGCATCCTCAAGTACTATGTCAAAATCATAGGTGCCATCTGTACTGGTATAAGGATTAGTATTATCGGGATTATTGACATAGAGAGTCTTGATATCGTCTTCCACTGAGAAGAGCTTTACTATGGCATTAGCTATGGCTTCTTTGGTAATGGCATCGTACACTGTTCCGTAGGGGTCAATTAGAGTTACTGCCGAAGATTCGGTTTCTGTTACGGTTTCTGTTACTGTTTCTGTCCCTGCCTCTGGATCTGTGGCTGAACTTTCGTCTACTACGGAGATAGGTTCATCTTCAGTGGCGGGCTGAGTTTCCTCATTTGTGACAACTTCATTCTCGTCTGTTTCCGCAGTTGCTTGCGTTTCCTCTTCGATGATTGCTTGATTTTCGTCTATTTCTCCAGTTGTTTCCTCGGCTGTTTGAGGTTCTTCCTCGGTGATTGCTTCACTTTCGACTATGTCCCCCGTTGTTTCTTCGGTTGTTTGCGGTTCTTCTTCGGTGATGGCTTCACTTTCAACTATGTCCCCTGTTGTTTCCTCGGTTGAAAGGCTGTCTGCAGATGTAGAATCTTCGACATTCGAACTGTCTGCGAAAGAAGATTGAGCTATCTGAGCATCATCGGAAGCGTAAACAGATTGGGCGGGAGAAACGAGCAACAGAAAAAGAGCCCCCAAACCTATTAAGAAATGGAGAAATAGTCTCTTTTTTAATTTGCTATTAAGGTAATAAACTAATTCAAGCATTCACTGTTCCTCCACCAATGGATAACATTCACTATTCTTAGTTGTTACGCTTTTATACCCTAATAAGTCTATTGGGAACTAAGAAGCTTTAGTACCTTTTTAGATTCCTCAATGAGCTTATCATTTGTTGATATGTCCAAGACCTTTTTAAAATCGCGAGTGGCGTCTTTAGCTTTTTTGAGGTTCAAATAGGCGATTCCACGATTAAAGTAGGAAATTTCTAAGCTAACTTGATAGTCTATTGCGCTGGTGTAATCTCGAACAGCCTCTTGATATTTTTTCTGCAGGGAGTAAACGTTACCTCGCTGGTAATAGGCGAGACCGTGCTGGGGGTTTAAGGAAATAGCCTGATTAAAGGCTTGAATGGCCTGATCGTAAGCTTCTAATTTGTATTGTGCCAGTCCGATCTTATAAGAAACTTCGTCATCCTCCGGGACATGACGTAAATACGTCTGCCAATCCTCAATAGCCTGTTTATATTTACCAGTCTGAAAATAAACCAAACCTCTATGCTGAAAAGAGTCTACCGACATCTCTGAATTACTCTGGATTAGAAAATTTAAATCTTGCTCGGACAACTGATAATCCTCTGTTTGCAGATAAGCAAGAGCTCGGTTGTAATAAGCAATGGAATTATCGGGGTTATGTCTAACGGCTTCGGTAAAATCTGATTGAGCGGACGTATAATCTCTTAGAGAAAGATAAATGCTGCCGCGGTTGGTGTAAGCTTCCGTGTAAGCTGGGACCATACGAATCGCCTCATTCATATCTGCTAGGGCTTCCTGGAATTTATTTATATCCCGATAGGCGTTACCGCGATTAAAATATACTTTGGGATCTTGGGAATTAAGCTCCAGAGCCTTAGTGTAGTTTTCAATGGCTTGCTGATTTTCCTTTTTTAAATAATACACATAGCCAAGACTATTATAAATTGAGTATTCGGCGGGGTTTAGGCCGATGGCTTGCTTAAAGTCGTCAATTGCAGCGTCAAGTTCACCTAAGCGACTGCGGGCTATACCCCGATTGACGTAAAGGAAGGCCTGAGTATTGTCTAGTTCTAGGGCTTGGGACCATTGTGAAACGGCATTTTCCAACTCCCCTTTACTAAAATAAATATTTCCGAGGTTAGCCTGAATCTCCATGGATTGTCCTGCAATCCTTTCGACTTCAACCCAGTCTGCTAAGGCTTTATCCTCTTCCCCAATATTTTGATAAGCAAGGGCTCGTAATCTTCGAGCCTGGATATTTTCCCCATCAATTGCCATTATAGTTGTGGATTCCGACACCACTTGGGGCCATTTTCTAAGCAGAGAATAAGCAATACCTCTTTCCAAGAGGGCAGAAATGTTTTTCGGCTGATTACTTAACACTCTGTTAAAATCACCAATAGCCTCCTCTGGTTTGCCAAGAAAGTTTTTTAATTTACCCCTTAAGAGGTAAGAATCTATCATCTGGGGATCTAACCGGATAGCCTGCTCGAAATCCTCAAGGGCCTCATCAGCATTGTTCAGTTTTAGGAATACCTGTCCCCTTTCAAAGTATAAGGGAGCAGCCTGAGGCGCAAGTTGAATGGCTCGGCTATACTCCTTCAAGGCCTTGGCATATTTCCCCTGATTAAATAACCCTCTTCCAGAGTCAACATAACTCAGTGTATTGGCCAATTCCTCCTCGCTGAGCTCGGTGAAACTCTCTGAGGATAAGTTAGGATCGTCACCTTCAAGCAATGAATCGCTTTGAAGTTCTTCCTCTAATACTGGTGCTACGGTTCGTTTGATTAAATCATCACTAATGGGCACTATGCCATGATCGTGGTCAATCTGAGTCATAGTTTGGTTCTGATTAGACGCATCTTCCTTTGTTTGTGAGCTCTGTTTATGCATATCCTGCTGCGAGCCACTCAGAGAACTAAAATCATTAAATAGCCCTAAAGACGGACTTACAAGGGTCCCAAGAAGAAAGATCAGTACTATAGCTAATGAAATCCACTTCCGGTATTTAATGTAATCACACCCTCTGCTATGCCAAGTTATTCTAGAATTTGGACAATTAGTTCAATCATCAACAAACTTAGCCTTTGATGTGTGCAAAGTGACAATATTTGTTGAGTATACTATATGTTCGTTCCCTCTTTTTAACAATGTACTAAGGTACAGTCATTTGATAATTAAGTGAATATTTTAGTTCTTTCAAATTTCTATTAATCCTATTTGGGCTGCATAAGCTATTACTTGAGCACGATTTTCAAGATGCATTCGATCGATTATTCTTCCCATATGGTATTTTACAGTTCTTTCAGTTAGTCCAAGGGTCTCTCCCACTTCCTTATAGGTCTTTCCTTTTGCTACCATCTCCAACACTTCCCACTGTCGGTATGTAAGGTGCCCTCCCTCGCACTCGCTGGAAAGCTTAGCGGCGAGATATGTAGAAAGAGGCGGCTTGCCTTTTTCCAGATCAAATAGTAAATTCATTAGTACTTTGGTATTGGCATTTTTTAATAGAAATCCTGAGGCACCATACTTGACTGCCTCAAAAGGATCTTCCTCCCCCTCTGTTATATTAAACATGACCACCTTAATATTCGGCATTTCAGCCTTAATTTGTTTCAAAGCATCGATTCCGCCGAACTCCCGGATCTTTATATCCATCAAAATTACGTCTGGTTTCAAGGCTTTTGCTGTACTTACTGCTTCCCTTCCGTTATAAGCTAGGCCTGCAACTTCGATCCCATTTTTCTCAAGAAGGCATTGAAGCCCTTCTAGAACTATAGGAATTTCACTTACCAATACTATTTTCATCTAGATTGCCTCCTCTGAACTTCCCACCAATTTAGCAAGAAATTGAAATCCAGCAACAGCATCCTCTTGGCTACGTACCAAAACTTGTATTATTCTACTTTTTTATTAACATAACATGTTTTTAGTAAGAACAATGTCGAATTCGCCCTTATATCGCATAAAGAATTGTGTGTAAATTGTGTGGGGGTCTGACCCCCACACAATTTACACAATTCTTTAGCGAAGAAAAAATGATTCAAGGGCCTTCGTGTTAACCCACGAAGGCCCTTGATCTGGATATTGTCAGAATTGTTTCCCGTTGTGTGGGGGTCTGACCCCGGTATTAAACCCTACCACTTCCATCACAGTTCGGGCAGGGTGATGTGTAGCGTACCGCTAACGTCTGACCTACTTTCTTCCGAGTCATTTCCACAAGTCCGAGCTGAGTCAGCCCCAACACCTGGGATTTTGTTTTATCCCGGGCACAGGCTGTTTCCAGTGCCTCAATGACCTGTTTTTGTGCTTCTTCCGTTGCCATATCGATAAAGTCAATAATTATGATTCCACCGAGATTTCTTAGCCGTAATTGGCGGGCAATTTCATGGGCGGCCTCGAGGTTCGTATGGACGACGGTTTCCTCTAAGGAACGTTGCCCTACATATTTTCCGGTATTTACATCGATGACGATCAAGGCCTCAGTCTGTTGGATAACTAAATAGCCTCCGCTTTTTAGCCAGACCTTGCTCCGTAAGGTTTTACGAATTTCATCATCTACCCCGTAATTGGCAAAAAGATCCTCTCCTGTGACAACATAGATCTGCTTAGCAGCTGGATGCTCAATCTCTTGTAAGGCTTTACGTAGTGTTTTGGCGACTTCATTGTTGTCGACGGTGATCTTTTCAACATCGTGATCAATCCAGTCACGGATCAATCGACTAATAAGATCTGCATCTTTATGTACAAGGCCAGGAACGGAGACGTGGGGGATTTTCGGTAGTAAGGCTTGCCAGAAAGCTACGAGTTGGGCAATATCTTCTGCTATCTCCTCCCCAGCAATCCCTTCAGCCAGAGTTCGGACGATGACTCCCATACCTTCAGGTTTGGAAGCAGCCGCCAGATCTCTCAGTCTCGTCCGTTCATTATTATCTAGAATCTTCCGAGACACCGCGATGTAACTAACCTGGGGTAACAAAACAACATACCGGCCGGGAAGGGTAAGGTTAACGCTAATCCGAGCCCCTTTCGTCCCTACGGGTTCTTTCGTAATTTGAACTAAAAGCTCTTGGCGAGGCTTTAGGACATTCTCGATCCGCTCGTGAACACTTGGAGTAACTTTTTCGTCCTCATCTAAGCGAGTCGGAACAGCATCTCCTACATACAGAAAGGCGTTCTTATCCAAACCAATATCCACAAAAGCGGCCTGCATACCAGGAAGGACGTTCTCAACTCGTCCCCGATAAATATTCCCCACCATATGGGAGGACCCGCCCTCTTCCTCGAACACTTCCATCAGGTCACCTTGCTCAAAGACAGCAGCCCGTATGGTTTGGGATCGGGATTGGGCGCCCTGGCCTTGGGTTTGGTTAGTTTGAGTTTGAAGAACGATTTCCTTACGCGCACGTTCACTTTTCAATCGAATCACCTCTCAGGTCAGTTTTGTAGGTAAATGCAAATCAAAAAAGGAGAAATTTTTTACTTAAAGTTAACAACAGTTCCTAACTTGCATTTGCCTACTGGAACTAACGTATTATAATGAACTTAAATAACAGTGTCTCGGAATCGGAAGGAAGCGATATGTATGTATAACGTGCAGTTAGACAGATTCTGCGGTATCCTTTCTTGCCAGCAATGGTTTTGGACATAGAAATGGCAGGCAGGCGAAGGCGAAGGAGAAGCACAAGCTGAAATCGACGCTGGGAAAATTAAGAGCTTTGATTCTATGGCAGATTTCCTGGAAGATTTAAGGGAAAACGATCATAAAGACTGAGCTCTATAGGCATTGTACACAGGGAGGGTTCTGATTCCATTCATGGAATTAAGAATCTTCCCTAGTTCCAGTTGCACCGATTCAGAGGTGCTGCATGCCTAAAGCATGTCCCCAAGGTGCTTGCTCCAACCTAAGCATCCCAGCCCACATCCGTTCCCAGCCCTGCCGCGCAGCTCATCTTCGAAGCCCTTCCCTACACGTTCCAATCCCCGTCGACCCCCAGAGCGAGGGTCACGATCACACGGCGGGAAACCTATGCGAGAGTCGCAGCCAAACTCGGCTTTAAATTCACTCTCATGAGCTAGGCGTGCAAGCCAAACCGTCCCCACACTTACACTTACACAACCGCACCGAGTCAGAGGTGCCGCATGCCTTAAGCATGACCCCAAGATACTTGCTCCAACCTAAGCATCCCAGCCCACATCCGTTCCCAGCCCTGCCGCGCAGCTCATCTTCGAAGCCCTTCCCTACACGTTCCAATCCCCGTTGACCCCCAGAGCGAGGGTCACGATCACACGGCGGGAAACCTATGCGAGAGTCGTAGCCAGACTCGGCTTTAATCCGCTTGCATCATGCAGGGCGGAAAACAGGACGTTTTCCGCCGGCCATGCGACAGGGACGTCGCTTTGGCCGAAATACAGTGTATTTCGCCCTGCCGCTTCCATATCGGATTCAAGCCCTAGTTTGGCACGACGAACGCATGGTTGACCAAGTGTGCTCGTGACCCTCCTCCCGCTAAGACCCCAAACGCGGACGCTTCAACGCTCATCAAGCGGCGACTTTTTCCCGCCCTCATAACTCACATGAACCCCCGTCCGAATAACCTGCAGCTCATCCAACTCAATGGGCAAATTCTCAAGCTCTCGGAGGCTCGCCAAAACTTCCTCTGGCCGAACACTTCCCGAGTTCCCCATCTCAACTTCTAGGTCGAAGATAACCTCATCCCCTTGGATTTTAGCTTCTAACAGCTTGATCCAGGGGCGAATATCCTTATCCGTCGGTCCTCTTTTGGAATACCGGGAATAGGTCACATGCTCCCGTCCCATCCAAGCGTTCACCGCTTCCTGCAGTCGTTCCGCTTGAATCGGCAGAGCCATGGGCACACGAATTTTATAACTCGCGGCATTAAGGACTGCCATCAAGGATTTAGCACCTTGATCTAAGGCACGCCCTTGTAAGAGCCGGATTCCCGGAGGTAATTGTTCCTGAACTCGTGCTAGAACCTCTCCCAAATCCATCTCTTGTTGGAGGTCGACATCTACGTATTCCCGCTCTCCTTCCGTTCCAACCGCTAAGGCAAAGCCAAAGGAGATTTTCGGACGGGGATTAAAACCCTCTGAATAACTCATATGGATTCCAGCCCGTCGGATCGCACGTTCAAATACCCGTGTAAGGTCAAGGTGTGCGATATACCTTGCATCTTCAATTTTTGTATAGGCGATTCTTAGCCGCATGGCACTCACCCTTTCAACTCAATCTGAACCCCTCTGCCCGGGCAAACTCCGCACCCGGTACAATCCTCATATCGACAGTCAATCGTCTTTGCTTCTTGTAGGGCTCGATGGTGTTCTTCAACCAAGAACCGTTTCGAGACGCCGCTCCCTATGTGCTCCCAGGGTAAGATGTCATCATAATCTATGGCTCGGTTGGCGTAAAAACGAGGGTCGATTCCCAGTTCTTTGAATCCTTCCATCCAAACATCATATTTGAATTGCTCAGACCATCCATCAAAACGACATCCGTGTTTGACCGCCCATTCTAGAAGTGGAGCCAGCTTGCGGTCCCCTTTGGCAAAGACGGCTTCTAGATAACTTGTTGTCACATCGTGATAGTTATATTTTAAACGGCGATCTCTCAATTTCTCTCTTAAATATCTTTGCTTTAGTTCTACAGAAGAGCCTGCTTCCTGAGGTTCCCACTGAAAGGGAGTATGGCTTTTCGGAACAAAAACACTTGTCGAGATCGTCACAGTAATATTTCGGCGTCCCAGCTTGGTTCCCAGATTAGCCACTTTCTTGGCCAAATCAACAATTCCGTCGATGTCCTCCTGAGTCTCTGTTGGTAAGCCAACCATAAAGTAAAGCTTGATGGTGGACCAGCCTTTTTTGAAGGCCGCCTCTGCAGCTTTGAGGAGATTTTCCTCATCAACTCCTTTGTTGATCACGTTACGCAAACGCTGTGTACCTGCTTCCGGAGCAAAGGTTAAGCCGGATTTACGTGCCTTCTGTACAGTCTCGGCTAAATCAACATCAAAGGAGTCTACTCGTAGTGAGGGGAGGGATACTCCAACCCCTTCTGCCCCATGTTTATCCAAGATGTTGTGGATCACGGGCTGGATACAGGTGTAATCTCCGCTGGACAGGGAGGTAAGTGCGATTTGATCATAGCCCGTCGCTCGCACCAATTCCTCTGTTTGCTTAAGAAGGGTTTCTGGAGACCGTTCCCGAACCGGGCGATAAATCATGCCTGCTTGGCAAAAACGGCAGCCTCGTGAACAGCCGCGCATAACCTCCAGCATCATTCGATCATGCACGATTTCTAGGTAAGGAACCACCGGATTGGTGGGAAAAAAGGCTTGATCCAGATCTGCAACAACAGCTTTTTCCACCATGGTTGGAACCCCTGCTTCAGCCTCAATCGTCTCAATTCGACCGTCCTCTTTATAGGTTACTTGGTAGAACTCGGGAACGTAAACCCCTTGGACTTGGGCGACTTTCTTTAAAAAGTCTGGCCGAGAAACGGGGTTTTTCTTTTGCTCAGCCACTAGGCGAAGTACTTCGGGCAACTGTTCTTCACTTTCTCCAATCAGGAAGAAGTCAATAAAACCAACCAGTGGTTCTGGGTTATAGGCGCAGGGGCCTCCGGCAATAATCCAAGGATCCTCGGGTCCCCTTTCTTCTGCTCGCATTGGAATTCCCGCTAAATCCAGCATGTTGAGGAGATTGGTAAAACTCATTTCATACTGAAGAGTGAAGCCAACTACATCAAAGGCTTTGAGTGGTTGAAAGGATTCAAGAGCATAAAGCGGGATATTCCTATCACGCATTTCCTTTTCCATATCCACCCAAGGAGCAAATACCCTTTCACAGATAAATTCCGGGAAGGAATTAACCAGGTGGTAGAGGATACGGGTCCCTAAATGGGACATTCCCACTTCATACACGTCGGGAAAAGCAAAGACCATCTGGACATCGGTTTTATCCCAATCTTTCTTTATGACATTCCATTCTGATCCGATATATCGGCTAGGTTTCAAGACTTTAGGCAAAAAGCGTTCGACCTGCCGGCGTATCTCCGCCGCGGTATTATTACTCATGGTGTCTACGAGGCCTCCCTTGTTATCTATATTGTGAACTTAAATTATATCATATATAAGTTAAATTCCCAAAAATTGCAGAGGTATTCCTCGAAACATCGGGCGTGTCAGGGGACGGTCCCCCTGACACGTGACACGTTAGAGTTTACCGACTGGAAAACGTATCCCTTCTCTTAGCATTCCTTCGACGATGTCCGTTTCTGTGTAAATTTTCTCCATTCCCATTTTGTCATTTGTAAGAGTTACCATGGCGTAGCGGTCTGGCGTGAATTCTTCAACAATTCGTACCAGGGGAGTATTCTTCTGAACCGTCAGCCAGATGCTGCGCATTAATCCACGTTCCATCAGCTCCTCTTTTTTGCGAGTTAAGTGTCTAAGAAAGGTAATATGTGCTGAGGATATTTCTTTGGTGCCAGCAAACCAAAAGAATCCTCCTAATATAAGAAAGAAAAGTGGTCCGTCGGTGAATTTTCCACTAACCCCTAAAACAATCCCATAGAGGGCAAAGATAACACCCAGTAATTTGCCCGCCCCAGCTAAAAACTTTGTGGTTTTTACGAAGCCAAAGCCTTCCGCGCAGAGGGCCCGCAGAACCCGTCCCCCATCTAAAGGCAATACGGGAATCAAGTTAAAGGCGGCCAGCCAAAGGTTATACCTAACAAAGTCATCTGCGAATTCGCCCGTCCACATCCCGTTCCAGCGCAGGGCCTGAGCACCAAAAAGCAAGAAAACGTTGAACGCTGGACCAGCCAAGGCCATAATGCTCTCCTCGAGTTTCCTTCCTTCGAAGAGGCCATCACAGTAGGCAGCACCGCCAAAAGGAAACAGTTCAAGCCCTTCGACTTTAAAGCCATAGGCTTTTGCCACTAAAAGATGGGCTAATTCGTGGCCAAGCACCAAGGCAAAGACCAGAAGAGCCTGGGCCGCTAAACCCAGGACTCCATAGAGGAACAAAACGACGAGAAATGAAGGATGGATTCGGATGCTCACCCCGAATAGTTTCAAAAGCTCCATTTTCATGCATTCCCCCTAGAAAGATAATTCCCTGGAATTGTGTGTAAATTGTGTGGGGGTCTGACCCCCACACAATTTACACTCCCTTCGGTGGAATAAGATAAGGGATTGGATTGACGGGTTGGTTATTTTTTCTTAACTCAAAATGCAGCCAGGGTTTTTTGAGAGGTGCGGAAAGCCCGATGGTTCCGACAGTTTGTCCCTTTTCAATTCGCTGACCCTTCTGAACCGTGATTTCGCCGAGATTGCCAAGCACAGTGGTCCAGCCATCTCCGAAATCGATTTTTACTAGTTTACCTAGCTGAGGATCTTCCCCCACCAAGGTTACGACTCCACTGGCCGGTGTAACTACTGGAATTCCTAAAGCACTCCCCACATCCAGTCCTTGGTGAACTGAATCGTCACTTCCCACATCTCCAAAGCCGGCCATGACTGGTCCAGAAATAGGAGGTAAGAACTTCCCTTTCATCTTAAGATCAACTGGGACACTCTCATTGGATATACCCCCTAGGGAGAGAGCCTCTTTGGCCATATTATTGAGGGCTGTGTAATAATTTCCGGAATCCATGGCACCCCGATAGATAGAATGAACAGCTAGGGAAACTCGGTCGGAGTTATTAGCGCTGAAAAATACCATTAGAAATAGCAGCGCAGATAAAATGGTTCGCTTCTGTGTTCCGTTCCAGTGGTTAAAGAAGTTTCCCACCCCTCTCTTCACTGGAACTCGATGCCTCCCGTATTGGTTATTACGTGGAATGGATTTACCTCGACCCTGTTCTTTACCAACTTCTTGGATCGCCCGTTCCCATTCCCAATCATCCCAACGTTCAAAAGAATTCATCTATTCAACCCCCTATTCGTGGTTCGATATTCGATATTCGTAGTTCGATTGTGAATTCGATTCTACGAATCGAAGAACGCACTTAAATTTTATACTTAGAATACGTCTGAAGACTTTAAATATAGTGCGAACTCTGTTCGCTTCAAAGTTCGAACTAGAACATCGAACCACGAACCACGATAATGGCTCGTACATCTCTTAAATAGTCTACGCGTAAGCAAAAAAAATAGAACTGCGCTGCAGTTCTATTTTACGTCCGATATAATATTCGAGTTCTATCTTTGATTTCGATTCTACGAATCGAGTAAAGGAAATTTGAACTTAGAATTAGGGCTTAGGCTTAGGATCAGCCAAAGGCTATAAATATTTAGTAAGCTTGTTCGCTTCAAGTTCGAACCACGAACATCGAACTACGATCAGAACATTCGCCTCCGGTGTCTTAAATTGATGCTTAACAGGAGTCCGATGGAGGCCATGTTAGACCACATGGCACTGCCCCCGGCACTAATTAGGGGGAGGGGGATCCCGGTGACTGGCATAATCCCAGAGGTCATGCCAACGTTGACCAAAATATGAAAGGTAAACATTGAGACGATCCCTGTTCCTATCAACATACCGTAGGTATCCTCCGCTCGCAAGGCAATGTTAATACTGCGCAAAAGAAAGATCAAAAAGAGAAATAGTAAGGTAATGGTTCCGATGAACCCGAACTCTTCTCCAACTACGGAAAAAACAAAATCAGTGTGGTGCTCCGGCAGGAAATTTAATTGCCCTTGGGTTCCCATGCGATATCCTTTTCCCCATAAACCACCCGACCCGATAGCCCAAAGAGATTGAAGGATATGCCATCCATCTCCTGTTCGATCTGAGGCTGGATCCATGAAGATGATTAAGCGATTTAACTGGTATTCTTGCAAAGGAAGCGGGATTCCTTGTGCCCATTGCAACCACCCAGGTAAATTATCAGCGAAGTGGAGCCATAGGGCGATCCCTACTACGGCAGCTCCTCCCAATAACAGACCTCCGAATTTATAGGGGTTAGCTCCTGCGACAAACATCATCCCGATAAAGATGGCCACAAAAACTAAGGTCGTCCCTAAGTCTGGCTGCTTAAAGATGAGAAGCATAGGTGCTATGACAAACAAAAACGGCGAAATGAAATCCTTGAAATTATTTAGTTTTCCTTTACGCCTCGCTAAAAAATCCGCGAAGGTAAGGATGATGAAAATCTTGGCAAACTCTGAGGGTTGAATTCCGATGCTTGGGGTAAAGTAAATCCAACGGGTTGCACCTTTCGCTGTATCCCCAAAAAAGATGACGATTAGGAGCAGTATCAGATTGAAGGCATAAATCCACCATCGGAAATGCCGCCATTTTCGATAATCGATTGCTGCTATAACCACTGCAATAACTGTCCCTGTCAAAATCCACACAGTTTGTGTCTGAACATAGTGCAAAGGATTTGATTTCATGACATTAATTGAAGCTGTACTCAGGATCACGAGACTGGCTGCTAATAACAAAAATGTAAATAGAAGAAATAATAAGTCCAGGTTTCTTAACGCTCGTTTATCCACGTGATTAATTTCCCCTTAGGTTAGTTTGCTGAATACTCGCTTGATCATTATAACACATCCTACTCGAGGTTCGAAGTTCGAGGTTCGAGATTTGAGTGTGAATTCGATTCTACGAATCGAAGAACCTCAAAAAAGTTCGCCAGGAGGCTTACTCCCGGCGAACTTTTTTTAACATAAATTATCCCTTGGCTGCATAATCCCGTTTCATTTTTACGACGGGAATGTTGGCTACTAAAGCGACTTCACGATCATCTTGACAGAGATTACATTCGAGTGCGGTTTCGTCGATCTCCATATAGTTAGAGATCACTTTGACTAAATCTTCTCTTAATTGGTTGAGCATGGCTGGCGAAATGCTGGCACGGTCATGCACTAAGACGAGCCTTAGACGTTCTTTTGCCACCGTCTTGCTCGAGGCACTTTCCCTGCCAAGCATTCGGTTAATAAATTCTAACAAGGACAATTCCTCCTCTCAGTACCGACGGTCAACGCATACCAATCAGTCTCTTGAGTTTATCCATGATTCCTTTAGGTACTTCAAGGTTCATCAGGGGGACATCTTCCCCTTGAATTCTCTTCGTAATTCTTCGGTAAGCCTCTCCAGCTTTTGAGCCTTGATCCATTACTGCGGGTTCACCACGGTTTGTAGAAACGACGATACTCTCGTCTTCCGGTACTACACCAATGAGCTCAATGGCCAAAATATCTAAAATGTCGGAGATGTCCATCATGTCTCCACGTTTGACCATTTCCGGACGAAGACGGTTAATGATTAATTTTGGATTTCTTAGTTCTGAAGCCTCTAAAAGACCAATGATACGGTCTGCGTCGCGCACTGCACTTACTTCGGGTGTGCAAACCACTACTGCTCGGTCTGCACCGGCAATCGCATTGCGGAACCCTTGCTCGATACCTGCCGGGCAGTCGATAATAGCATAATCAAATTCCGCTTTCAGCTCCTCTGCTAAGGCTCTCATCTGGTCCGGATTAACGGCTGTTTTATCCTTGGTTTGTGCAGCAGGAAGCAAGAAAAGATTTGTGAAGCGTTTATCTTTGATAAGGGCTTGTTTTAAGCGGCAATTTCCACTCGTTACATCTACTAGGTCGTAAACGATACGGTTTTCCAATCCCAAAACGACATCAAGGTTACGCAAACCAATATCTGTATCGACAAGAACGACTTTGTGGCCATTGCTGGCCAATCCTGTGCCAATGTTAGCGGATGTCGTTGTCTTGCCTACGCCCCCTTTTCCAGAAGTTACTACGATTACCTCACCCATAGTTAGACCTGCCTTTCCTTTATCGATTTTCGAGGTTCGATGTCGATGTTCGAATCAAAGCGAACAAAGTTCGCAGAAGATTTTAAGCCTTAAAGATTAATTCCGTTCTTCGATTCGCAGAATCGAATTCAAAGTTCGAACCTCGAACTACGAACATCGAACAACGCGTTAACGGGCCTTGCCGCGCCAGCCATTCATAACGGCTGCTTCTACCATCAATTGGTCATCTTTGATCCTGGCAATTTCCGGACCACGTCCATCGGTTCCATCATCCGGTGCCCTAGTCACTAGATCTGCAATTCGCAATTGGGTAGGTGCCAAATGATAGGCGCTGACTGTGGCCTTCCGATCACCTGTCGCTCCAGCATGGGCAACACCTCTCAGGGAGCCTAGAACGACAATATTGCCGGTCGCTATAATTTCTGCACCCGGGTTTACGTCACCTAGCACCACAACATGCCCCTCGAATTGTACACTTTTTCCCGAACGAAGCGTACGTTCTATGAAGAGACAGTGTCCTTCCACCATCCCTTCCTCCCAAAGGCGCGGATCTCTTTCCGAAGTTTCATAAGACTTAGCCTTATTAGGTAGGTAAACTTCTTCCGTGGTTAACCATCCCGCAAGTTCCAACCGCTTTTGAGCCAGGGCTGTTGTCAAACTAGCGTGTTCTTCCTCAGAGAATTCTCGTTTCCCAGCATAGCACCGGACGCTTGCTCCTTGGAGAAATTGGTCAGAGTTTTTAATTAGGTTATCGAGTTCATCAATCAGCACTTCAAAGTCCGCTTCTGGATCAAGGTATAGCACCAATCCATCGCGGGTGCCTTTAAGAGCCACATGGTCTGTCCGTGTCAACCTGCACAATCCCCCATTGCTTGTCGTAATTCTTCCAGTCAAAAGTATATTTTTCGGGTGGCATAAGTGCAACTAAGCAGCGTCTTCACAAAACTTAACGCTAACTAAGCTATCTATAAATGCTCCTCTTTAAATTCTACAAGCCTGTCCAAATTCCCTTTATCCAAATGAAAAAAACGAGGACAAATTTCCTCGTTTTTCAGCCTTCATTCGTGCTCTTCCAACCAAAATACTCCTTAAAAGCCGCCTTGGCGACCAAACCTGCTGTTTCTCCTCCGTGTCCTCCAAATTCAACAACCCCGGCGAAAGCAATCTGAGGATGATCATAGGGAGCAAAGGCAACAAAGACCCCGTTGTATATTTCCCCTGAACTGGTATCTTTAGAGCCGATCTGAGCGGTTCCAGTCTTACCTCCTCCAGAGAATTCCGGTACATCAGAGAAGAGCCAGTTGGCTGTTCCTTCTCCGGTGGTTACGGTTCGCATACCCTGTTTGACATAGTCTAGAACCTCAGGAGAAACTGAGACGGTATTAAGAACCTTGGGCTCATATTTTTTAACTGTATCTCCAGTAATTGGATCGAGGAGCTTATCCACCACATAGGGACGATAATGTTTTCCCCCGTTTACCATTGTTGCGACATAGTTTGCTAACTGCAAGGGAGTGTAGGCATTATAGCCTTGTCCGATGGAATTGTTGTAACTGTCGTAGACCTTCCAGTCTACGTATTCACTGACCATTTGCCTATACCAAACGCCGACCTGCTTAATCTCAGCCTCTTTCTGGGCTTGAAGTTTCTCTTTAGCTTTGGCGTCTGGAGCCTGCTCGAGTTTGGGAGCATAAGTTTTCTCAATTTCTTCTAGTTTCTTGTCACGAGACTTTTCATAGGTCGGACCAAAATAGTTTTTCTTCCATTCTGCAGAGGGTGCAATTCCTTTAGCTTCTCCGGGTAAATCAATCCCGCTTTCCACACCTAAACCAAATTCCCGGGCAATCTGACCAATCATCTCCGGATTGGATTCAAACACGCGACGTCCCATGATTTCAAAATAGATATTGGAGGATTTAGCTAAGGCTCGATAAAGGTTGACATGACCGAAGTAATTGTAACCCCACTCTGCGATGCCTTGTTGTTGAGAGGCAAGATTTCCTAAGGAGGATAGCCTATCATCGATCTGTTCATAGGGGTTGGTGACTCCTAGTTGTAAGGCTGCCATTGCTGTCACCATTTTAAAGACTGACCCTGGAGGATACACACCCGTTAAGGCCCGGTTAAGGGAGGCTGCTTCCGAAGCGCGTTTAGGATCTTGCGGCCAATATTTATCCGCCATTTCCTCAGAGATAATGCCGATCAGGTCATTGGGATCCATGGCCGGCCGAGAGGTCATGGCTAGGATCTTACCGGTGTTAACATCCATCACAACAGCGGCTCCGGCATGAGCATCGGGGTTTTTCTTTTGAATATCCAGGATAACTTGATCAAGGGTATCATCGACGGTCTTTTGCAAGTTAGCGTCAATCGTTAATTGAACGGTCTTTCCTGCTTCTGCTGGTTGGACGATCTGTTTGGAAACGGGACGGGCGTTGTTATCGACTTCAACCTGTTGAATCCCTTCTTTGCCCCTTAACCAAAAGTCATAGGATTTTTCTACTCCCATTTTACCGACCAGATCCCCTTGGGCGTACTCAAAACCCGCCTCCTGAGCATCCGGGTTTTTATTCAACTGAGTAATTTCCGCATCAGAAATTTCCCGGACATACCCTAGGAGCTGGCCGATGAGGGTTTTTTCAGGATAGGAACGAACAGGAATAGCATCAACACTTACTCCAGGAAGTTCCTCTTGGTGTTCGGCTATGACCGCTTGAAGACTGGGGGGGATCTCATCCAGGATAATTACTGGACGATAACGTTCCCATTGATGGTTCTGGATATTGGCGAAGATATCTTCGCCAATAGAATCGACGGTTTGATTAGCATTAGGCCAGTAGGGTTTGACGTACTCTGCTAGTCGTAGTACAACATCTTTCCACTCACTGCCTTTTGATTGTTGGAGATCCATCCAGTCTAAGTGGAGTACGAACTCCGGGACACTAGTTACAAGAAGTTTGCCGTTTCTGTCTACGATATCTCCACGGGTGGGAGGAACTTTGACAAGCTTCACGACGTTTCCTTGAGCCAAGGCTGAATAGTAGGAACCTTGGGCGATCTGTAAACGCCAGAGGTTAAAGCCCAGGATCAGGAAAACAAGAACCACGACGGTGGTTAGGCCCCAGAGTCGATAGGTGTAGGGTTTTCGTTCTCTTTCGTCCATTCGGTTAGCCTCCTTGTTGGGATGGGTCTTGGGTCCTTGTCTGGGGAGGGGGCGCGATCACACTTGGTCGGCCATGCGCTCGTCGTGCCAAACTAGGGCTTTAATCCGTTATGAATGTGGGCAGGGTTCCCGGCCAAAGCGGCGTCCGTGCCGCATGGCCGGCGGGAAACGTCCTGTTTCCCGCCCTGCTGGATGCAAGCGGATTAAAGCCGAGTTTGGCTACGACTCCCGCATAGGCCTCCCGCCGTGTGATCGCGCCCCCTCTGGGGTTTGGGGGACGATGGGGAACCAGGTAATGGTCGATGTATGGGGAGCTGTTTGCGTCTATGGACGCAAAGGTGCGTGATGCAAGTTAGGAAGGTTTTTGCTTGCATTATTCAGGGAGGAACGGAGCTCGATTCATTAGCTTGAAGCAAAAGCTCCCCCCCCCGTTGTCAAAAGCCAGGAAGCGAGGGGACGGTAGGGACGGTTCTTTTGCCAAATAACCTGCAAAGCGTGCAAATATAAGAACCGTCCGTCCCCACTGTATTAACGCTTTTGCGTCAAAGACGCAAACAGCCCCGGAGACACCCGTTTTAAGTCCCGTCGTTCTAGGCTCCCGTCGTTCCAAACCCCCGTCGGCCCCCAAGCCAGAGGAAGTTTCTTAGCTTAAGGAGCACTTTAGTGGAATCGCGTAAGTGAGCGCAGGCGATCTGACGTAAAGAACCGCAACGGTTCACATGCAGAAAAGCCCAGAGGTTTTGCGGTTTAGTCTGATCGGCAAGCGAATAGCAGATGGAACGTGTGCGACTGGGCTAAGATACTTCCTCCTAACGTTCATATCTCGGTCTATACCTCAGCCAGCCGCGGACGAAGGATTGGTGGATCCAGGGATAGGTTAGGGGGACTAGGATTGCATTGTATAGGGAGACTCCAATTACCAGGCGGCCTATATCAGCTAGGGACCATTGAAGGCCCGCGCCTAGGCTTAAGAAGGCAACTAGCATTTGCCCTACTGCGGTAACGATGAGAACTATTAAGGTGGTTATAAGAAAATTTTCTCGATACCAACGTTCTGCCAACCAATAGCTTAATAAAGCAACAACGGCAAGTGTGAGTGTGTACATGCCGATGTATCGTCCCAGATAAAAATCTTCTAATAAGCCTGCGCCCAGTCCCCAGAGTAGTCCTGAAGGGAGTTTGTGATGCATGGCTATATAGATGGTTAGCAGCATGAGTAAATCTGGTTTGATTCCAGACCAGGACCAAAAGTGAAAGAGTGTTCCCGGCAAAATGAGGCTTAAGAGAAACATAACCGCGATCAAAAAATAACGCATTATTTTCCCCCCACGATTTTAACGATATATGCTTCTTCTAGTGAATCAAAGTCTACGAGTGGTTGAATGAAAGCGGTTTTAAGCAAGCCTGAAGGATCCAACTGAATTTCCTTCACTTGCCCGATTGGTATATCTTTGGGGTAGACTCCGCCAAGACCTGAGGTCATGACAAGGTCGCCAACATTGATGCCATCCTCTCGGCGAAACAGCATCTGTAAATTCCCTTCAGCGGCCAAACGGGAACCTCGTTTATAGTTCCCTTGTACGATGCCAAAGATACCAGTACCTGTACTGCCGCGAACCAACGCACTTACTTGCCCTTCCCCGTCCAGGATTAACAAGACTTCAGAGGTGGTCGGTGTAACGGAGACTATTTTTCCTACGATCCCTAAGTCGCCGATGACTGGGTCATTCACAGAAACTCCATCCTGGCTCCCACGATTTAATGTTAAGGTCCGATACCAAGTGGTTGGATTACGATTAACGACGCTCGCTCCAACTTTTTCATACTTTTCAAGGGTTGGACTGCGAAATTGTCCCTGATCAAGAACGTTGTAACGCATTCCCGCCAAGATTTCTGATTTAAGCTTTAGATTATCTCCGGTAAGCTGGTCTACCTTTTTAAGGAGTTCTTCATTTTGGCGCGCTACTTCTGTGAAGTCCCAAAAGGCCCGTGTATTATTCCTGATTGCATTCCCCATTTGAAGAATCGGTTGTTCTAACGGGCTTAAAACACGTTGCATGACTCCGCCAATCGGGTTAGGGAAATTACTTCCCAGTCCGGTAAACCGCATCGTTATTAGTACACCTAATAAGAGAAAGAAAACGAGAACCGCAATTCCCGTTACATTTACTCTTTTCCCCACCATAATTCCTCCCCGCTCTTTTTAGCTCTTTTGCGAGGCGGCTATTCTACGAAGGATTTCAGCGTGTTCTAAGACATTTCCTGTTCCTATAGCGACACAGGACAAGGGGTCCTCCGCTATGTGCACTGCAATACCTGTTTCTTCTGAGAGTAGTCGATCTAGGTTGCGCAGTAACGAGCCGCCACCTGCCATCATAATACCTCGATCCATGATGTCGGATGATAATTCCGGCGGAGTTTTCTCTAAACATGATTTGACAGCATCCACAATTGCCATGACTGGTTCTTGTAAAGCTTCTTGAATTTCTTCGGAGGTCACTTCGATGGTTTTAGGCAGTCCCGTTAATAAATCTCGACCGCGTACAGTATAGAAGCCTGGTTCTGCTTTATAGGCATAGCCAATTTCAAATTTAAGTGTTTCTGCTGTGCGATAACCTATTGTTAAGTTATAGCGTCGCTTAATATGAGCGATGATCGCATCGTCCATTTCATCTCCAGCCACCCGAATTGAACGGCTTGTCACGATTCCACCTAAGGAAATAACGGCTACTTCCGTTGTTCCTCCTCCAATGTCAACAATCATGTTCCCTGTCGGTTCGCTGACTGGAAGACCTGCACCGATGGCTGCTGCCATGGGTTCTTCTAGAATAATTGGATCTTTCGCCCCCGCTGCTATGGCCGCTTCTTTCACGGCACGCTCTTCAACTGGGGTAACCCCTGAAGGGACACAAATCACGACCCGGGGTCGAATATATGGATGGTCGGTCCCTAGGGCTCGGCTGATAAAGTATTTTAACATTTTTTGCGTAACGTTAAAATCCGAGATGACTCCATCTTTTAAGGGGCGTATAGCTACAATGTTACCAGGGGTCCGCCCGATCATTTCCTTGGCTTTGTCACCTACGGCAACAGGGGTCTTATTGGTTATGTCCATGGCAACAACGGAGGGTTCCCGTACAACAATTCCTTTTCCCTTGGCATGAACTACTGTATTTGCAGTTCCCAAATCTATTCCTAAATCCTTGCTAAAAAAATTAAAAAACATGGTATTTGAAGCCCCCTTAAATTCGATGTTCGATGGTCGTGGTACGAGGTCCCTAATCCTGGTTCGATATTCGTCGTTCGTGGTTCGAATCGAAGCGAACAAAGTTCGCACATTATTTGAAGCTATAAGCTCAATTTCGTCCTTCGATTCGTTAGAATCGAATTCACAAATCGAACCTCGAACTTTAAACCACGAACCTCGATTACAGGATTCCTCGTTCCTTCAAGCTAATATAGCGATTATCTCCGATAATCACGTGATCTAATACTTCAATCCCGAGAATCTTACCTCCGTCTGCCAGACGTCGTGTTACTTCAACATCTTCCTGACTAGGGGTTGGATCTCCGCTGGGATGATTGTGCAATAAAATAATGGCGTTGGAGTTACGCCGTATTGCTTCTTTGAAACACTCTCGGGGGTGTACTAAGGACGAATTCAGCGAACCTATGGAGACCGGGCTGATCCCTAAAACATGATTTTTGGTCGATAGAGAAACAACTCGGAAATGCTCACGATCAAGAAATCGCATTTCTTCCATAACTATGTGCGCTATATCCTGAGGAGAATTCACCACGGGTCTAGACATTGGATCTACAGAAACAGACCGTCGCCCTAACTCTAAGGCAGCTTTTACCTCTGCAGATTTTGCCTTCCCTAAACCATGTATTTGGGCTAACTCATGGACAGTCAGCTTCGCCAAACCCGAAAGTCCACCAACCCCAACCAAGATACGCTCCGCTAAGGTCAAAACGTTTTCTCCCTTAAGGCCAGTGCGTAAAAGTATGGCCAAGACTTCGTGATTTGATAATGCTTCAGGGCCTAATTGGCAAAGCCTCTCACGGGGTAGAAGTTCCTCCGGTAGATCCTTCAAACGCCGATACTCCATTATCCACCTCACGTGAAGCGATATTTATCTGCTCAATCCCCCACGTCCTAAGTTGTTCCGAGACATATTCCATGGGTAAGCCAACAACGTTTGTTAATGACCCTTCAATGGATGTAACAAATTTTTTGGCTTCTCCTTGAATCCCATAAGCTCCTGCCTTGTCCATTGGTTCTCCACTAGCTACGTAGGCCTTTATTTCATCCTCTGTAAGAGGCCGAAAATGGACAATAGTTTCAACCACATCTGCAACGTGTTTTCCTGATCCAGAGATCATAGCTACTCCAGTTAAGACAGAGTGAGTTCGTCCGCTTAGCCTTTGAAGTATTTCTTCTGCTTCCGCTGCTGAAGCTGGTTTTCCCAAAATACAGGCGTCAAGGACTACCATCGTGTCCGCCCCTAACACTACGTCCTGCGTGTTTCCTCCTAGCTCTAACCAATAAGCTAAACCCGCTTGGGCCTTACGGATTGCTAGCTGTTTAACTCCGATTTCTGGAGGAATCCCTTCCGTCAGTTCTTCCGAAACAGACGTCTTGACCGTTTCAAAAACGTACCCTCCCTCGCGAAGCAATGTTGCCCTGCGAGGAGATGTAGAAGCAAGTACGAGCATATTACACCTTCCTTGACATCAAATATCCTCCCAGCGCTCCCAAAATCGTTGCAATCGTAATACTTATGCGACAGCCAAAGGAGAGCGAGAGAAAAAAGAAATCTACGTAAGTGTGAGAAGGTATATCGATGACGGCCGGCTTCAAAAACGGTGCAAATATACCGTATTTTTCCAAGCCAAAACCAACTAAAGTCCCCAGTGCAGCACCGATCATAATAAGCAAGACCGTTCTTCCTGTACCCGAGGAATTTCGTCCAACCGCCATTATTCTTTCCCCTTCCGTCCATAGCAAGTCTAGTCTGCAAAAAATCTATTTTGACTCCTAATAAGCCTCATATAAGTGTAGCACCTTCCCCATTAGTAAGCAAGTTCGACAGGGTTCTTCTTCATTCTGAAAAACACAAAAAAACAACCCCCATTCTGTTGAACATAAGGGGATCAGTTTTGTCTATTTAACTATGAGGAAATTGAATTAGGATGTAATATCACGATAACGTCATGACTATTCCTGTTATGTCCTACGCGCTTTTTTGAAACCAATATAAGCTCTCCTATAACCCCAATTCATCAGTAAAGTATAAGGTAAATTAACTTTAGACTTTATTACCCTACGAGTAATACTCTTAATTGAAAGGAATTTACTTCTAAAACTGTCACAACCACTCAACAATTCTTCTACGGACATATTCTTCGGAGTAAATGCCACCTGCGTTTTACTGTTGTAGTATGACCAGTCTACATTGAGGAGCCTCCCGTCTCGCTTATACTGATCATATATGGGGGTTCCCGGAAAAGGGGTTAATATACTTGGAGTTACACCGTCAATTCCCAGAGTTTCACATGCGTTAAGGGTTTTTTCAAATATCTCTGGAGTATCTGAATCAAAGCCAAAAACTATTCCTGCTTGTACGCTAATACCGTGTTGGTGGAGTTTATCTACAATTATCTTATATTGGTCAATGTGATTAAAACTTTTATTGGCATCTACTAATCCCTGTTCCGAAAAGGATTCTAGTCCAAGAAATAAGTAAACACATCCAGCCTTCTTCGCCAATGATAAAAGTTCTTCATCATGACAGCTTTGTGCAGTGACCTGAGCAGCCCATCTCTTCTTTAATGGTGTAATCTCTTTTAATAAAGACTTAGTGTAGTCTGGATTAGCAAAAAAGTTATCGTCCCAAAAAACAAAGTAGCGATTCCTCATAATTCTTATCTCGTTAACTACTTCATGAATAGGACGGGTGCGAAATTCCTTGTTATAAATTTTCTTTAAACAACAGTAGCTACAATTATGTGGGCATCCACGTGTAGCAAAAATTGCACCACTTGTAAACCTATGGCCAGATATTAAGTCTCTACGCGCAACAGGTAATCCCTCAAGGCTCGGTGTAGACTCGCATTTATAAACCTTTTGCTGTTTCCCCACTAAGAAATCTGTGAGAAATTGAGGCCATGTCTCCTCGGATTCCCCAACAAACACGGTATCCGAGTAAGTAGCCGCTTCTTCTGGATTTAATGTAACATGTGGACCACCTAGTACAACCCATGACCCTAATTCGCGGAATCTTGTAGATATTTGATATACATGGGGGGCATTTGGTGTATTTACTGTAATTGCTACTAAATCATACCTTTCAAATTCAATTCGTTCACTATATTCGTCGATCAGCCTAATTCTATACTGTTCAGGGACAAATCCTGCTAAATATGGCATTGTTAATTGGGTAAAGTTATTATGTTGTTTGGCCCTGAAGCGATTAATTTCACTATTCTCAGGAGTAATCATAAGTATTGTTTTCATCATATCTCCTTTTACGATAACTCATTATTTTTCCTAGCAAATTTCCAGCAACATTTTAGCTCATATTATTCTATTATTCTATTTCAATTTGATTTTAACAGGATATATATTGTTTTTCAATAAATTATTTTTGATTTTCGTTATATTGTTATTGTAATGCAATGATTATTTTGTGCTTCATAGTAGTATTTTTAGCAGAAAATTAGCAGATTTTTAGCAGAAAATTAACCACGACTTGATTATTCAAATCGTGGTTATCACCATTAAAGCATATGGAACCCCAGCCCCAAAGGGTCGCGATCACACGGAACGACGTCTTTGAGTGAGTCGTAGCCGAACTCATGACTGAGGACGTGTCTCGCGACTACTTCAGTAACTCCACTCCAGCAATTCCCGGTTTGGTCATCTCATAGGGATTTAAAATCAGATCAAGCTCTTCTTTTGTCAGGACCCCTTTTTCTATTACAATTTCGCTCACGGGTCTTCCATAAAGAATAGCCTCTTTGGCTATAGTTGATGCTACTTCATATCCCACGTGAGGGTTTATTGCTGTGACAAGGCCCACGCTGTTTTCCACCATTACTCGACAGCGCTCAATATTGGCAGTGATACCTAAGATACAGCGCTCTCGGAAGACGCGAGTCACATTGCGCAGAATGTCTAAGGATTGGAGCAAATTAAAGACAACGACTGGTTCCATAACATTCAGTTCAAGTTGGCCAGCGCCACAAGCTAAGCCAATGGTAAAGTCATTTCCTTGCACCTGAAAGGCGACTTGATTGACCACTTCGGCGATGACCGGATTAACCTTCCCAGGCATGATTGAGGAACCCGGTTGCATAGGTGGCAGATTTATTTCATTTAAACCAGTTCTAGGACCTGAGGCCATTAAGCGCAGATCATTTGCTATCTTTGAAAGATTAACCGCCAAGGTCCTCAAGGATCCGGAGACTTCCATAAAGGCATCTGTGTTCTGTGTAGCATCTACGAGATCCTCAGCAAGACGAAGGGGCAAGCCTGTCCATTGGCCCATCAGCTCAGTCACTTTTTCAATATACCTGGGATCAGCATTTAATCCAGTGCCAACTGCCGTTGCTCCCATATTTATGACTTCAAGAGAGCGAACTGCCTCTTTAATTCTCTTAATATCTCGGCCTAACATGTGCGCATAGGCAGCAAATTCTTGGCCCAAGCGAATAGGGACTGCTTCTTGAAGATGAGTCCGCCCCATTTTAATAACACCGTCGAATTCTTGAGCCTTATCCTCAAAGGATTGGCTTAGGTGGTCTAGGACTTCAAGCA
This sequence comes from Desulfosporosinus sp., assembly GCF_014237355.1. Lineage (NCBI taxonomy): Bacteria > Bacillati > Bacillota > Clostridia > Eubacteriales > Desulfitobacteriaceae > Desulfosporosinus > Desulfosporosinus sp. The sequence goes on from NZ_JABZFS010000081.1 coordinate 45,848, forward strand.
AATCCTGGGCAACATTCAAACATGCAATTCGTATAGCTGTTGGGAAAACATCATTCGTACTCTGGGCCATGTTCACATGAGTATTGGGGTGAACCTTGAAATACTCACCCTTAGTTCCGCCAAGGATCTCAATCGCCCGATTAGCAATCACCTCGTTAGCATTCATATTCATAGACGTCCCTGCACCGCCCTGAATCACATCAACCACAAATTGATCATGAAAACGTCCTTCTACCAGTTCCTTAGAAGCTTCGACAATTGCCCTTCCAATCTTAGGGCTTAAAGCTCCAATATGCATATTGGCCTCTGCTGCAGCACCTTTAACCATGCCCAAGGCACGGATCAATTCTCGATGAGGTTGATACCCAGTTATGGGGAAGTTCTCCGTGGCGCGGACTGTCTGAATACCATAATATACGTCATCCGGAACTAAATGAACTCCTATCAGATCCTTTTCTTGCCGCATATTGCATATCTCCCTTATAATAATAGCCTTAAATGTTATGTACATAATATAACATTTAAGGCTATATGTCACAGATGCAATTCCGAGAGTTTGAGAGCCACTTGGGGTCTTTGAAAGTAAGGGGACATTGCACGTTCCCGTTCACTTGCGGCTTAATGCGACTCGTACCCTTCCCCTCTCCATATGGTCCAATTAATAGCATCGAGCAAGGCCTGGGCACTGGCCTTTAGGATATTCTTAGACACCCCAATGGTTCCCCACACCTCATTACCTAAGCGAGTATCAATAATTACGCGGACAATGGCTTCTGTTCCGTGAGCACCGTCCAGGACTCTTACTTTATAATTCACCAGCTCGCTCTCCCCTAAGATGGGGAAGAACTTGGCGAGGGCTTGCCGCAAGCCTGTATCTAAGGCATTTACTGGACCGTTTCCTTCAGAGGCAATTTGGACGGTTTCCTCACCGACTTTAACCTTGACGACGGCGACAGAATCAAGCTCTCCTCGCAAAGGATCACTCCAGACATGATAATCTAAGACTTCGAACAAGGGAGTACTTAACTTTCCAAGGGTGCGCAGAAGCAATAAATCTAGGCTGCCTTCTGCAGCTTCAAATTGAAATCCTGTATGCTCTAATTCTTTGATTTCATGCATTGCAATCTCCACTCGCGGGTCGTCCTTGCGAATATTAGGTTCAAAGCGAGATAAGCGTTCGAGAATATTTGCTTTGCCTGCTTGATCAGAGATTAAAATTCGTCGTTCGTTGCCCACCTCAGCTGGATCCATGTGTTCGAAGGTTCGTTGATTTTTGAGAATGGCATCCACGTGCATACCTGCTTTATGCGCAAAGGCACTTCGGCCTACAAAGGGCTGTTTTTCATCAAACGGTGCATTGGATAATTCAGCAACGAAGCGTGAAAAAGAGGTTATCTTTAACAGAGCTGCATCCGAAACTACATCATAATCCCCTTTAAGCTGTAACAGAGGAATAAGTGTACTTAGATTTGCATTTCCACACCGTTCTCCAAAGCCATTCCAAGTCCCTTGAATTTGATTTACTCCAGCTTCTACGGCGATCAAGGAATTGGCAACGGCCAGCCCTCGATCATTATGGACGTGAATGCCTAGCTTTTGAGGGGAAAATTTCTGCACGACGGTTCTGACCCCTAGATCAATTTCCCCCGGCATGCTTCCCCCGTTTGTATCACATAAAACGATGGCATTCGCTCCGCCATCAAGGGCAGCTGAAACACATTTCACGGCGTAATCCGGGTTCTCCTTAAAGCCGTCAAAAAAGTGCTCCGCATCAAAAAATACTTCACGTCCCTGCTGCAGCAAAAAAGCTACAGATTCTCGAATGATGCGCAGGTTCTCTTCTAGAGTTCCCCGTAAGACGTCCCGTACGTGGAGGTCCCAGGCCTTTCCGAAGATGGTAATGGTTTTCGCCCCGGAAGCTAATAGCTTAAGCAAAATCTCGCTTTCTTCAGGGGATTCCATGACTTTGCAGGTACTTCCAAAGGCGGTGATCCGCGCCATAGGAGAGTGTAACGTTTGAGCTTGTTGAAAAAACTCTTCATCTCGTGGGTTTGCTCCCGGCCAACCTGCTTCCACATAGAGGTTTCCCATATCCTCAATTCGTTTGACATAACTAAGCTTATCCTGGGTCGAAAAATGTACTCCTTCTCCCTGTGCTCCATCTCTCAAGGTTGTATCGTAAACTGTCACTTTTCTCTTACCCTGGTTTTGATTCATAGTTCTCCCCCTCTTATTATCTGCGCGTCTATGCTTTTACAGTACTCAAAAGCCCCATAACGAGTTCCTAAGAACTTGCCACGGGGCTTTTTTCCCACACGGTGTAGCTGGTACATTTCCAACCTGTATCGCTCGGTCCAGACCTTTTCAGCGGAACCCTAGATACACTTCTTATTGTGCTATTATACGACAGGTACCTATTGATGTACAACAGTAGTATGAATTAATAACACCTTTGTCCGCAGACATTAAAGGTCAACACTTCAAGGTTTACAGCTAGGTCAACATTACGTAGTTCGATCTCAGGAGGAACGTTCAGCACTACCGGAGCAAAATTCAGAATAGCTGCGACTCCCGCTTTAATCAATTGATCTACGGTTTCCTGTGCGGCGGCAGCGGGTACAGCGACAATTCCAATTTGCGTACGGTTTTGTCTTACAACGGTTTCCATTTGGTCAATCGGCTGTACCTCTACGTCTAGTATCTTTGTCCCGATCTTTTGGGGATCTGTGTCAAAAATACTGGTGATGACAAAACCACGTTCTCTAAACCCTCTATAAGTACTTAAAGCCAAGCCTAGGTTACCGACTCCTACCAAGGCTACACTCCAATCTTCGCTTAAGCCTAATATTCTCATAATATGTTGGCGAAGATCTTTGACATTATAACCCACGCCTCTTGTCCCAAACTCTCCAAAGTAGGCCAAGTCTTTCCGCACTTGTGCAGGACTAACTCCAACTCCGTCAGCGATTTCCCCCGAAGAAGTGGTGATAATTCCTTTGCGATCAACGTCAGTCAAATGACGTGAGTATACCGATAGTCGAATAATAGTTGCCTCAGGAATTTTTAGCGTTTTCAATAAGTTCCCCCATTTCTCTCCTTGGAATTTCGCCATAATAAAACATATGTTAATTATAGCACTATCGGAAAAAAACGCAATTTTATCTTTGCTCGATTTTCCAAATAGTTTAATTTATGGATGTTTCTACATGTATTATTTACCAGAAAACTTAGAAATAATCCTCTGTGACTCAAAAAACAGTGATAACCCCACAGCATTTTGCTCTTCAATGGTGGTATTCGAGCGAATCTGAGAAAAGATTTGATGGAGGCTTTCTAAATCTTTCGGCGGATGATCACCAGCCTGAGTCCTCCATAGTTGCTCTTCCCTGGCTAGTTCTTCCTCATTAAATCCCTTTTGGAGAATATTATTAACATTTTTCAATAATTCTGTCGTTAATTCGCTGCCATTTCCAGCGACACGAAAGGTACGTTTAGGAAGCACTATTTGTTTCGGAATTGTCAAGAGACCTTTTTCCTCTAAGCGTTGGCGTAGACTTTTAAGGTCATCGGCAGAATGTCCTAGGCCAATCCCTACGATCCAGGGACTAGAACCTATCACCTCAGCTTTTAACCCCTTTAGAGTTAATTGCTCTTTTATAGACAGGGCATTTTGTTCATTTTGAAAAACTCCAGCCTGACAAATCCAAAATTTTACCTCAGGCAGCACTAATATGGTTTCTTGATTCCTTTGCTCGTTGTTTTGAACTTGGTAACCGATGACTTGGTCACGGCTAGGTTGCCCTAAGAGTTCTAAGTATATTTTACCGATTCCCCAGGTCAATAAAGCCAATGCCATAATTCCTAAAATCAAGACAAACACCACTCGAAACTTTCCCATTATCTTCATGTCCATTCCCCTTCCCCGTTGCTCAGGACAAACTTCTCTACGGGAAGATATGTGATGGAGGAAAGAAATAGACCGAAAGATAATCTTAAAAGGCCTTGGTTCAAGCCAAGACCTTTTAACAGTTGTAATAAAACAATCGTCGGAATTCTTACCTAGAGAAGTCTCGAAAGTGCGAGGTAAAGAGTTGCCGCAAAAACTGAGGTTGTAGGAATTGTCACAAGCCATGCCATAAGCATTTGTTGAGCCACGCCCCAACGAACTGCAGAAACTCGTTTGGCACTCCCAACCCCCATAATCGAGCCAGAAACGACATGAGTTGTGGAAACAGGCAGATGGAGTCCCGGCATTGCGGTCGCTGTCCAGATAACGATCGATGATGTCAAATCTGCAGCAAAGCCATTGATAGGCTCAAGTTTAAAGATCTTTCCTCCCATAGTTCGAATGATCTTCCATCCACCCGCAGCCGTTCCCGCTGCCATAGCCAAGGCACAGGAAAGTTTTACCCAAAAATGAGGATTAAGATCTGTCTGAGATTGTAACCCTGCAGCGATGAGTGCCATGGTGATAATTCCCATGGACTTTTGGGCATCATTGGATCCGTGGTTAAAGGCTAATAATCCAGCAGAGATGATCTGCATTTTTTTAAAGCCTTGATTAAGACGAGAGGGCGAAAAACCTCCAAAGATAAGTGCTAATAACTTCATAATTATAAAACCTAAAGCCATCCCGATAATCGGCGAAAAAATTAGTGCTGCTAGTATCTTGCCAATTCCCTGCCAATGCAGGATGGCAAATCCTGACTTGGCTACAGCTGCTCCGGCCATTCCCCCTATCAGGGCATGGGAAGAGCTGCTTGGAATTCCAAAGTACCAAGTAATGAGGTTCCAGGCAGTGGCGCTGAGTAAGGCAGCAATGACAACCTCTTGAGTCACAAATTTCGGAGAAACAATGTCTTTGGCAATGGTTTGAGCCACTCCCGTGCTATAGAGTGCTCCGAGGAGATTTAAGACTGCAGCCATCATTACAGCCCGTTTCGGGCTCAGGGCTCTTGTAGAAACACTCGTAGCGATGGCATTGGCCGTATCATGAAATCCATTTATGTAGTCGAAAGCCAAGGCTAAAAACACTACAAGAACAAGCATTACGCTGACACTAGTCATATTTTAGGACCACACTTTTAAGAAGATCGGCAATGGACTCACAATGATCTAGGGTTGCTTCAATATGCTCCAGAATCTCTTTCCATTTGATAATCTCAATGGGGTCTTTTTCATATTCAAACAAACGTGCTACTTCTTGACGGTAAAGCTTGTCCCCAGCACTTTCCAGGTGATAGATTTCTTCTGCTGCAGCCAAGATATTTGCTTTCTTAGAATGAAGGTTCCCTAAAAAGGAGAAGGCTGTATGTATTTGCTCCGCAGATAATTCTACCAAGTGGACCAGTTCTTGAGCTCCTAGTGAAGGTTTACCTGTACGATAGATGAGCATACGTTCCACGGTACCTTCAGCAAAATCGACGATATCATCAAGAACCTGAGCCAGCTCATAGATATCTTCACGGTCCAGGGGGGTTATGAAGGTGCAATTCAGTCGCTCTAAGATTTGAGTCGTGACGTTATCTGCCTCGTTTTCAAAGCGATGCATTTGGGCTGCGTCTTCTTGTGAAACTGACTCTTGTTGCATGATCCCATAGAGCCTTTTAAGTGACTTCGTGATTATCTCAGTACTTTGGGAAAAAAGCATAAAAAACTTGTCTTCTTTCTTGAACATAAAATACCCCCAGCCTTAAAATTCCCAGTCTCCAGGAAACTGAGCAGTCAACATTCGAATCTTTAAGTTTTCAGCAAAATTCGTCGAATACCCATTTTCATCCAGTATAATTCCCACTGAGTATTATATCAAATCCCAAAAGTTTTGTGTTAAGTTTGTGTTAAGTTTATTAAGTTAAGTTAACATTTGGAATCTCGATATAAGGACATCGATATGCATTTTTTGCCTGATTAAACAAGGGCAATATCCCATCGTTATTGCTAATCAAATATGTACAGTGCCTATGTAAACTTAATTAGGGAGTGGACTATAACTCCACCCCCTAGGCTATTTCGTTTAGGCTAATTTCACTTTATCTATTAGTGCTTGGCGTGCGTCCGCTAACATGTAGATTGAACCTGTTACACAGAGCATATCCTTTTCTCCGAGCCGAGTAAGGGCGAAAAGAACTGCCTCCTTAGGATCTTCAATGCAAGTTACAGGACGACCATATTGTTCTGCAAGGCTCCCCAGGGCCTTCCAGTCTCCTGCTCGAGGAGAATTCGGACGGGTGATGACGATTTCGTCTGCTAAAGGCACAAGCATTTGTACGACTTTTTCACGTTCTTTGTCTGCCAGCATACCCAGGCAAAGGACAAGCCGCTCCCGTGAATAAATTGGAATGGCCTGGGATAAAGCTTTTGCTCCATCCACATTGTGTGCCCCATCGAGAAGAATCTTGGGATTTAGAGAAAGCAATTCCAGCCGACCAATCCATTCCACTTCGCGCAATCCGGAGTAAATCGCTTCTCTAGGGATTGTTACTCCATAGTCGCTTTGTAGGACTTCGCAAACAGTCACTGCGGTGGCGGCGTTGCGCAGCTGGTGGGATCCCATCAGTCGCAGGCGTAACTTCGAATAGTTAGCATGGAGCCCTACGAGGTCGAATTCTTGTTCTAGTTCTCCACTCCACTTGCTCTCCCAGCGGACATCTTCCCCGACTAACCAAAGGGGTACATTCATGGCTTTAGCCTGTTCACGCAATACTTGGATCACCTCCGGATTTTCAGAGGCGGTGACGACAACTGAGTTTGGTTTAATGATGCCTGCTTTAACTTTGGCAATGGAAACCACATCCGGACCCAAGTAATCCATGTGATCCATGGCAACATTGGTAATGACGGAAATCAGAGGAGTCACGACATTTGTGGAATCGATAGCTCCACCTAACCCGACTTCAATCATGGCATAATCGACGTTTTTCTCTGCGAAATAGAGAAGTGCAAGGGTTGTGCTCACCTCAAACTCGGTGGGGTGCTCAAACCCTTCAGCAACCATGTCCTCCAAGTGGGGTCGCAGGCGACTGATCATCTGAATAACATCTTCCTTGGATATCATGAGGCCATTAATCACCATACGCTCTCGATAATCATGCATATGAGGGGAGGTGAAGACCCCAACCTTATACCCCGCTTCTCGCAAAATCCGGGCAACCATGACGGTTGTTGAACCTTTACCATTTGTGCCGCCGATGTGCACAACGCGCAGGTTTTTTTCCGGATTTCCAAGCCGTTTAAGAAGTTCTGTAATGCGCCCTAGCCCAAAATTGATACCAAAGGTGGTTAGGTTAGCGAGGTATTGTAAGTTCTCTTGATAGTCCTGTTCAAGATTTTTTTCAGACATAACTTTGCCCCCTCCTGCCTATTTGAGAGTCTATTCTATACGCAGATATTCATGACATCCTGCCGACTTAATGCTAGCCTTGCTTTAACTCCCTTAATCGCTCTTCTAAAGCCACTTTGCGAGCTAAAAGTCCTTCGAGTCTTTCCCGTTCTTTAGCTACGACTGCGGCGGGTGCTTTGTTTGTAAAGCCCGGGTTATTTAGTTTGGTTTCTAAGACCAGCTGATCTTGGCTTGCGTTAGCAATCTCTTTTTCTATACGAGCAATTTCCTTATCAAAATCCATTAAGCCTTTTAAAGGGAGATAGATTTCTACGCCCTCTAAAACTGCACTTGCTGATTGGGAAGGTTTTTCAGCTAAGGCTGCAAACAATTCGACGCTAGCACCTCCGGCTAATTTCAGAATATCCGCTTTTCCATTTTCCAATACAGAGCGTTGGTTGGCATCAAGAGCCAGCATAATGATCTCCACCTTCTGACCAGGGGCTACTTTCATTTCTGCTCTAATATTGCGAATGGCTTTGATGCTGTCCATGAGTAAGGTCATATTTCCTTCAGCTACAGGGTCTTTGTAATCGGGTATTTCCGGCCAAGGCTGCAGCATTATGCTTTTCCCCGGCACAGGGAAGTTCTGCCATATTTCTTCGGTTAAGAAAGGCATAAAGGGGTGTAAGAGGCGCAGAGTTCCTTCCAGAACTTCAAGGAGTACGGATTGAGCAGTATGTCGGGCCAACACATCTTCCTTGTTATAGAGGCGCGGCTTCGTAAGTTCAATATACCAGTCACAGAATTCATTCCAGATAAACTCGTAGAGTAAACGTCCTGCTTCACCAAGATCGAAATTTTCCAGAGCCTCTGTGACCTTCTCGACAGTGGATGCGTAACGAGTCAAGATCCAGCGATCCGCTAGGGCGAGCTCGCCTCGGGGTCCTTCTTCGTAGTCTTCTAGGTTTAAGAGGACATAACGTGAAGCATTCCAAATCTTATTTGTGAAATTCCGGGTTGCTTCGAGACGCTCTGGATGGAAGCGCAGATCATTACCTGGTGTATTACCTGTAATTAGCATGAAGCGCAGAGTGTCTGCTCCGTACTGTTCGATCACTTCTATGGGATCGACACCGTTGCCTAGGGATTTACTCATTTTTCGACCTTGGGCATCTAGTACAAGACCATGAATCATAACTTTTGAGAAGGGAACTTCCTTTTTAAACTCCATGGCCATGAAAATCATACGGGCTACCCAGAAGAAAATGATATCCCTGCCGGTGACTAACACTGAGGTGGGGTAAAACTGTTCCAGTTCAGGCGTGTTCTCCGGCCAGCCTAAGGTAGAAAAGGGCCATAGTCCGGAAGAAAACCAGGTATCTAAGACATCAGGATCTTGCTTCAGGTGGTCCGCTCCACAGGTGGGGCAGCTTGCCGGATCCTCTTTTGAGCAGATTTCAGCACCGCAAGCTTCGCAATACCAAACAGGAATACGGTGGCCCCACCATAACTGCCGAGAAATACACCAATCCCGGATGTTCTCCATCCAGCCAAGATAGATTTTATCAAAGCGCTCTGGAACAAATTCCAAGCGTCCATCCCGGACAACGTCAATGGCGGGCTTGGCTAGGGGTTGCATTTTTACGAACCATTGTTTACTGACTAAAGGTTCAATGACTGTTGAGCAACGATAGCACTCTCCTACAGCATGAGCATGGGCATCAATTTTGACCAGAACTCCGGCGGTTTTCAAGTCTTCGACAACCGCTTTACGAGCCTCAAAACGGTCCAGTCCCTGGTATTTACCAGCATTTTCATTCATCTTAGCTGCCTTGTCTAAGACAATAATTTGAGGCAATTTATGACGGAGTCCGATTTCAAAGTCGTTGGGGTCATGGGCTGGGGTGATTTTAACAGCACCTGTCCCAAACTCTCGGTCCACGTATTCGTCGGCAATAATCGGGATTTCTCGATTCATTAGGGGGAGGATTAAAGTTTTTCCGATCAGATGACTATAGCGCTCATCTTCTGGGTGAACGGCCACTGCCGTGTCGCCGAGCATTGTTTCCGGCCGAGTGGTCGCTACGACTAAGCCTTCGTCACTGTCTTTGACGGGGTAACGCAAGTGATATAAGTTTCCATCCCGATCATTGTGTTCCACTTCAATATCTGAAATCGTGGTATGACAATGAGGGCACCAATTGACTATATAGTTTCCGCGGTAAATCAGCTTTTTATTATAGAGATCTACAAAGGCCTCTCGAACCGCTCGTGAACATCCTTCATCCATGGTAAAGCGCTCACGTTCCCAGTCGCAGGAGGATCCTAGTCGACGTAACTGCTGGGTAATGCGGCCGCCATACTGCATTTTCCAGTCCCAGACCCTATCTAAGAATTTTTCTCTTCCTAGTTCGTGACGATTGGTTCCTTCTTTGGCTAGCTGCCCTTCAACTTTAGCTTGAGTGGCGATCCCCGCATGATCCGTTCCTGGAACCCAGAGCGTGTTAAAGCCCTGCATCCGCTTAAAGCGTATCAGGATATCTTGGATGGTACTGTCCATGGCATGCCCCAGGTGAAGGGCACCTGTTACATTCGGAGGAGGCATTACTATACTAAAGGGCTCCTTGTCCTTGTCCACTTCTTCATGGAAAAAGCCGTTGTCCTCCCAATACTGGTACCATTTGCTTTCTACTGAGCTTGAGTCGTAGGCTGTGGCCATTTCTAGTTTTTTGTCTGTCATATTTAAAACTCCTTTCGGGCTATTGTTAATATTGGTTTGGGTAGGGTGGTTATTTAGTCTCTCGCGTGGATATAAAGGGATAGCTAAACTCTGGGGTACGAGGACGTTTATTGAAGTTCTCATCCTGGCGAGGGTCGCGATCACACTATGCTCAGCCATGCGCTCGTCGTGCCAAACTAGGGCTTTAATCCGTTATGAAAGCGGGCAGGGTTCCGGGCCAAAGCGACATCCGCAGGCCATGGATGGCCAAGTGTCACCGGAGCCAAGGACGGCGGGAGGTGACCCTGTCGCATGGCCCGCGGGAAACATCCCTGTTTCCCGCCCTGCTTTATGCAAGCGGATTAAAGCCGAGTTTGGCTACGACTCACGCAAAGGCTTCGCGCCGTGTGAGCGCGACCCTCTGGGGCATAGGAAGGGGAACGGAGGCGGGGACGGTTCTTATGTTTATACTAGAATTCGTCCTCCACTCGAAAACTTAACCACCGCTTTTGCGTCAAAGACGCAAACAGCTCCCTGAGCGTTCCAACTCCCGTTGTTCCAAACCCCGTCGACCCCAAAGCCAGAGGAAGTTTCTTAGCTTAAGGAGCACTTTTGTGGGAATCAATGAGCGCAGACGACAAGGCGTGAAGAAACGTTCAACGGTTCACATCCAGAAAGCCAGAACCGTCCCAAACTTGCATACACTTTTGCGTCAAGACGCAAACAGTTCCCTGAGCATTCCAACTCCCGTCGTTCCAAACCGTCGACCCTAAAGCCAGAGGAAGTTTCTTAGCTTAGTGAGCATGTGAGTAGAATCGCGTCAATGAGCGCAGAGGATATGGCGTGAAGAAACTCAACGGTTCACATGCAGAAAGCCCAGAGGTTTTGAGTTTTAGCCATATCCTCAAGGGAATAGCGATGTCACGAGTGCGAACGGGCTAAGACACTTCCTCCCTATCAAAAAAAGCCCTTCATCCCAAAAGGACGAAAAGCTTCCGTGGTACCACCTTTATTCTGAGAAAACATTCGTTCCCTCAGCACTTGGTAAACGTAACGGGTTTTTCCGTCAGAGAGTACTTCATTCCCCTCAGCCCCTCCTGTGCGACCTTAGTGCTTTACCGAAAAGACCTTCCAGCTATGGTCCTTCTCTCTATACGGTATCTGTCACTATTCCTCACATTCCCTGGGTTTGACTCGATTATTTTTATTGAATACATTATACTCGGCACAATAAATATTGTCAAAACTGGTTTGTCACATAGTTTCTTTCGCGTGTCAAGGGGGGCGGTCCTTTTGACACGTATCATCCCTGAAGTTCAGCTGGTGTAAGTTTAAGAAGACAGGTTCGAATGCCTCCCCATTTCGACCTGTCTTTTTGCTGTCTAATCTTCCCAAGGATAGGCACGCTTTACACCTGTCACTTTGGCGGTCCATTCGTCTAAGGCCACGAGATCATTGGGGCCTAGCTCAGACAATGATGTTTTTCCTAGAGCCCGTACACCCTCTTCCATTTCAAGAGCCATGGATTTTAGAACATTGGCCACACTTTTAGTGGCCAAGGAGATATCGAGACGTTGTTTATAGGGAGAATCATACCAAATCAACTGAGTTAACGGTTCCCAGGGAAGAATTTTTTGAATTTGGTTATGAACAAGGGCAAATATCGGAACGGTTCCCAAGTAGATTGCATCTGCACCTAGGGCTATCGCTTTTAGACATTCTGCGGGAGTTGAGTATCCTCCTGAAACCACTAAACTTACTTCTTTACGAGCCCCTTGTTCGCGTAAAAAACGTTCCGCCCGAACTAAGGCTAACAAGCTGGGAATTCCCATGTCATCACAAATCATCGGGGATGCCCCAGATGCTGCGCCTTGGGCCCCATCGATTACAATTACGTCAAAATCTGCTTCTAAGCAGACGGCCAAGTCCCTTTCCAGCCCTCCCGTAGCCATAATCTTAATGGCAATCGGTTTGCCCGCCGCTTCTGTACGCAAATCCGAGACATAATTTGACCAATCCCAAGGGGTCTGAATTCCTGGGATTACCGCCGAAGTAATGACGGATTCCACTGGGGAGATACCCATTAGTTTTTGTGCCTTCCCCTTCACTTTACTTGGTTCTTTAGAATAATACCCCATCCTTGCCCCCTGACCCATCTGTACTTCCAGCATATCCGCAGCGGCTATACCTTCAGGACTCCGACCCCAAGTGCTTCGACTAATTTGCCAAATAAATTTTCCGGCCTCATTGCGTTCTTCTGGCAAAAATGGCCCCTCGCCGGAATTTGTGGCAGTCCCCATTTGTTTCGAGGCTCTTGCTAGGGCTCGTTTAGCCTCTTCGCTAAGGCCCAATCCGTAACTCATGCCGGAGATCATAAGCGGGATATCAATCTGAAGAGGTTTCTCTGCTTTGGCACCGAGGGTTACTTTCATATCGACTGGAATGGTTCCTTCTTTAGGCAGACGTGCCATTTGGCCGGCAACAAACATAAGGGTATCATAATGGGGCATTGGCTTTGATGAACCTAAGGGGCGCTGAATGATTTTGCCTTCTTCCGCTCGCAAACTGATCTCTAGGATTTTGAGTACAGAGGTACGACGTACTGCACTCCAAAGTTCCATTAGATTCTCAGAATACTTATCTCGCAGCAATCTTTCGAAAACTAAACCGAAAAGCCGTTGGACGATGGTTCGAAAGGAACGTTTACCAACAAAATAAACGACACAAAAAATTATTCCTGCGGCAATCATCGTTCCTGCCACGGAAAGCGCAATAATAAGCAGGGCGGTTTGTAATAACAAAGTGAATCCCCCATCTTGAAATACAAAATTAATCCAATCCTCAATCTGATTAGGCGTAGTCTATGCTGCTTGGCTAATTTTATTCTAAGATGGGGTTCTAAACAAAAAAACAAGGAGGCTCTTTACTTGCAAAAGCAGATAAAGCCCCCCATTTCTAATATGATATTAACTTATGCCTGACCCCATTTTCCTTTGAAAGCAATCTCGGGCATAGCTTTACGCGGGCGCGGGCGCCTCTCCTCGGCAGCATACCCTAAGGGAGTCATAGCCACAACTCGAACATCCTCAGGAACATTCAAAGCTGCACGTACCTTTTCCTCCGTAAATAAGCCCTGCCAGCACGTTCCCAAGCCCTGTTCTGTCGCTGCAAGGATTAGATGTTCCATGGCAAGCCCGGCATCAAGCATCATATTGTCCTTGCCTTCCCATACTTCCGATTCCTTAGGCACAGCACAAAGCACAATAACGATGGGAGCTGAGGTCAAGGCCTTACGCCCTGGGTTACTTTCCCCCATGCTTTCAGCCATAGCTGCTCTCCCGGCTGCATCTTCAATCACAATAAAGCGCCAGCACTGCATATTTTTCCATGACGGTGCTAATCGTGCACATTCCAATACATACTCAAGCTTCTCTGGCTCGACCGGCTTATCCAAATAAGTACGTAGGCTTCGACGGGTCTGTACCAATTCTAAAAAGTTCAATTTTATCCCTCCCAATTTTTGTTGCTCCTGAAGTATTCTCTTCCACTGGGTCAAACTCCTTCTTATTCAAAATCTTCTAAATATAATTATTGCTCCCACCAAGGTTTTGCTTTCTCCTCGCTTTTATCCCAAACGACTAGATCATTTTGCATGGGTACCGGGTCCTCTTTCCTGGAAATTGTCTTACACTCATTCTCCCTGTCCCAAGGCCATTTAATAACTGAGCTCTCTTCAGAATCCTTCTGTATTTCTCTGACTCCTTCGAATTCGTCCTCAGAGCTATTAATCCATTGAAGCTTTGAGGGATTTGCTCTTGGTGTAATATCCTCTTCGGAATCCCATTTGAAATTACTGCTGAACTGGTCATCCCTGTCATATCCTACATAAGATGGGGTATAAGCCGATCGACTTGGTCTTCCGGTCCACCCACTTGGAACAACATCCCTTTTTCCCGCGCCAAAAGCACCGGCCACTAGCCCGATAAGCGTCCCTTCAATAAGAACTTGAATAAAGCCTAAGCCCCGGATTGGTAGGAATAAGGCAAGCAGCAGCGTCCCCACTATGACATAACCAGCTCCAGTTACTCCGCCCATAAACCATTCCTTGCTCTCTTTAGCTGTGCGGTATCCGCCTATAAGACAACTTGCCAAAAGCCCAATATCCAATAGTTGGGACACACTTAGTCCCCCAAGGCCCATTGCACGTCCGAAGATACCGGCAAAAAGAGTCACAACAGTGACAAGTAAGGCCGTTGAGATTCCTCTTAAAACATATGAACCCACGTTTACTCCTCCTTTAATAGGAATTATTTTAAGCTAGGATATTTATAATAAATCGTTTAATACATAACTACGTCAGACTCGTCCAATACATTCCAATCTTAACCCCATTATTATCCATTATCACGTCTCTTTGCCATCGAATATACTGTCATATGACATATACAATACTTGGCTTGACACAAAGCCATCGGCATAGGTGCAGCACCTATGCGCTGCCATGGATGGCCGAGTGTCCCTGTACCCTGACTAGTATAAAGGGAGGAATCCTCATGAACTATGCACGATATATTGTTAATCCAGGAGATACTATATATAAAATTGCTAAAGCCTATAACGTCCAAATGGCTGAAATCATTCAACTAAATCAATTGAAGCATCCTGACCGTATTTATGCGGGTCAAGTTCTATTACTTCCATTCCCAGCTGCCTGTGAACCAATCGTTGGACCTACACCTGTTCAAATTCCCGAACCAACCTATACATATGCCATGTGGCTCTATGAAGCTTATGCAGGGAAGGACTCCGAGTTAACGGCAATCACTACTTACCTTTATCAGGCCGTGCTCCTAGACCGCCCGGAATTCGATGCTTTATTGAGACCCATTGCTTATGATGAGATGCAACACCTTGAAAAATTGGCCTTAGCCTTACGTCATCTGGGAGTTGACCCTAAATACGGTTCCTTAAGTAGTGGGCATTGGGTGGATTGGAGATCTCGATATGTCAATTATACCAGCGACCTATGTTCTCTTCTCGATTCTAATATCGAAGACGAAGCGAGAGGCCACCGAGATTATCTGGAGTTGGCTCAAAAAATCCCGATCCCAGAGATTCAATGTATTCTTAACGAAATGGCCGCGGACGAAGAACGTCACTACCATTTATTCTGTCAGGCGAAAGAGCAATACTGCAGCGGAGGCTCACCTTGTCCACTTCCACCGCCATGTTCTCCTCCCCCAATTTATACCCCGATAGATGAGCCAGAGCCAATCATTGATTTACCAGGGCCTCACGAAGGAGGAAGAGGTTAGTGCTTATTCCCTCTTTTCAGTTGCAATTTGATCCGTTATACTAGTACTATCGTAATCCAGTGCCACAACCATACTTTCTGTCCTAGATCAGAAAAGGTCGTTGCGTATTCTTACGCAACGACCTTGTTTTGTACTCAACTTTGCCCCCGGCGTCTATGGATTGACGCCAGCCAAACTTTTCTATGAATTATTTGCTTTGAAAGGAAGTTATCGGATTTGAAGCTGAACAGAAGCCACTGGGCTGATCTTTCTTTACTTTTGGTTGCCTTTGTTTGGGGTTCGACCTTTGTCATTGTCAAATGGGCTATCGAGGATCTTCCTCCGTTCCCATTTCTTGCGATCCGTTTTGCCATCGCGTTTGTGAGTTTATTACCATTTCTCTGGTTTCAAAGAGCTCATATTAACTTAGGAACTTTACTCAGTGGGGTAGTGGCAGGGGTCTTTCTTTTCTCCGGCTATGCTTGGCAAACCGTCGGTTTGCAGTACACAACCGCCTCCAACGCCGGTTTTATAACGGGGCTCTCTATTGTCTTTGTTCCAGCTTTAGTGGCCATAACGACAAGAAAACTCCCTAGTCCCAGCTTAATCCTTGGCATCCTATGTGCTCTAGTGGGTCTTGCTTTGCTTTCCCTAGGTGATAGCCTTCAGCTTAATAATGGTGACCTTATGATTCTTTTTTGCGCCATAAGCTTTGCCTTACATATTTTCTTAGTTGGACGTTATGCGCCTCAAACAAATGCTACAGTCTTAGCTAGTATACAAATTCTTACGGTAAGCGTTCTAAGTGGTTTTTTCTCCCTGATTTTGCCTCAACCTGTTCTTGTCTTTAGTTCAACTGCCTGGTTTGGTCTACTGGTTACCGCCATTCTTGCAACGTCAATGGCTTTCTTTGTGCAAACCAAAATGCAAC
Source organism: Desulfosporosinus sp. (assembly GCF_014237355.1). Classification (NCBI taxonomy): domain Bacteria; kingdom Bacillati; phylum Bacillota; class Clostridia; order Eubacteriales; family Desulfitobacteriaceae; genus Desulfosporosinus; species Desulfosporosinus sp. The sequence continues at coordinate 62,113 of NZ_JABZFS010000081.1, forward strand.
AATTTACCAGTTCAACTCATACAGCTCTTATTTTTTCCATGGAACCTGTTTTCGCCGCCATTTCTGCTTTCTTCCTTGCGGGTGAGTTGTTGACCCCTAAAGGATATTTAGGGGCAGGATTAGTTCTAACGGGTATGCTTGTTGCAGAGTTTACTGGATCGAAAAACGAACAATCGTTACAATAAATACTAGGTAAAAGAACCCTCCAATCAGAAGGGTGCTAGGAAGAATCACCCCTTTACGACGCAGTGAAAGGTAGGGAATAACCGCTGCTCCTAAGGCGAGAAGCGCGCTCCACAAGGCCAAGGGATCTAACTTCCAAGGTGTAAGAGCAATACCAATCGCAGGAATTATTGAGCTTTGAAAGACCATGGCTCCGGTCAAATTCCCCATGGCTAGGGTATCTTTGCCCTTACGAATCCAAAGTACACTATTAAACTTCTCTGGTAGCTCTGTGGCAATGGGTGTGATTATTAAAGAAAGCACAAAAACCGGAACCCCGATGGCTACTGCGATGGGTTGCACCGCATTGACAAAGCGATCTGCACCAAAAACAATGGCGACCAAGGCCAAGGTTATTTGCAGTAAAATTTTGGATGTAGTCGGGTTACGAGCGCTCCTATCCATATAAAGAGGCGCTAATTTTTCATGTGTACAATCATCTTTACAGTCGCGGATAGTTTGGTAAACATAAACTACATACGCAGCAACCAAAGCTAATGCTGCCCCATTTTTCATAGTTTCAGTTGGTAAAAAGGAAGCTAGGATCGCGACGGTATAAACAATCAGGAAAAACTTTAGGTCGTGGTTGACAACCTTCGCATCCAAACGCAAAGGAAGATTCTTTCGCCGGAACAACAGTGCCGCAAACCCCGTAATAAAGAAAGCGACGGTGGCTAACATAAACGGGGCACCTAGAATTGCTCCAATGCCTATTTCCGCTCCTTCCGGCCCCACTCCGCCTAATATGGCCATAATTGGCACCATGGTTTCAGGCAAAGCTGTGCCAACGGCCGCGAAAATACTTCCGACAGCACCTGCTCCCAGTTTAAGTCGTTTTCCCAGCCACTCAATTCCATTTGTGAAGGCTTCTGCTCCAATTAAGATAATCCCTAAACTTATAACAAGCATACCTATATCTCTCAACCGTTACCCCCCTTCCTTTTGCTTCATCTCCCGAGGGTTCCCCAACAATAGGTTTTTTGTAGATAGTTCTCGCCTTATAACTATACTAGGGTGAGTATTTTTTTATGACAGCGTGACAGGGGGACGGTCCGGTCCTTTTTGACACGATTTGATGTAAGGCCAAGCGTGTCAAAAAGGACCATCCCCGTTACATAGACTTTGACATGAAGGGACCGTCTCCGTGACACGGTTGTGGAGCTAATATATAATATAACCTTAAGAACGGAGTATTGAGGAGGATCACGGTTTGGATGCGCGACTTAAAAAGCTAATAGAATTGGTGGAGATAATAGCCTTAGGATTTATTTTGTCATTTGTAATTAGAACGTTCCTTTTAGATCCGAGGATTGTACCTACAGGCTCAATGTTACCAACGATTCGTCTGCAAGATCGATTATTAGTTGATAAGCTAATGTTTAAATTTAATGGAATTGAACGAGGAGACATCGTTGTATTCCGTGCTCCCCCGGAATCTGGCGAAAAAGATGATCTGATCAAAAGAGTCATTGGATTACCCGGAGAGACAATTCAGGTTAAGGATGGAAAGGTATTGATCAATGGGGCAGCACTTGAGGAAGATTATCTTTTAGACAAACCTGATTACCAATACGATCCTGTTACCGTTCCAGAAGATTCATATTTTGTCTTAGGGGACAATCGCCGGGGGAGCAATGATAGCCACATCTGGGGTTTCGTACCGATGCAAAACATAAAGGGTAAGGTTTGGATTCGTTATAGCCCTTCGAATAGATTCGGGAAGTTAGACAAGTAACCGCAAAAAGGAACCCCCAAATCAGTGCTGATTTGGGGGTTCCTTTTTGTGGGCTGGCGGAAAAAGCTTTCTATCACAGCCAACTATGAAACTATCTGGTTCTATCAAATGAACTCCGACTTTTCGTGTTAAAGCACTAGCGTGTCAAAAAGGACCGTCCCCCTGACACGTTTTAGACTTCCTGATTTAATCCCAAGATTTCTTCAATTGCTTCATTCAACTCTGTTTTTCCTATCCCTGACTGAGCCGAAAATGGGAGGATGAGCGAAACATCTGGAATATCTAGGGCATTTGCTATAACTTTTAAATGTTTAGCCCACTGTCCGCGGGAGATTTTATCGGCTTTGGTAGCCACCACCATGGTTGGAACTTGCATGGTGCGTAACCACTCTTGCATCTCGATATCTTCAACACTCGGCGCATGGCGAATGTCGACAATTTGTATAACCGCTCGCAAAGGCTCCCGCTTTTTGAGATAGTGTTCCATCATAGGGCCCCATTGGGCATTGACTGTCTTGGCAACTTTGGCATAGCCATAGCCTGGTAGGTCAACGAAGAACCAGGAATCATTGACTCTATAGAAATTTAAAGTTTGGGTCTTTCCGGGTGTGTTTCCAGTTCGTGCAAGGTTACGCCGTCCTAAGAAGGCGTTTATCAGGGATGACTTGCCTACATTGGACCGCCCAGCCATGGCTATCTCAGGTAATCCGTCAACCGGATATTGCTCATATTTTACGGCAGATGCAACATACTCTGCGTTTTTTATGACTATCAAGGTATCTCTTCCTTTCGAGACTCAGTTTCTTAGCCCAGTCGCACACGCTGCATCGCTATTCCCTTGCCGATAAGGCTAAAACGCAAAACCTCTGGGTTTTTCTGCATGTGAACCGTTGCGTTTCTTCACGCCTTATCGACTGCGTCCATTGACGCGATTCCGCTAAAGTGCTCCTTAAGCTAAGAAACTTCGTCTGGCTTGTGGACGACGAAGGTAGGAATGACGGAGAGATTTGTCAGGTGTTTGCGTCTTTAGACGCAAAAGCGATTATGTAAATCTGTGAACAATTCTAGAGTTACGTGCAAGTTCGGGGACGCTTCCAAGACTTGCATACTTGCTCTTCGTCCTCCAGCCCAAGAGGGTCGCGATCACACGGCGCGAATGCCTTTGCGGGAGTCGTAGCCAAACTCGGCTTTAATCCGCTTGCATCAAGCAGGGCGGGAAACAGGGACGTTTCCCGCCGGCCATGCGACAGGGACGTCGCTTTGGCCGGGAATCCTGCCGCTTGCATGACGGATTAAAGCCCTAGTTTGTCACGACGAGCGCATGGCTGAGCAAGTGTGACGCGACCCTCGCCCCAGAATGCCACCCTCGCCTTAGCAGGTTTTTGGGTGTTCTTCTGTTCTTGGTTCCTCGGTTGGAATTCCGCTTGGAGCGTACATTGAGTTTAAGGGTGGATTTTTGGGGACTTTATCAGAATGAGCTAGGGGTAAGAGGGCGAGCTTTAGTACTTCTTCAATTCGGCTGACAAAGTGGAACTCTAGGACTTTGCGTACGTTTTCCGGGATGTCCTCGAAGTCCTTGCGATTTTCTTCGGGGAGGAGCACGACTTTGATTCCTGCCCTATGTGCCGCTAAAACCTTTTCTTTGACACCGCCGATGGGTAATACGTTGCCGCGTAAGGTTATTTCTCCAGTCATCGCCAGATCTGGACGGACTGCGCGCTTGGCTATAGCTGAGGCCATTGCTGTGGCCATGGTGACCCCGGCTGAAGGACCGTCTTTGGGTGTGGCACCTTCTGGTACGTGGATGTGCAGGTCGGTACGATCATAAAAGTCTTCTTCAATACCAAGTTGCAGGGCATAGGCTCGGATGAAGGTCCAGGCAGCTTGCGCGGATTCCTTCATGACGTCTCCTAGTTGACCTGTTAAGGTTAACTTCCCTTTTCCGGGCAGTGGAGTTACTTCGACTGTAAGAACTACTCCGCCGACTTCAGTATAGGCTAGTCCTGTTACGGCTCCGATCTCCGGGGCTTTTGCTGCTACTTGGAAGTGATAACGAGGAGCGCCTAAGGCAGACTCTACATCTTCGACTGTCACAGTATGCGGTTCCCATTCTTTCTTCACCCAACGGACAGCTATTTTCCGACAAAGGTTGGCTACTTGTCGCTCAAGGCCTCGGACCCCGGATTCTTTTGTATAACCTTGAACGAGTTTTAAGAGAACATCCTCTTCCAAGGTAAAGACATCGTTGCTAAGCCCATGAGCCTTCATTTGCTTGGGCACGAGATATCGGCTAGCTATATTGACCTTTTCATCTTCTGTATACCCACTTAGGGTAATGACTTCCATCCGATCTAGGAGGGGACGGGGAATTGTGTGTAAGGTATTGGCTGTTAAGACAAATAAGGTTTGGGCTAGATCAAAAGGAACTTCTAGGTAGTGATCCGTAAAGGTACTGTTTTGCTCAGGATCTAGAACCTCTAAGAGAGCTGATGCTGGGTCACCGCGGAAATCCGAGGCCATTTTATCGATTTCATCGAGAAGAAACACGGGATTACGGGTTCCTGCCGTGCGCATTCCTTGAATAATCCGTCCGGGTAAAGCACCGATATAGGTACGGCGATGTCCCCTGATTTCAGCTTCATCCCGTAGTCCACCTAAGGACATACGTACAAATTTGCGGTTTAAGGATCGGGAGATGGATTTTGCTAAGGAGGTTTTCCCGACTCCTGGAGGTCCCACTAGGCAAAGAATGGGACTTTTCATTTTTGGTGTCAGCTTACGGATCGCCAAGAACTCTAGAATTCGTTCCTTGATTTTCTCTAAGCCGTAGTGATCCTCGTTCAGGATTTCTTCCGAACGGACTAAATCAATTTTATCCCTTGAAGTCTTTGTCCAAGGTAGGACTAAGAGCCAGTCTAGATAAGTACGAACCACCGTGCCTTCTGCCGAGTGTGGAGGCATTTTTTCTAAACGATCTATTTCTTTCAGTGCTTTCTCTTCAACTTCTTTAGGAAACTTAGCTTTAGCCACTTTTTCCCGGTATTCATCTGCTTCAGCTTGACGCTCGTCTTTATCTCCGAGTTCTTTTTGGATTGCTTTCATCTGTTCCCGCAGGTAGTATTCCTTTTGAGCTTTATCCATTTGTTTACGAACTCGCTGACCGATCCGCCGTTCAAGTTCTAAGAGTTCGATTTCTCGCATGATCAGTTCTGTTAATCGTTCGACACGTAATTGGACTGACATTGCTTCTAAAATGGTTTGTTTGTCTGGAACCTTAAGGTTCAAGTGGGATGCTACGATATCCGCTAATTGTCCTGGTTCCTCTACGGCTAAGACAGTTCCAATGGTTTCTAAAGGAACACGTTTGCCGAGCTTGGCATATTCTTCAAACTGATGAGTCATTCCTCGGACTAGGGTTTCTAATTCAGGAGTCATAGGTTGCTTTTCTTCTATTAATTCCTCAATTCGTACCCTAAAATATTTATCTTCCTCGATGAATTCAAGGACTCGTCCACGCGAAATCCCTTCAACGAGGACTCGCATCGTGCCGCCCGGTAGTTTTAAGAGTTGTTTGATTTCTGCAATTGTACCCATTTCATACAAGTCATCGGGATCAGGCGAATCAATCTCTGTTTCTTTCTGGGAAGCTAAAAGAATGATTCGATCATCAAGCATGGCTTCTTCTATCGCAGCCATAGACCGTTCTCTGCCTACGTCTAGATGAATAACCATATACGGAAAAACAAGAATCCCACGTAACGGGAGTAATGGTAATTCACGTTCTTTTGTCAACTTATATCCCCCCATTTGCAAAAAATCCTGTGAAAAAAAGACACACTACAGCTAGTGTGCCAAACTTATCTTGAACTATTCTAACATGTTTTGCCCTGTTCAGGCAAATTAGCAACAATGTTGGTTACCGCCTTATTAACGGCTCCAAAATCTATACGATTTAAAACTTCCTCAAGGGGCGGCCTGGTCTCAATTTTCTCTAATTTTATCTCTGGGATAAGTGCGGTATCGAGTACTTGAGAGAGCTCTTCCACTGTAATGATTTCAATCTCGTCCTTTAAATCCGCAAAACGCTCTTGCCAGTTTTCCTTAGGAATTAAAACTCGCTTGCATCCAGCTTGTTTAGCAGCTTCAATCTTTGCTGCAACGCCGCCAATGGGTTTAACTCGTCCACGGATTGATAGTTCACCCGTCATGGCTAAAAAATTATCAATTTTTTGCTGACGAATTGCGGATATTGTGGCTGTCGCAATGGCAATCCCAGCTGAAGGACCATCAACGGGCCCTCCTCCCGGAAAGTTAACGTGTAGATCATAATTTTTAGGCTCT
>NZ_JABZFS010000021.1:0-66503 GCF_014237355.1 Desulfosporosinus sp.
AGAGCTTAATGAAAAATAGCCCTGTGATTCCAATACATTTAAGATAGCTCCATTGCTGAAATCCTTAAGGGGCACCGGCTCAAACAATTTCCTCGCTCGCTCTATTACCGCTGTATTGGTGCTGACAGGAATCACTTTTTCAAAAAGAAGATAGTTCCCCGTTAGCTTGAGTTGTTCGTTTAAATGGATGATCTTTTCTAGGTACTCCCTTTCTTCATCGCATCCAATAATTCTATAAAAATATACATAAGGGCTTGTCCCCCTTTCTCTTGAAGGAGACAGTATATCTTTAAAAACATCATTGGATTGTTTTAAGACGGTTCTAGTTTCCTTACTTGTCTCCGTACTTTCTCACTCCTTATCCTTCCCAAGACGCCCATACATCCGGTTCATATCCTACTGTCGCTTGTTTGCCATTTCGTACAATAGGGGTATTGTAGAGATTGGGGTTATTTAACAAAATCTCTTCCCTACCACTTTCAGAAATAATGTGATCCATATTTAATCGCTTATAATCCTTAGCATTGCTATTAATCAAATTCTTTAATCCAACTGCAGCCTTCACACTTTGGAGCTCTCCTTTACTTAAGCCCTTTATTGTCAGATCAATGAATTGGTATTTGATCCTTCTCTCTTTGAAATAACGTTCAGCTTTCTTAGTATCAAAGCATTTCTTGATTCCGAATAGTTGAATATTCATCCTTTACTCGTCTTCTCCTTAAATTTAGGATCTAATTAGATTATGACAATATTCATTATAAGTGATACTATCGTCTTTCTTAAATATTCTACAGTAAGTAATGAATCCCTTCATAAGGATAAGTTTAAATGGATAAATTACACAGCCAACTCGTATAACTAAAGATAATGCCCCTAGCTTAATTATAAGCCAGAGGCGTTATTTGTGATTATCACGTTTAACCTTCACGTTGAGCTTAAGCCCTAATCTACCGATTTGACATTAATGACAGCCATAGTACATCTAGAAACACAGATTAACTTTTCCTCTTCATCCATCATTTTAATATCCCAAACCATTGTTGTCCTGCCTTTATGTAGAGGGATACCCACTGCGGTAACGATTCCATCTCGCTTGCCACGTATATGGTTAGCATTAATCTCTAACCCCACCGCTCGTTGATTAGCTTGGTCAATCAAATTGAAGGTTCCCACGCTAGCTACCGTTTCAGCTAAAGCTACCGATGCTCCACCATGCAGCAATCCAAAGGGTTGCCTTGTAGCTTCCATGACAGGCATAGTTGCCACAACTCGCTCTTGGCTGAGTTCCACTATTTTGATACTTAAAGCTTCCATTAAAGTATCTTTAGGTATTGGTCTAGCTATTTCTGTATCCATACATCCTCCTTTCTAATCGAGAGTAACATCATAATGTAAATTCTAAATATTCTTATATCAAGTATATTACTTTATTCCGTATAATGTAAGTCTTAGATAATGCATTCCATTCGATTAAATTTGACTTATCTCTTCCTTTCGTTATGCAATTTAGTTCATTTCCTAACTAATAATATACAAATTCAATTTAAAGAGCCGAACATTGAAGTACGGCCCCTTAAGACTTATAAATATTTAAAAAATAAACTCTCTGGGATCTAAGCGGACCTCGCGGCAAATCTCCTCCACTACTTGTTTTTCCACTGGAGCAAATTCTCCGTCTGCAAAACCGATGGCACAGCATAATCGAACCACCAACCGAGCAGCATCCGGTTTACTGGCTAATTTACCGATGGTCCTCAAAGCCTCAGCCTTTCCTAGCATACGATCACTTTGAATCCTCTGGACAAAGTAATTGAAACGGGAATCTACTTCATGAATATTAATTCCCCGCATTTCCTGACTCGTACGGAAATAATCAATGAGCTTCTCCCTTTCCGAAGACTCGATAACCCCATCTGCTAAAGCCACCAAAGCACTGCCGGCAACCAAGGCTTCTGTAAGGTCTTTACCCATATACTTGTTCACAATATTGCGGGCGTTTTCCGTTTGCCTTTGTAACCACTCAGCAGTATTTGTATTACTGCCTGAGTTCCACCGTTCCTTGCAGCTTAAGCAAACAAACTCCATATTTTTGCTTCCGATAAATCCGGCCAATAAACCTACTGGACCTAATAATACTCCTCCAATTGCAGCCTTGCCAAGGCCAAATCCCTTCTTACCAGCAGTTACCTGATTGGAATGGCAACGCGGACAGTTCATGCCGCCTTGATCATGACTATACCCACCACTCTGGCCATAGGATTGGGAGCTATTATGTCCATAGGAAGTATTTTGTCCATAGGAAGTATTTTGTCCATAGGAGTAGGAGGTATTTTGTGCGTTCTGAGAACCACTGTAAGGAACCGCAGAACTGACTGGAACAGGATTGCCTAAGCTAGTATTTCCAGTATTTCCATAGCTGGTATTAGATGAATTATTAGAAGCCGCAGAGGATTGTTCTTCCTCAACTTCCAGTCCAAAATTACGGCATAGAGCAGCTAGTCCACCCTGGAATCCACTTCCAATAGCATTGAACTTCCACTCCCCGGCATGACGATAAATTTCAGCGGCAACAATAGCAGTTTCCACTGAGAATTCCTGACCCAGTTCATATTTAAGGAGTAATTCGTTGGTACTTGCATCAAGAATCCTTACATAAGAGTTCTTAATATCTCCAAAACTTTGTCGCTTCATTTGAGCGTCATTAATAGTAATAGTAAAGGATATTCTCTCAATATGAGAAGGAACCGCAGACAAGTTAATCCGAATCTGCTCGTCATCTCCCTCCCCAGAACCCTTTTTATGATCCCCGCTGTGTTTTACTGAACCCTGACCACCCGATGGGTTATTGTAGAAGACAAAATCATTTTCATCCTTCACTTTACCATTTGCTCCTATTAAAAAAGCCGAAGCATCTAAATCAAAGTTATAGCTGCTGGCGGCAGGGTTAGAAGCCCAACCCAATCCAACAATAATTTCCTTTAAGTTAGGGTTACTTTTAGTAAGGTCTACTTTTTGCCCTTTGCTAAGTCTTACTGCCATTATTTCTCCTACCTTTCCAATTCCCTATTCATTATGAGCATTTTACCATAATACGCCAAGCTCAAGCAAACATTCTATACTGTTTGCACATATTGACTTGACGGACAGACAAATATTTGATTTTATGTATAATTAATCAGTAAGCAACTCCTTATATAATAGCAATGACCATTTTTGAGCATTTTCACTCTAGTCTCCTTAAATTAGTAATACATTTAACTAAAGCAGTTAAACTAATATGGTTACTCCAACATTTCTCTAAATAACCGTTTCCTTACACATAATACAATTTGAAAGGAGCTTTCATGGATACAAACTTAGAAAAATACGCTCGTCTGATCGTAAAAACTGGATTAAACCTTCAACCAATGCAGATTCTAGTTATTTTTTCTCCAATTGAATGTGCACAGTTTACTCGTCTGGTTGCTCAAACAGCCTATCAAGAAGGTGCTAAAGATGTCATAATTCAATGGCAAGATGAATTATTCTCGAAAATTCGCTTTCTGCATGCTCCTGAAGAGGTTTTTTTGGACTTTCCAGCGTGGCAGAAGGAATTTTATCTTTCCTATGCTCATCAGGGAGCAGCGTTTTTAAGCATTTCCGCTTCTGACCCAGAGCTTATGAAAGAGATCAATCCGGAGAAGATAATTACAGCTCAAAAAACAAGAGCGGTTGCACTCCAGGAATATCGGGAACGTCTTATGAGTAACAGAAATACTTGGTGCGTTGTTTCAATACCAACGGTTTCTTGGGCAAAGAAAGTCTTTCCAGACCTTAATAATGAGGATGCCGTTACTAAGCTCTGGGACGCCATTTTTAGAACGGTACGGGTCGATACCGAAAATCCTGAAGCCGCATGGGATGAACATAAAGCTAATTTAAAAAAACGTCTTAGCGTTTTGAATTCCCTTTCTTTGAAGTTTTTGCATTATAAAAATTCACTTGGTACAGATCTAAAAATCAAATTACCCGAGAATCATCTCTGGCTGGGCGGTGCAGAAACAACACCAACTGGAATAGAATTTATCGCTAATATGCCTACTGAAGAGGTATTTACATTGCCTGATAAAACCGGAGCCAGTGGCACTGTCGTCAGCTCTCGGCCCTTAAATTATAATGGAAATCTAATAGAAGACTTTTCACTACAGTTTGAAGAGGGAAGAATTATTCAATATAGTGCTAAAAAAGGGTATGAAACACTTAAACATCTCATTGAAACGGATGAAGGTTCTCATTATCTCGGCGAAGTTGCCCTGGTTCCATATGATTCTCCAATTTCAAACTCTAAAGTATTGTTCTTCAATACTCTTTTTGATGAGAATGCATCCTGTCATTTAGCTATTGGGAAAGCTTACCCTGTGTGTCTTGAAAATGGTGACAATTTAAGCAAAGAAGAGTTGGAGAGCTTCGGCGCCAATGACTCCTTCGTACACGTTGACTTTATGATAGGAACAAGTGATCTTAAAATTACTGGAATTACCACAGAGGGTAAAGCAATTGCGATATTTAGTAATGGAAATTTTGCTTTTTAAGGCACAAATGGTATGACGGCAATACTAAAGCCCGGGAAGCATATCAATACAACTCTCCCGGGCTATTATCTTCCTTCATATTATATTAACTTATTTGGGATACTAGCGTAAAAAAATGACACAACCTGTGTTTGACTGATTTAAATATCAACAACCGCGTAATCATCTATAAAATCTTGCGGAAGCTTCTTGATCAATAAAACTGGTATATCCGACTTGTTAAGCACACTGTGCGCTAAACTACCATGAATTAATCCTTTTAGACTGGTCATACCCCGCGTACCCATAATTATTAGTTCATAGTTCTTTTTGGTTGCAAAACTAAGAATAGCCTCGGTTATATCGGGTATATTGTAATTAGAATATATCACTTGACGGTTGACATATTGTCCTCTTTTTGAAAAAATTTTATTTGTTATGGCGAGAATTCGAGAGTATTCCGTTCTAGTCTCTGAATTCTCCTCAACTAAGTGTTCCACCCAATCTGAGTTAGGGTTAGATGACCAAGTTTCCAGCAAATTATAATCTCCCTCAATAGAGCCCTGAGCATTTTCTTGTATATGCAAAACAGTTAATTGCATATTGGGTATACTGGAAAATAAACTAGCAGCATATACGGTTGCAGAAAAAGAATGCGGCGATCCATCCGCATAAAGAAGCACCTTAAGAAATTTAGAATCAGACATGAAAATTCCACCTTTTAATGATTTAAATTTAATTATATCATATTCGAAAAGAGATTATAATAGTAATTAATAACCTGTATCCATTATTGTTTACACCTCGATTGTCTAACATTATTCACCCTTGAAAAATCACAGTGATTATCGATATTCCTACGATCATTATCAGTTCTCTGTTAATCAATAATTAAAAATCCCATGCCCTAGTGTCCTCTAGGCATAGGATTTTATTGCTTTGCAATTTATTGGGGACCTTCGAATCCTTTACCCTATTGTCAACTCCGTTTACTCAAGTGGAGCAGTACTCAATGTACGACTCTTGTTAAAGAGTTCGCTATTGCTTAATAAAACTTTGGGGGAGCTTCTTTACCAACATCATAGGGATTGGAGATTTGTTGACTAAACAACCAAGAATTAAGACTTTCAAAGTAGTAAGTCCTCGTGTGCCTATAACTATCAAATTATAAGAATTCCTTGCTGCATAATCATACAGCGCCTCTAAAGTATTAGAAACACTAGAATCACAATAAATTACAACATGACTTACGTTCTCAGCTCTCTCCGTAAATAACTCGTTAACTTCGGAAAGAATCTTAATATATTTCTCTTGCTTCATCCAATCTGAGTTTGATCTAATTGGCCAATAATACTCTGCTCCTTTGGCCTTACTTCTTACCAAGGCCCAATTAACTAAATCTTTAGTATCAATCCAACTATATTCCGTAACCTTAAAGTCTTCAATGCCCTCTTGGGCCTGCACTACTGTCAAATGCATATCGGGCATATTCTTCAAGAGTGTGGCAGTTTGAACAGCTGCATAAAAGGCTTGCATTGAATCATCAAAGTAAAGGAGCACTTTGTACTTGGAATCATTCATTTTTAATACTCCCTTCCTAAAAACAATGTCTAAGGTGCATTGCAAGTAGCATTCAATGAAACTGATTTATTGATCCAGATATTAAGTCGACCTTTATTCTCAATAATCTTTTCGGCTAATCTAGTACCAACATAGCGGTAGTAATTCTCTCCGTCTTTTCTATAGAAATAATTGTGAGTGTCAATGAAATTCGCGCTCGCCCCAACTCGATGGAGTAAGGGAATTATATTTGTTTTGTTAATATCAAAGCTCTCAAGGGACCTTTCAAACTCTTCACCTAGGATTGAATTACTCCATGCCTTTGGTCCTTTTTCAGGTTTGATTTCATAGACACGCCTCAAAAATTCATAGGCGAAAGCACCTAAAGAAAAGATGATCCTCGGCTTGTACTCTAAGGCCAGCTTCCTGAACAACTCAATTTCTTTAGCCACTTCGGGTCCCCACCAATTCAAGGTATTAGGAACAAGTCTGCTTTCGCTCACAGCATTTCTGAAATAAATATTATTAGTTTCAATTCGCGTATGCATTTCCCTATATACTTTATCCTGAATTGCATCTAATACTGGTGTCCAATTATCGTGGCTAATAGGATGTTTTGGATTGATTAATACCCAAATGGGATAACTTTTATCCCCCGATTCTCTCTTCATTATCTCTCAATCCCCTCATCACAGAGTAAACTATAAAAATAATATTAAATGCCTTTCTTGCTAGAAAAAAGAAACCTTTTGCTGCAACCAATAAGTCTCCAATCGTGCCACTAGTTGTAGCAAAAGGTTAAGCCTCATGATATAGGCTCGTTTTAAGCTTCCTTCTTCTTAGGTTTGGCAACAACAATACCAAGACCATCAAAGAAGTAAAAGAGTCCAAAGCCATACCACATGGTGTATATAAGGTAGAAGGTGAGCAGAAAGATGACACTGGCTTTATTCTCACTGACTTTCTTTATCTCAACTCCGTAGTAGTTATAGGCTGGCTCAACAGCTTTTTGTTGTACTTTAGTTAACTGAGATGCTTCTTGAAACTGCGATTTAGCTTTCATTGAGGCTTCAATTTTCTTTAAGGAACTATTCCAGTTGTAGGTTGCTTCACGACCATCATAACCATATTTTGATTCAACGGATTTACTATCATTGTGATACATGAGGTCGCTGTCAGCCACAGCAGCACCTAAGATTTTGCCATAATCTCCATCAATGGTCACAGAAGTATCTTTAACGGTGACAGTAGCTCCAGCTGTAGTGTATAATTTGCCCCACTTTTCAGCATCTTCTGGATTTAAGGCTTTTATTGTGAAGTTGATATTTTTTCCCTGTTGAGAATCAGCAACTTGTTTAGCTTCATCAATGAAATACGCTGAGCCCTTAGAGAGTGAGTTAAACATATCATCGGCGTATTCCAGACCATTCCTGCCGTTACCGAAGTTCGGTGACATCATACCAACATAGACTAGCACGAAACTTAGAAGCAATCCAATACCGATTATAAACGTCTTTTTGTTTCGAACGACACTCATTGGCTAACACCTCCTTTGGCATTATAATCCTCAACAGATTCAGCCCGAAGTTTCGGTATATTAACGATAAATGTGCCTATGATCCATATGCCGAAGAAGGAAACTAAACCAAAGAATAACCATACCCCAATCTTGGTAATTATAGCGCCAGCAGCAGCGGTCAGACTGATATAGCCCATCTGTGTCAATTTTTCTGGCAGGGCAAAGAGTCTGTTGACGAAACCCGCCATAATTGCCAATGCATAGAAGGCCTTAATTTGCGTGCCAGGAACCACTTTGGTTGTGATGGCACCTACTTGGATACCAAATAACGAACCTAGCAGCATCCCCATGGCCAAGGTATAGAACACGTAACCATAGACAGCATACTGAGCTATTGAACCATAGCCAGCTGTAAATATAATTTGGAATATATCAGTTCCTACAGTAGTTGCTGTGGAAATTCCAAGTCCGTACACAAACATTGGAAAGGTAACAAAACCGCCGCCAACACCCAGAATGGATGCTAAAAAGCCTGTCACAGCTCCGCATATTGCAACAAAGATCCCGGAAATTCTTCTACCGCCTGGAACGACGTGCTCATCAAATTTAATCATCGGAGCTAGGTTAATGGATTGCAGCTTTGTTCCTAAACCCGTCATTTTCTCTGGGCTACCGTGAACATCGCCACCGACCTTTGGAGCATTTTTCTTAGTCCGAATAAAATCGCTCATAGCGAAAATGCCTAAGAAACCCAGCAGAACCACGTAGATAGAACTTATTACGAAATCGCTCATTATAGGATTATAGTTAAATAATGCCCGGTTTATCACACCGCCGCCTGTGACCCCAAGTCCAGAACCAACCAGAAAGGCGATAGCTAGACCCGCATGGACGTTACCCATCTTCTTATGGAGGGTTGTGCCCATGATTGCCTTGGCAAAGATGTGAAACATGTCGGTACCTACTGCCAATATACCTTTTACTCCCAAGCTCATAAGTGCAGGGGTGATGACAAAGCCTCCGCCTGCCCCTATGCAACCTGTAATTAGACCTGCTATGATACCCACGGCTATGGAGCCGTAGAAAGTAGTAGGCGAAAAAAACGACGGACCAAAGGCTGATTTGCCTCCGATAAAGCCTGGTAAGGTAGATGCCGCATGAGCCATTGCTGGTATGAGCAAGGGCAGGGCCATTATAAACAGTACTAATAATTTCTTTCGGTTTTTAATAATGTTAAAAGAAGTTTCAATCTCCCACTGGGCATGAGCCCTAGCTGCATACATCAAGGAGTTGTATAAGTCTTTCATTCATCGTTCCCTCCTCTATTGACTTTAGCCCCTAATTAAAACTTAGAATTTTTAGATGGCTAAACCTCACTTTTTCGGTATTTATGATATAATTACAATTGAGAAAATTCTTTTGCGGCCTTTTATAGGCTGCTTTTTTTCTTGAAGAGGTACCCCTTTACGTGACATTTTTCACTACTCACTAAAAAAAGTGTGGTCAGGTCCTCCTCAATTCTAATAGGACTCATCAATTTTAAAAACACTGCCCTCCTTTTTTTAAAAATTTGATTTCACAAATAAAGAGTAGCACTGGATAATAAATGTGTCTATAGAGTATCCGTATCCCTATAATCACTGATTTCTATGGCTACCTAGTATAGACTGTGGGATATTGTCGAATTCAATCGTTTCCCGATATAAATAAAGCTTCGTTACTCTGAGCGATACTTTTTATTAATTAAAATTTGGATTGAATTATTTCGGGATTAATGATTCAAGCATATCAATATCGAATAAACTTATGATATGCTAACCCTCTGAAATTCCTGAAAAACCAGCAAAGCTACGTTCAGCGGAATATTATTTCTCTTTCTTTCTCAAGGATTGAATAATCCATCTGCTTCGGGACGATTTTTGCACACACAAATTTAACAAATACTAAAACCAATTCTTTATAATCTAATCTTTAAATCATTTACTTGTACAATTACGAAAATAATATAGCTTTTTTCTGGATTCTTTGAGTGAACATTAGAAAACTTGGCTAGCGCCAAGCCGTAGGCGAAGGCGGTAGCCATAGTTGCAGTTATGCTTCAGACGACGAAGACACCGTCTTCGCACGGGTTAAACCTTCTTGCAGCACTGTCTTCGCACGTATTAACCTTCTTGCAGTATATAACGATAAGTTTATACTTTCTGAAAGTACAAAAAAAAGTGTTGACAAGCAACACTTCTAATCTATCTAAAGATCTTGGATTTCAGTTGACTCATTTGTGAATAAGCTTTAGGATAGGTCTTGAT
Organism: Desulfosporosinus sp.; assembly: GCF_014237355.1. Classification (NCBI taxonomy): domain Bacteria; kingdom Bacillati; phylum Bacillota; class Clostridia; order Eubacteriales; family Desulfitobacteriaceae; genus Desulfosporosinus; species Desulfosporosinus sp. The sequence continues at coordinate 9,936 of NZ_JABZFS010000021.1, forward strand.
CCATAACTATTAAGAAAATCTTCCGAAAGGTTCTTAACTAACAACACCGGTATTGAAGACTTATTTTGCAACGTATGGGCTAAACTACCAAAGATCAAACCTTTTAACGTTCCAAGTTCTCCAGTACCCATGATTATTAACTCAATTGACTTTTTTCTGGAATAATCGAGAAGCGCGTCTACCGAATCCGGAATATTCGGATTGCAATAGATGACTTGATGATAAACGTCTGATGCTCTGGCAGAAAATACGTCATTTGCTTTAGTATGCAGTTCGAAGTCCTTAGTTTTAGTGGCCGAATCAGCTCTCCCAATGACATCTTTCAGCCAGTCAAAGGTTGGACTGATCGGCCATGAACTAAGTCCGTTCTGATTATCGCCAATAAAAGTGCCCTTGCTTTCTTGTAGGTGTACAACAGTTAAATGCATATTGGGCATATTCATCATTAGAAAAGCTGAATAGATGAATGCATAGAATGCAGACTTTGACTCTTCTGAATAAAGTAGCACATTAAACTTACATCCATTCATCCTAATACCCAGAAGACATAACCAAGGGGTTGCTGGAAAAAATATTATAACGATTAAAATTAATAGCTCCACTAATCCACGATTCTGAAATTACATTTTCCTTCTTCTCGAGTGAAGCATCTCGGATCGTGCAAGTAATTCTGATATTGAATTCTTCTTGTAAAGGGTTACCTCCTAACTCTCGAAACATGAATGTCGCAATGTCAGCAGGCAAATCGTTTAACTCCTCCTGGCTAAATGGCACATCCGGTCTGATCTCTAAAGTGGCATTAAACGATCGTTTGAACATACCTTCTCTGATAACTGTACCTACACTTGCGGTCAGTGTAGCAACCGGTCGTTTGGCCCTAACCCTATTATTATAAAGTTCAAACTTATAATTACGCTCACCCTCAGGTCCATTCACTGGTACAACTTTTAAGAAATTACCCCGAGTGTACTTAATCCCATAATCAAGGGATTCATCTCTCATACTAAACCCTCCTTTGGCATGGAGTGAAATGTTGGTTATCGATTAAATTTCTTAGCGACCTTTTGAGGCAGCTTTTTATATGCAATAGTAATTTACAATTTGCGTTAATTTGTTATAAAGCTAACTCATGCCCCCTTCCAAATAGTATTTGTGTCAAAAAACACTTACAAGTAAAGATTATCATCGTATACATATGGCGTATATAGCAAAACGAAACGTTCTTAATTAATATAACCAATAATGATTTTAGAACTACCGAATTGGTAAGGCTAAACGCATAGAAACCATCTACGTAAGAAGGAAGGAAAAATCTTTGGAAAACGCTAATGAATCCTTAGAATTCCTTTTGGAATTTGAAAAGAAGTACTGCAACTCCTCAAAACTCGCAAACTCTCAAATGATGTATTGGTATTACAAAATCTTAGGAGATAAATCATGGAAAACGTTGATACCAGATATCGACAGCTGGGTTTATCACTACGAGCGTTTCTTGGATAGCGGTGGAGATCCATATCAATTAAAACAAGGAGATAGTTTCTTGGGTCGGTACTTCTAACTTAAAAAACTTCATTATTTCAGCCAAATACTCAGACTATCCTTATTCTTAATAAGCATTTCAGATATTTTTGTTCCAACAAAATGAAAGTAATGCTCAGTTTCATTACGACTGTAGGAATCAGATGTTTCTACAAGTCGATTACTTGAATTGACTTTGCGAAGTAAGGGGATCACATTAGTTTTATTTACTTCAAAATTGTTAATAGAATTTTCGAATTCATCCCTAATAATATCAACATTCCAATACTTAGGTCCTTTTTGTGGTTTACTTTCAAACACCCGTCTCACAAATTCATATGGAAACCCACCAAAAGTAACCAATAATTTCGGATGATACTCAAGGACAATTTCCCTTAATAACTTGATTTCTAAGGTGACTTCGCTCCCCCACCAATTTAATGTATTGGGAACAATTCCACAATCGGACACAACACTCCTAACGTAAATATCTTTTGTATCGATTCTCGAGTGAATTTCCCTGTATACTTTGTCTTGAATTTCGTCCAAAACATGTCTCCAAATGTTATTTAAAACTGTAGGGTATTTAGGATTAATCAATAGCCAAATTGGATAGGTTTTATTCCCTGAATCTCTGTTAACTAACGGTAAATATTTGTCACGTGCTAAGCCGACAACTAATCCCACCTCTCATGTAACGCTCGAAATCAACATATTTATAGGAGATATGCCTGGAAACATCCAGGCATATCTATTTTTAACACGGTACTATCTTAGAAGGGCAGGCATACCCACTATAGGCCAGTAGGTAAAAGTCATGAATATTAAAAGACCCATGATAACTGCACTAGCAGGAATACCGCTTACGAAAAATTCACCCGTAGAAAATTGCTTCGATTGATAGGCAATTGCGTTAGGCGCTGCACCAATCAATAGTAAGAAAGGCATTCCAGCCATTGCTACGGCACCGTACAAGATAAGCTCTGGGTTAACCCCAAGATACTGTGCCATAACCAGAGCAACCGGAAGTGTAATGGCAATAGCAGCAACGTTCATAATAAAGTTTGTCATAAGCATCACTAAGAAACAAACTGCTAAAAGGAAAACCAACCAGTGTGCACCAGCTATCATTGCTAACCACTTTATTGCTATCCACTGGGCAGCACCTGTTTGCCATAGGCAGAAACCAATACTCATCGCCCCCGAAAACAACAAAACGATATTCCAAGGAATTTTCTTTTCTAGATCTTCTGCATTCAATACATTAGAGAGGAAGAATAATACTCCTGCGAGTAGCAAGGGAACTGAACGATCCATGGTCTTTAAAGCCGGAATTATTGGTTGTAATACAAGCATGGCAAGCGCACAGACGACGACAATACTTACGAATATTTCTTGCTTTTTAATAGGACCAAGTTTTGCATATTCTGATCTTGCCTTATCTCGTAGGCCAGGGATATTTGCTTTTTCAGGCTTGTAAATGATCATTAACAATGCCCAAATAAGAAAGACACTAGCCCAACCAAAGGGCGCCAAGTGAATGGAAAAGTCAACAAAGGAAACTTCTTTCCCTGTGAACTCAGTGTAAAAACCCACTGCTGCAGGATTGCGAGCACCACCCAGGAGTGTACAGATACTTCCTGCACCTGCAGTATAGGCCATTCCAATGAACAAAGCCTTACCAAACTTGTTGGGTTTACCATCAGAGTTGTCACCATTATATAAGGCCAAAATTGTTACTAAAATTGGGAACATAGTAGCTGCCACGGCGGTATGGGCCATAATATGAGTCAATAATGCCGTTACAATAAATACCCCCAACAATATCTTTCTGGTATCTTCACCTACTACATCTAACATTTTATAGGCTATTCTTTTAGTGATTCCCGACTTCGTAAAAGCTAGCCCTATGAGTAATGATCCCAGAATAAACATAACCGTTGGATCCATAAAATCTCGGAAGGCTTCCTTTGCTGGACGAATAAGGAATAAGGCTTGAGCAACCCCTATCATAAGGCTTGTAACACCAATAGGAGTTACTTCAAAAACCCACCAAATACTTGCTAAGAAGAATAGTCCTATGGCAGCTTTACCCTGTTGGCTCAACTCGAAGGATTTACCGGAAGGATCAACTGCCGGCCCAAATTGCGGAGCATAATAAAATATTAAAAAAACGGATATACCTAACAAGATAAAAAATATTCGTTTTGCATTTATACCATTCACTATTAACCACACCCCTCTTTTGTTTTTAAGGTGCTTCTTTAGGAAAATTTAACGCCACCTTACACCTAAAACAAAATTATTTAACCAATCACACATTCACAGTTTTTTTGTGCTATAATAGCATTACGATTAAATTTCTTAGCGGCCTTTCGAGGCTGCTTTTTTTCTGGACAATTTTAGCTCGTTATTTTTTATACATTGTCTGATTATCTACCACTCCAATCTCATACAACTTCTACATCTATAGAGGTCAGTCCGTAATAGTCTTATTTAGCAGCTTTTGAAATCGATCAGTCCCCCCTTCCCCTTTGTATGTGACTATCCTCACAAGTAAAGATTAACATCGTGACAACAGTGCGTCTATAGTAAATCGAAATGATCTTAATCGATTTATCCTATTGCCAAGGAGAATCATTGTCCATTCTTTTCTATATAATCAACTGAATCTATTAAGATTTCCGTTCCACAGCCCGAATTTATGTGAGTCCTGGCTAATAGCTAAGTAATTTTCTTCTTAAAACGTCTCCCTTGTAATTACTTAAAGCCATAACAAGTGAGTGACCAGTTCTTTCTTAATTAATCTGATCTATTATAGAAAAAAACTCCTAGGAGAAAAGGTTTTCTCTCAGGAGTTTTTTTAATCCAGCGTCTATACATTCATAATCTTCACCTATTAATTACATAAGCTAACTATATGCTTACATCCTTACAGATTAATCAGCTCGCATCTAGTTCGATTTAGGTATACTCACCACCACAGTAGTTCCTCGAGGAGAAGTATCCGAAATCCAAATCTTCCCTTTGTGCATGTGTATAATTTGATAGCTAATCGACAGTCCTAACCCAGCTCCATCATCCTTTGTCGTGTAAAAGGGATCAAAAACTCGCGAAAGGTCATTAGCCTCGATGCCAGTACCCGTATCAATGAACTCAACCTCAATAGCTTCTTCCTTTACGACTGATTGAATGATAAGTTTACCTCCACCCTGCATTGCTTGAATAGAGTTTAGGATCAAATTGACAAAAACTTGTTTCATTCGATCCATATCGATACTTGCCAAAGGAAGGTTAGGTTCAAGCTTCTTCTCTAAAACAATTTTATTTTGCCGTAACATTGGGTAGGTAAAGGTAAGCACGGATTCTAAAAGACTATTCAACTCTGTCGGACTAACAACTGGTTTACTAGGACGGCCAAAATCCAATAACTCTTTTATGACCAGATTGCCACGATCAACTTGATCACAAATTACTTTAGAGTATTCTTTCAACCCTTGCACTTGTTTAAAGTCACCCTCCATGACTTGGACTGTCGCTTTAACAATCGCTAAGGGATTTCTCAACTCATGGGCAACTCCTGTAACCAGGCGACCTAACGCTACTAGTCTTTCGGAACGCATTAGTTCTTCTTCTAGACGTTTTTTTTCCTTTAAGTTATCCGCCATATTGTTAATAGCTTGGACAACTTCTCCGATTTCTCCTGGCATAGAAGAAAGCCTTTTTTCGCTATCTTCCTGCATGCTTAAGATTCCATTTTTAATTACTTGGACCTCGGTAGCCAAGTTATGAATGACATATAGAGCAGTTCCCAATCCAAATATCAATCCTAAAAGTGTCAAGTATCGAGTAACTAAACTGAATTGCCTGCTCTGGGCAAAGACCGGATGAACCTGTTCGTCTGCCCAAGCAATGGCGATTAGCTGCCCCTCCTGCATAACTGGCATTAAATACTCGAAAGCTTGGTTTCCGAGAGAACCTGCGATACGGGAAAGAGGTTCTTTCGTAGCATTAACAGCTATTAGTCCTGAGGAAGCTTCATCTAAAATTCGATACTCTCTTGCTTTAATTTCCTCTTCGGTTTGTGGACGGTATTGATGTAGAAATCCATAGACATACAAATCTTTAGTTTCAGGGATGTATAAACCCAACCTTACCCCAGGGTTAGCATCTGCCAATGGTTTGGCAATTACATTAAAGGCAGTCGAAATAATACTTATATCTTTAATTGCGAGAGGGGAGTTATACTCAATATCCGAACGATCTAGAACTTCCGTTAAACTCTGAACAGTAGCATTAACCATAGTTCCTAATCGCTCTTCTTTAGTTTTCAATAGCATTTCATCCTTGGCCCCAGAAAAAAATATGTCATACATCATAACAAGGATTGGAATCAACAGGATTGCTGTAACCGTGAACATTATTTGAGAAGCGAAGGAACTATTTTTTAAGATTCTTAACAAGTTTACGCCTCCCATAGTACAATTTCAGACAATGCAGTATTAATTGTATAAAAACAAACAATCAAGAATACCGAAAAAAGTTAGCCACTTTAGGTGGAATTACTAGTTTAATAGATAACATTCTAAGCCTTGATATATGCAAGCAACAAATTCATGGCTGAAAACATACAAACAACATACAGAAAACAGCTAAAACAGCTGGCATGATAATTGCACTAGAGTGAGTCATGACCCAAGGTCGTGAATTTATTGAATTTAAGTAAACATATAGGGGGAAATATTATGACCACTAATCAATTCACAGTATGGGTACAAGAATTGTTTGATACCTGTAATATTCATAATGAGATTGAAACGAGTAAGCTTATTGTGGAGGTGATGAGGAAATTCCACTCTCTAAACCAGGAAAAAATTGTAGAGCAAGTAACGGCCAATCAATGATATGCAGCACAGAAAGGTGGAATTTTTTTGTCCAGCTTATTGCTTAATAATTATTCAACCTTCGTTGATAGATTAAAGGAGGAATGCGGAGATCGATCCTGCTCGATTTGGCTCTTTGTTAACCCGAAATACCCCGAGGATATCACCAACATTTGGGACCCCATAATGTATGAGATTCAAGATAAAGTATATCGTAAACTGCATGCAAGAATTAATAGCAAAAAAATCTTCATCAAGAATGCTGTTAGCGATATTGGCAGAGTTAATGATTCCTCAATTGAAGCTGAAGTAGCTAAAAGTATTGTAACATTAAGGGAAAGTTTGCTTGAATATCAACCCAAACTTCTAATTACTTTTGGTACTATTGCCTTTGAATTTGTAAGACGTGTTACAGAAACAAGACCCGAGAATGGGATTAAATATTGGAATAGTTGTAACTTAGGAAATGCGTTTGAACATTCAATAGAAAACTTTGATATATCTCAGGCAAACTCGATCCCCTTAGTTCGTCGAATGAGTAATTCGAGTATTAACAACCAAGATTGGGAAGACAGCAATGGTTATTTTCATAATGTTGCAGACAAAATTGCAGACAAGATTATTAAACACAAGGATAGTCTTAATATCTGGATTTGACATGAGATCTCACTAAACCCTCATAGCATCGTGTTTTTGAACGCACTATGTTTCACAATAAAAATTTCCTACTCTGCCTTAATTAAACGTAATCTGCAAACAGAAATTTAAACGGTTTGGGGGGCAATGCAAATGATCTATAAGTTTATTCCAATTCTTGATACTTTAAGAAATTATGACAAGAAAAATTTCAAATTTGATCTAATTGCAGCACTAACAGTTGCTGTAGTCGCTTTACCACAAACAATGGCTTATGCGATGATCGCAGGTGTGCACCCAGCTTACGGCTTATACTCGGGGATTGTGCTAACAATTATCGCATCATCTTTTGGTAGTTCCAATCAGCTAGCCACCGGTCCTACCAACGCTATCTGTCTCTTGATAGCATCCTACATGATACCCTTTGCAGGTAGTTCTGACTTTTTCGCCAATTTATTCCTTTTGACCTTTTTAGTAGGGGCTATCCAGCTTACAATGGGAATCCTAAGATTGGGTTCCCTAGTCAACTATGTTTCCCACGCAGTGATCGTTGGCTTTACTGCCGGGGCAGGTATCATTATCGCTATGGGACAGCTTAATAATCTAATGGGTATTAAGTTACCAAGTGGTCACCTTTCAAGTATTGGTAAGGTTATGGCCTGTTTTCAGAGTATCGATAAACTGAATTACCATGCCTTTGGTATTGGTTTGTTTACTATAGCAGTAATAATAATACTAAAAAGAATCAATAAAAACCTGCCAGGGGCATTATTAAGTGTTATTTTCTCAGTAGTTTTAGTTATAGTTCTAGATTTGGAGAAATACGGAGTAAACGTTGTAGGACAAATACCTCAGGCTATCCCGCCCTTAAGTATGCCCAATTTCAATCTCTCTGCTATTGGTGATTTAGGAACAGGTGCTGCTGTCATAGCTATTATCGGTCTAGTTGAAGCTGTATCCATTTCCAAAGCAATTGCATCTAAAACACATCAAAAGATAGACCCAAATCAGGAATTTATTGGCCAAGGTATGGCGAATATAGGCGGCTCTTTTTTCAGCAGTATAGCAGGCTCAGGTTCCTTCACCCGATCTGCTATTACCTATCAAAACGGAGGTAAAACTAGGGTAACGGGAGTACTGGTAGGTCTAATAATTCTCATAGTGTTAATATTTTTAGCACCCTTTGCGCGATATATCCCCAATGCAAGTTTAGCAGGAGTAATCATGCTAGTTGCTTACTCTATGATTGATAAAAAAGCTTTAGCAAAAGTGATTACAACTAATCGAAATGATGGGATAGTATTACTCGTAACCATGTTAACTACCATCTTTGCACCCCATTTAGAGCAAGCTATTTATGCGGGAGTTGCCATCTCAATAGTTCTCTACCTCAAAGATACCGGCGTGGCAGTTGTCAGAAACCTTGAACCAGTCAGAGGCACTGACGGGCGATTTGTGGAACAGATCGGTAACGGACAAGATACATCGATTTCGATTCTACAATTAGAAGGGAATTTATATTTTGGATCCTCCGCCGACCTTGACAAGAAGCTGAGTGACTCCTACTCCAACTCAAAGGTGTTCCTAGTTCGCTTCAAATCCGTTGCAATAATTGACATTACAGCGTTAGAGGTTATCGAGAGCTTCATTAATCGTGCTTTGGAGGAAGAAAAGAGAGTCATCCTATCTGGAGTCACGCCAAATATCTTAAGAATGTTGAACAAAATGCACATTGTCGATCATGTCGGAAAAGAAAATATCTTTATGGAAGACGATGAGGTATTTGCCACATCCGGAAAGGCTCTTGATGAAGCAAGTTCCTTTGTAAGGTCAGTAAGTTATAAAACTGAAAAGAGATCTACCCAAGCATCCTACTGATTATTGTGATAAATTGCACGGATTATTATACTGCCGCAGTTGCCATGGTTCTTCTAAGTCTGAATAAACCCTTCCGTTCTTCAGATGACACCTGCCGACATTTATAGTTTTCACATCTGGTTGGGATGATAGAAATGTCCGTATAAATCATATAGTCTATCTCTTTGGGCGACAATTGTTGCACTTCATCTTCTGAATTCCTTATAACTTCCTGTATTATCCTGTTGAGTCTAGAACGAATATGGCACAACTCCTTATGAATACATTGACTGCACTTAGAGGTTTCGTTCATGATTGATACCCCTCCTCAGTTATAACTTTACTTGGTATTTTTGAGCTCTATAAAGAAGCGCCGACCGAGTAAGTCCTAGAAGTTGAGCCGCCTTCGTTTGATTCCCCTTACTCTTTTCAAGGGCTTTAAGAATTAGTTCTCTTTCGACCTCATCAAAAGAGATACCCTTGTCAGGAAAATTTAGAATCAACCCTTGAGCTTTCCCGTTCTTTTTATTATCAACCTTTTGAATCTCCTTCGGTAAATGCTGCACCTTAATCTCACGTCCCTGAGAAAGAATAATCGACCTTTCTATTACGTTCTGTAACTCTCGAATATTTCCAGGCCACTCATAGTTCATAAGCAATCCCATAGCATCTGGAGATATCATTTGATCATGAGAAGGATTGAATTTTTGTAGGAAGTGCATAGTCAATAAGGATATATCTTCTGATCGTTGCCTTAAGGGAGGAATGTGAATCGGCAAAACATTTAAACGGTAGTATAGATCCTCCCTAAAGGTACCTTGTTTAACACAATCCATCGGGTCGCGATTAGTTGCCGCAATAATCCTTACATCAATTTTAATACTTTCAGTTCCCCCTACCCTTTCAAACTGCCTTTCCTGAAGAACTCTAAGCAATTTGACTTGCATAGACAAAGGCATTTCGGTAACCTCATCTAAGAAAAGTGTTCCCTGGTCAGCCAATTCAAATCGCCCTAGTTTTCTGCCCACAGCACCTGTGAAGGCTCCCTTTTCATGGCCAAACAATTCACTTTCCAGTAACGACTCAGGTAAAGCTGCACAGTTAATCGGTACATAGGGTTTTTCTCGACGGTAGCTTAAATTGTGAATCGATAAGGCTGTAACTTCTTTGCCAGTCCCGCTTTCTCCAGTAATTAATACTGTTGCGTTACTGTCAGCGACCCTTTCAACAAGGGTGTTAACTTCTTGCATGGCTGGACTGTTCCCTAAAATTCGGCCATGCTTTTTGTTGAGTTCCGAGCGCAAAAAAACAACTTCTTCCCTTAATCGGCTTACCATTAAGGCCTGTTTAACAACAATCTTTAGCTCGTCAAGGTCAAAAGGTTTAGCAATATAGTCAATTGCCCCTAGTTTCATAGCCTCAATGGCTGTATCTATTGAGCCGTGGGCAGTTATCATAATTACTGGTAGCTTTGGCATAAGGTCTTTGGCCTTAACCAATACTTCTAATCCGTCCATTTCAGGCATTTTGAGATCAAGAATCACCAAGGAAGGTGTTTCATGCTGAATTAGTTCCAGGCCTTCTTTCCCCCGCGTAGATGTAATTACCTGATATCCTTCTTGACGGAGGCCTTTCTCGAGAGCCCAACACAGATGCTCTTCATCATCAATGATTAGTATCTTATTCAATAAAAACACTTCCTTCGCTTTGGGAAAGTGAATAAAGTAACTTAATTATACAAGATTAACGAAATAAAGAAAGTACTTGATTCATATCAACTCTATGCAGTAATATTTTACTTAATCCAAATATCCAGCTGATCCTTGTTTTCGATTATCTTTTCAGCTATTTTTGACCCGACATGTTGAAAATATGCCTCTCTTTCGGTCTTAGATAAAAAACTGCGATTCTCAACGCGCTTATCATTGGTAATCACTCGTCGAAGTAAGGGAATCCTATTGGTACAATGAATATCGAAGTTCTCCATTGCATTATCAAATTCATCCCTTAGAATTGATGAACTCCAGGCCTTTGGTCCTTTTTCCGGTTTTACTTCAAAAACTCGCCTTGCAAATTCAAAAGGAAATGCGCCAAAAGAGATGAGCATTTTTGGCTTGTGTTCTTGAATAATCCCTCTGTAAAACTCAATCTCTTTTGCAACTTCCTTCCCCCACCAATTTAGGGTATTTGGAACTATTCCGCCGTCGCTCACTGCACTCCTAATATAAATATTAGAGGTATCAATTCTTGTATACAATTCTCTAAATACTCTATCCTGAATCTCATCTAGAATTGGTCGCCAAATATCATGTCGAACTGCAGGATATTTTGGATTTATTAACAGCCATATCGGATAAGTTCTTTCCCCTAATTCCCTCTTAGTATTATCATCATTTGATAGAACATTGTCGGAAGTTAAGCAGGTCAAATTAAACCCCACCTTTCATCTTTTCTACTGCTAACAATGGGAATCCTAGCACGATCTGTTCAACTACGATCAAATTTCTTAGCGGCCTTAGTAGACAGCTTTATAATTATTAGAAGTAACTTTCGCGTTGAGACGACTCTAACCACACCTCCTTTAATTTCGTGTGTGATTTTCATCACAATTAGAGATTATCATTATGACACAATTGTGTCTAGAGGAAATCAATATACTCATAATCAATATACCTAATGATATTGTAAAAGTCTTTAATACTAGAATCCAAACCAATAAAAAGTAATTTATTCCTATATATCCACTTAAAAGTAGAGTCATATTAAAGACAAAAGGGTTCCGAAAGTATTTTACTTTGGAACCCTTTAATCCTAAAAAAACTTTTGTTAGACAGCTGTTATTATCAATTTATTTTAATAAACCTAATTGGTAAATGTATTTGTCCGCAATTACCAATTATCATTATGCTCGTTTAATTTTCATCAAATCTATTCGGCCATAATCACCCCCACTTATCGTTGGTTTGTAATATTTCTACATAAATTGGATTATTCACAATTCACTCCATCCAAATATCAAGACGTTCCTTATTCTCAATAATCCTTTCAGAAATCTTTGTTCCTGCATATTCAAAATAATTCTCAGAATAAAAAGGATCTTCAACGAACTTACCACTAGCAACTATCCGACGTAGTAAGGGAATCCTATTAGTTCTGTTTATATCAAAGTTATCAATTGATTTGGTGAATTCATCCCCTAAGTTAGTAGTTCCCCAATACTTAGGACCTTTCTCAGGTTTAATTGTATAAACGCGCCTTACGAATTCATAAGGAAATGCTCCAAAGGAAATAAGCAATCTAGGTTCATATTCGTCCGCGAGTTCTCTAAACTCATTTATCTCTCTATCTACTTTAGTATCCCACCAATTTTGCGTATTGGGTACTATTCCGCTATCGCTAACAGCATACCTAATATAAATATTAGATGTGTCTATCCGTGTCCGCAACTTTCTAAATACATTGTCCTGTATTACTGATAATATTGGGGTCCAAATATGGTGACGAACTGCCGGATGTTTCGGATTGAATAGTAACCAAATAGGATAAGTTTTTTCCCCCCACTCTCTCTTCTGCCTATTATTCAATAGTATATCCTCACTATGGGTTAAGCTGGACAAATCGGATCCCACCTTTGCATTAATGATTACTACAATGTACATAGGCAGATCCATACGAATACTTCCGACTTAGGATAGCTTACCTAAGCATGGGGATCTGCCCTTTAAATAAGTTTAGTTTAATGTCCATCCTGAGCGATAGCGTAGGATCTAGATCCTTCAGTCGTGCCTCCTTCAGGATGACATATCGACTGAGTACTTTCATAACAATGACAAAAACGCACTGAAGTTTTCATTCATCAGTGGTGCCGCAAATCGGCATTGGGGTCTGATAGTACATGAAAAGCGGGCCTCAGAGATTGATAATTTCTTATAGTATTATATCTTTTAGTGGTTATTATTAAAACAGTTTACTAGTTTAATTACTATAAGCCCCGAAGAGACATTATCTCTGCGGGGCTTATAGGATTGTATGGCTTCTTCTTTATCTAGATTTAGGCAGAGCAATAACTATCAATAAAGTCTTGAGGCAGTTTCTTAATTAACAAGACCGGTATTGGAGATCGATTAAGTACGTTGTGCGCTAAACAACCGAAAATCAAACCTTTTAAAGTAGTTAGTCCCCGCGTTCCCATGATGATTAATTTGAAATGCTCTTTTTCAGCATACTCTAGGAGTGCATCAACAGTATCAGTAATACTAGGATTACAATATATTACATGGTGATTGACGTTTTTTGGTCTTTCTGTAAATACACTGTTGGTTTTAGTAAGTATATCATTATACATGTTTCTAACATTCGTATCTGATTCAATGACACGCTTCATCCATTCTGTGGTAGGACTAACTGGCCATGTATCGATCCAACTATACTCTGTTCCTGTAGAACCTTCGTCTTTTTCTTGAACCTGTACAATGGTTAAATGCATATTGGGCATATTCTTTAGAAGGTTGGCAGCATAGACTGCTGCAGAAAAAGCCTGCTGAGATCCATCGGAATAGAGAAGGACATTAAACATTGAATCACTCATTCCATATACCCCCTTCAATCTTTACATGACTTCTTTTTCTAAAAAGATGCCGTGCTCTTACTCTTAACACTAGTACCCAAATTTGAGGTCGTTTCTGATTCTAATAAGATACAAGCAGCAGATTTCTCATCATTTCCCATAACTTCACAACCTAAAACATTTCTTGCTCTTTCTAAGGCATTGGTTGATGAAGCAAAAATTTCATTCTCTGACATAAAAATGTTTTCTTCGCCTATATCAGACGTAACATGGGAATTTGATAGTAAGGTATTAAATTCAGACTTTACACCACTAAAGATAACTATTCCACCTGATTCTTTTACAGTCCTTATAAATACCTTCAAAGCTCCAAGTGCAGTCAAGTCTATAGTAGCAACATACTTCATTCTTAGAATAAATACCTTAGATTTATCGACTAGATCATCAAGTTTGTTTTGAAGGTCCTCTGCTGAACCAAAAAACAGATTTCCTTCTAACTGAACAATCAAGATATCAAGTTTTTGTTTAATCGACCTAACTTCCTTTTCAATGATTTGTCCATTATTTCCTTGTGATGGTAGAAGAAGCTTCATCGGTGCTTTATTAGTATCTTTCAAGTACAAAGCAATAGATAAAGCTATACCAGTATAAATTGCTACATCTAGATGAGGCATAACAATTGTTGCTATACATGTCGCCCACATTGCAAGGGAGTCAGACTTAAATTTACCTGCCTTTACAATGTGCATTATTTCTTTTTTGTCAACCATATTATAGGCTATAACTAAGATTACTCCAGCAAGGCAGGGGTTGGGAATGTACTTAGCATATGGAGCAAAAAACAATAGGACAAGTGCAACTATCACACCTGACAATATTCCAGCAATTCTGGTAACAGCACCACTTTGATAATTAATGGCAGAACGTGTAAAGGAACCTGAACCTGCAAAACATTGGAAGAAGGATGCACCTGCATTTGCTAAGCCTTGTGCAATAAATTCTTGGTTAGCATCAATTTTTTGGCGTGAGGTAGTTGCAATGGATTTAGCAATTGCTATGGCTTCAACTAATCCTATGATAGCGATAGCTATTGCTCCTCCAAATAGATTCTGCATGACAGATACATCGAATTGTATCATTTTAAAAGGCGGTAATGAAGATGGAATAAAGCCGGTCAGTTTTACTCCTTTCTGATCCAATGAAAACATAACAATAAAAATAATTGGGATTATAATTCCTATTAAAGCCCCAGGAAGCTTGTTATTAATTTTCTTACAAGTTATTATAATCGCCATGGTCATAACACCAAGTCCAAGGGCATAATAATTCGTTTCATTTAGATGGGTCATAACATAATAAAACTTTTGCATGGTAGACATATGAGAGGAATCTTTAATTGATATGCTCAGTAGTGTGCTCAGTTGACCCAGTCCAATTAATACACCCGCACCAGCAGTGAAACCAATAACTACGGAATGTGACACAAAATTAATTACCTTACCAAGTTTGATAACACCAAATAGTATTTGTAAGACCCCTACCATAAATGTCATCAAGAAGAGCATTTGGTAAACATTATCTTGTCCCATATAGCTACCAAGGCTACTTGCTACGAGAAGAGCAATGGCATTCGTTGGTCCTGCTATGATGTGATTAGAACTCCCGAATGCCGAGGCGATCATTGTCGATACAATGGCCGTATAAAGACCATAAACAGGGTTAACGCCCGCTATCAGTGCATAGGCCATAGACTGTGGTATAACTACTACAGCTACGGTCA
Organism: Desulfosporosinus sp.; assembly: GCF_014237355.1. Taxonomy (NCBI): domain Bacteria; kingdom Bacillati; phylum Bacillota; class Clostridia; order Eubacteriales; family Desulfitobacteriaceae; genus Desulfosporosinus; species Desulfosporosinus sp. Next base: position 25,177 of record NZ_JABZFS010000021.1, read on the forward strand.
GAGCTGCAATTAAGTCCTTACTGAAATATTCCTTCTTATAGTTTCCGATGGTTCCTATCAAAGGAATATATTTAAATCTTGTTAAGTACAAAAGGACTCCCACCTTTCAATTACAAAACTAAATACTTGAATTATTTATCCATTAATATATTGTATTTCATCAATTATTATTTTAAATGCCAACGTTAATAGGATGCCTCCTTCCAATCACCAATGGCTCAATTAAATATAGAGATTATTTTCACTAATTATTTTGAAAAAATCCTAATGTTCATTTTACAACGAAGTTCGAAAGCGATGTAAAGTCCGCATTTCACCTCCTATTGATACAATAAGCTATATGAAATTATCAACATTACATTGACTGAACCATTGATTACACGTAAAAAATTGCACAAACTATAGTACTAGCTTGCAAAACTTTCCTTTAATGTAGATTAACATTGATATTATATCCAGTCAATATTATTGCAATCAATAAATCCTATTGCGAAAAAATAGGATTATTGTGTCTGAATACGTAAAAATGGCAATACAGTCACACATGAAGGAAAAGTGTGATGTATTGCCATTATCTAAAAATATGTTACAGGCTCATCAGGTGTGTCATTAATTGGGCTTTATTCCCTCCGAGGCCAACGCATTCTCTAGCCATAGGTTCCAGTATACCTGTTTTTTGGGATAAGTTATATTAATGTTTATTTATCGACGCTTTTAATACCAGTTTTAATGCTTCCAGATATTTTCTCCATAAAGTCTTGGAACCTTGTATTAGCTTCGTTCGAAGCCAATACTTGACGATTTCGGATACATGATTGTTCCAATTCTTTAAGTTGTTCTTGATCTTCTTTAGTCAACTCTATCCCAGCCATAACTTTTCCGCGCTGTTCATGCTTTAATTTTTGTAGATCCTCTACTAACTTTCGAGCTTCTGCATCTTGAAAGAGGAGATATTCAGCCTTTTTAAATTCTTTGTAGATATCTGTTTGAGCAATTGCTTTACCAAGTTCAATACTCTTTTGCATAAGTTCATCTTCTTGATCCACAATGTTTCCTCCTTTAAATTAGTTCGACGAAATTAGTTCCCCAGATAATAAATTATAACTGATTATCACAAAATATTAAAGGAAGAATTAGATTATTACTTAATACAATGGGGATGAATACAAATTCCGACATTCTTCAAGAATCTGTACCCATCCCCTCTTGTAATCAGTCTAAAATAGAAGATATTTAATATCTATCTTAGTAACTGACTGAATTAGTCTTACTCAACGCCAAACATATCAATGACAGGCTTTTTGAATACTGACCATTCATTTGTGTTTGGATCCCACTTCATGTTAACAAAGCAGTGCCAGTTCTCTTCGTCAAGGGTTGGCTTATCTGTTCTGAAGTAGTATCCAGGCCAACGTGTTTCTTCACGGAAGGTTACGGCGCGAAGGTGAGATTCAGCTTGCCATAATCTGTGTTTATTTTCCCAAGCTCTCAAGAGTTCATAGAGATCTCTAGCAGCTAATTTTTGGGAGTCCTCTTTCATGAATTCGAACAGTTCTGCTGCACGAGTCAAGGAAGATTCGCTCATGTTGAAAAATACGTTAGCTCCGCCAACATACTCATCCATGAGCTTTTGTAAGCGATACATGAACTGCTTAGGCATAATGTAGTTGGGATTTACTTCAACATCTGTGCTGAAGTCTTTATGAGCTTCGAAAATTTCGAGTGGCTTAACAATCTCAGCTTTTACTGCATCAATATCCGCTTGATCTGGTTCAATCAGTGTGTTGTTCTCTAAGATATACTTGATAGCTGATTTAGCTGCGATACGTCCTTCAGCATGGGTTCCTGAGGAGAACTTGTGAGGGCAGGCTCCGGTGGCGTCTCCGGCTGCAAAGAGTGCAGGTACTGTGGTCATTTGAGCATAACCCCAGAAATAGTCTGTTCCAGCGGAAAGGTCTTCCGGACCGGATACCCAAGCACCAGAGGATCCAGAGTGAGAACTGATGAAGTATGGCTCGGTAGCTGCGATTTCAGAAGATCTAACTTCTGGCTCAACGTTAGTTGCAGCCCATAGTAACGCTTGTGCAATCGTCATATCGAGGAAGTCTTCCCAAGCTTCATTTTCGAGCTCTTTCATCTTTTTCTTAAAGGCTTTAGCATCATCTTCATACTTCTTGGCCAAGTTAGCGATTGCTTCCTCAGTCCGCATGTAGAGAGGTCCTTTGCCTTCTTTGATGTCCATCAAGCCAAGGTAGTTACGTAGGTTAGCTGGGATCGGCTTAGCTGATCCGTATTTACCCCAGTTTTTAAGTTCATCTGCACGGGTTTCCATGTAGTTTTCGCCCAATGCGTTGGTTGCACGGGATTTGAAGAGTAAGAACCAAGCTCCAACAGGGCCATAAGCGTCTTTAAAACGAATAGGAACGAAACGAACTTCTTGACAGGTCATTTCAGCTCCGGCCTTCATGGTGAAGTATGCGGAAGAACCTGTGGAGAAGGGAGGATACCAAGAACGGCCAGCGCCCTCACCAGTGGATTTTGGTTTAAATACTCCTACTGTACCACCCATAGCACAGAGTGTAGCTTTTGCTTTGAAGACATAGATTTTGTTCTCACGAACGCTAAATCCAACGGCTCCTACGCATTTACCATCTTTTAATAGTGGCTCGGTGATGAAAACTCTCTCATAAATGTTCTCTTCGCCTAAAGCGTTCTTAGCTGCTTCAGCAACGATAACTTTATAGGACTCACCGCTGATCATTAATTGCCATTTACCTTCATGAACATATCCGCCATCTTCGTCTTTCCATAAAGGAAGTCCCCATTTTTCAAACATATGAACTGAGCTATCAACGTGACGTGCAATGTTAGCGACTAAGTCATCACGGGCAATCCCCATCATGTCATTTTTTACGTATCTAACATAGTCTTCAACGGTGTTTTTGCCTTTTGCAAGTCCTACATATAGGTTAATAGCAGACAATCCCATTCCAACTGCACCGGAACGTGGCATTGATGCTTTATCAACTAAGGTTACTTTGAGTCCATGTTTTTTGCCCCAATATGCTGCTTCAACTGCTGCACCACAGGACCCCATTCCGCCTCCAATGATGAGAAGGTCGGTTGTTATTTCTACTGTTTCAAAGTTCATTGGCATTGATTTTAACCTCCCTATTTATTCCCTTTTTACAAGAGCTTACTTCTTATAAGTCCAAACTGGCATATGCATTGAAGCAGGTTCGGTATACAGTTCGTAGCTGTTGATGTCAGTGGTGACTTCATAACCAGCATCAGGTACTGCGGAACCTTCTTCGGTTGTACGAATTGGGAATTTAAAGCGTTTGGTCATGCCATTACGGAATTTAACTGTCCACATAATGCTGTCGGAACTACGAAGAGGTACGCAAGAAGCGCCTAGTGGAACAAAGTCAGCATATCCGCGAACGTCCATAGCCTGTTGTGGGCAAGCCTTAACACAGCATAGGCACTCCCAGCATTGACTAGGATCAAGGTTTACAGCCTTCATTCTTTCTTTGTCTAACAACATCAGGTCATTTGGGCATGCATACATGCAAGCTGTTTTGTCTTGCCCTTTACATCCGTCACACTTTTCCTGCATTACAAAACTTGGCATTCGTTTAACCTCCATCATTCATATATTTTTGAAACTAAACTTAAGAATGATTCTCTTGTTTAATTTTCAAACCAAAGTTTTTTATTTTGAGGAGTAATATTTAAGAAGAATTTCCAGTACTTCTTTACGACTGAAGTTGCTAGGTGGTACTTCACCAGCTGCCAACATTGCTCTTAGCTTCGTGCCACTGATTTTCAGATGATCTTCTTTACCGTGTGGGCAAGTTTTTTCAGTAGTCATGCCTTCGCACTTATTGCAATACATAGCTGCTGTCACTTTTAGAGGTTGGCAAAGGATTTCACCTGGTTTAAAGGTTTCGAAGATTTCTTGTGCTTGATATGCTGTATAGTAGTCGCCTACACCAGCATGGTCACGGCCTACAAGAATATGGCTGCATCCGAAGTTTTGACGGAAAATAGCGTGAAGAATTGCTTCGCTAGGTCCTGCATAACGCATTTCCATCGGATAAACTTTCATCACAACATTTTTCTCATTGAAATAGTTCTTCATAAGAACTTCGTAGCATTCTAGACGAGTTTCAGCAGGGATATCGCCTGATTTTAGTTTTCCTACGATTGGGTGAATGAATAGTCCATCACAGACTTCATTTCCCATTTTGCAAAGGAACTCATGCGAACGGTGTAATGGATTACGAGTTTGGAAAGCTGCAACAGTTGCCCAGCCTTTTTCGTCGAAGATCGCTCTGGTTTGCGCTGGTGTAGCATAGTAGTCACCGTATTTTGAAGCGTAGCCGAGTTGACTAAATGTTACTAACTCACCGCCAACGTTGACGTCTCCTTGAGCCATAACTTTTTTGACACCATCATGTTCTGGGTCATCAGTAAAGAATACTGCTTTGCACTCTTTGACTTTGTCATACTCATATTTATCACTAACCGTTAAAATACCGCAGTAAGTATCTGTTTCATCATCGACTAAAGCTACTTCCATGCCAATTTTGATAGCTTCAGATTGTTCGCGTGTGACAGAAACGGTAATTGGGAGAGGCCATGCCAAGCCATTGGTTAAGTGTTTTGTTTCAACAACACTCTCATAATTGGCTTTGCCCATGAAACCTGTTAATGGGCTGAATGCACCCATTCCAATCATCAATAGGTCAGATGTTTCTCTGGAAGTCATGCGAATCACTGGTAATGTTTTAGCTTTTGCTAAAGCATCCGCTCTTTGTGATTCAGGAAGTAATACCGGTGTTAACTTTCCACCATGGGGTGGTACTAGTTTTGACATCGTCTAATCCTCCTTAATTTTTATAATGAATGTGAGTCTACTACAGAAACAAGTGTTTATCCTGCCCATCACCAACAACAATTCTGTCGGAAGAGACACTATATAAACAGAGTTTCTGGCATCCCCCCTTTCACTTACACTTTGAGTCTTTTTTCACCATATCAGTTAACTAACCCCATAGCTATAAGCCATCTGAACTTTTTCATTTACTTTTAGCCTGGGGTTAGTTTAACATCAATATTTACTCAGAATTTCCACGCGTTTACTTCTCAAGCGATTCACAGAGGAATTCTGACATTTCCATAACTTTTAGGACATCGCCCTTTTCTAATCCAGCACAGGCATCATCCAGCATTGTGATGCAGTAAGGGCAAGCTGTAACTATAACATCCGCATTTTGTTTAACTGCGTCATTGATTCGCAGCTCGCCGAAGCGCTCCCCAAAGGGCACCTCCGCCCAAATCCGTCCGCCACCGCCAGAGCAACAAAGACTCTTATTCTTAGCGCGATCTAATTCTACAAACTCTACCCCTGGAACTGCTTCTAGAAGTTCTCTTGGAGCATCGTAAACCAAATTGTGCCGCCCTAAGTAACAAGGATCATGGAACGTGACCTTTTTAGCTAATTCACCTGGTAAAGATAGCCTTCCGTCTTTTAAAAGACTGCTTAGAAGTTCAGCATAATGCATAACTTCATACTCTCCACCTAGTTCGGGGTAATCCTGTTTAAAGGTATAGAGGCAGTGTGGTGAAGTCGTGATAATCTTTTTCACGCCTTTTCCATTAAACAGCTTGATATTTGATTCAGCGAGTTTCGCGAAGAGTTCTTCATCCCCGATTTTACGTATGGTTTCACCACAACACTTCTCTTCACCTGTGAGTACTCCGAAACTAACTCCAGCTTTTTGCAAGAGTTTTACGACGCTCTTAGCGATTTTTTGGCTGCGAGTGTCATAACATGAAGTACAGCAGACATAAAGCAGATACTCAGTGTCTTCCGAATATGCTGGGACATTCAAACCTTCAAGCCAATCAGCTCTCTTCTCGGAAGGCCCAGTCCATGGGTTACCATTAGCATGAAGACTTCCTGCAACCGGACGTAAATGCCCCGGTAAGATGCCGGCTCCAACGATGGTATTACGCATAGAACGTACATTTTTAATGATTTCTACGCTTCTTGGACAATTGGATTGGCACATACCACAGGTAACACAGGCAAAAAGCACACTCTCATCATCAAAACCTTCTAAACCCAACTGACCTTGACGTTGCATTTTTCGGATATTAAACACTTCGCTTAGCTCACCTGGGACCTGTCGATAAGGACATAGATTGGTGCAGAGACCGCACTGCATACACCAGTTGAGCGTTTCCGCCCCTGAAGAAATAATATATTCTCTCATCTCCAGAGAAACTTCTTTTATTTCATCCATAATACTGCTCCTTTGCTATCTAATGGTAGGAGGGGTCTACTTAGAACCCTTTGTAGGGGTTGGGGCCCAGCTCATTCAGTTTTTCAGCAAAGTCATCTAACATTGCGGGTATCTTGTCATAATCCGTAATAGAGACTTGATCCATTCGCACACGTTCAGAGTCCAGATCCAACCTGTTTAAGGTCTCTGATACTTTTGATAATCTGATTTCGGCTAACTCACTACCTTTAATGAAGTGGCATTGATAATCATCGCCATGCTTACAGCCAAGTAGGAAGATCCCATCAATTCCCTGTGACATTGAATCAGCGATCCAGACTAAGCTCAATGAACCAAGGCATCTAAGTGGGATAACACGAACCCATGCATTATAATTCAGCCGATTGATACCAGCCATATCCAAAGCTGGGTAAGCATCATTTTCACAAGCAAAGATCAGGATTCTTGGTTTTTCTTCATCTTCATCAGGGACTTCGATTGACTTAATAAGATTACCAATCATAGGTACTGAGTAGTTTTTAAACGAGATAATCCGTTCTGGACAAGCTCCCATGCAGATTCCACATCTGCGGCAACGTGTAGGATTTGGCAACGGATTAAATTTATCATCTTCGTTAATCGCACCGAAGGGACATTCCACTGTACAACGTTTGCATTGGGTACATCTTGACATTGCGAAATCCGGGAAAGACATATCCCCTACACGAGGATGTACAGCCACGCCTTTGGCGCTTGATTCCATACATTGAATAGCCTTTAACGCTGCTCCAGTAGCATCTTCAACGGAGGATAACTCATCCATCGGAGCTCTGACGCTACCAGCTGCATAAATTCCTGTACGTCGAGTTTCATATGGGAAGCAGATAAAATGAGAATCTGCATAACCATATTTTAATGTTGGCATCTCTGGACCTTGACGATAGGCAAGATTCAGGAGATTGGACTTGCGAATAATTTCCGGCTTCGGACCATCATCTTCTTTTGCATCTTCTTCAGTGTCAGCCTTGGCAGCTATATCCTCACCAAAAGCTGTCGTAGGAACCATACCATTGGCTAAAACCACCATATCTACGCCTTCAGTCGCAATCGTTGCTCCAGATAGAACATCGGTTGCTTCGATGAGCAGATTCTTATCCCCATCTTCGGTAATACCCTTAATTTCTCCTCGAACGAAGATACCTCCATCTTTTTGCACTTGTTGATAGAGACGTTCGTACTGACCAGCAGCCCGCATATCTTTGTAGAAAACAAATACGTTAGCTTCTGGATTCTGCTCCTTTAGATAAGACGCCTGTTTTAAAGACTCTACACAACAGGTTGCAGAGCAATAGGGTAAATGTTCAGGATCCCGTGAGCCAGCGCATTGGATAAAGGCAATACTCTGTACTTCTTTTCCGTCTGGGCGAACAATCTTGCCCTTAGAAGCCAGTTCCTCCATTTGTTGTGATGTAATAACATTCTCATATTTACCATAACCAAGATAGTCTAATTTTGTGGGATCATAAGGGACAGCGCCTGTAGCGAGAACCACAGAACCGACTCTTTCCTTAACTGTAGCGCCATTTTGACTGATCGATGCATCGAACATACCTGGGGCACCAGCAATTTCTTGTATTTCTGCGCTAGTGTAGACGGTAATGTCTGAATGATCTTCAACCTGTTTAACCAATTCAGCTATGTCAACCTCTTCAGGGGTTGTAAAAGGCGCTTTCCGGGGAGCTTGCTTAAACAAGCCGTTCATCCAGCCTCCAAGAACGGGGCTTTTTTCAACTAGAACTGCTTTATACCCTGCTTTTGCAGCTTCTAAAGCGGCACTCATACCTGTCAAGCCTCCACCTACTACTAGGAGGGTCTTGACCATATCAACACCTTGGTAAGGCACCGGCAGATCGATATGCTTCACTTTAGCAAGGCCCATTCTCAGATAATCCTCAGCCATCATCTGGGTATCCTCGTCATTAGCTGGTTGACTCCAAATGACCTGTTCTCTGATATTGACCCTTTCCATGATTACTGAACCGTCAAATTCAAAGACATCATAATTAACACGGGGTGAGCAAGCAGCTATAAGAACTGTATTAACACCCTCAGCTTCAATGTCATTCTTTATTAATGCAACCCCTTCTGCACCACAGAGAAAGGGGTGTGTTTTACAAACCGGAACCTTGCCTTCCTTGGTGGCAACCTTGGACAGGCTCTCTACTTTCAGAGATTCTCCGATACTACAGCCAGTGCAGATATAAACACCTGTTTTTTTATCCATTGGGCTACCTCCTCACCGTAGATTGAATGGCCTTAAGCGCTGCAGAAGTAGAATCTTTAACCGATGAGGAAACATCTAACGGCTTCTTAACACATCCTGCGCCATAAATCCCTAGTTGTTGTGGATCGGAAACAACGAAGCCATCCTCATCATAGGCTATTGCATCCGGTACATTCGAAGTAGCTGGTACCATTCCTGTAGCTAACACAACCATGTCAACAGTTTCCTTCATGATCTCGCCAGTTAACTGATTTTCTACTTGAACAATTACATCTTTAGTCTCTGGATCTTCAGAGATTTCGCCAACTTTTCCTTTGATCATAGTGATGTCATCTTGAACTTTGGTATAAAACTCTTCGTGTTTACCCATCGCTCTGACATCTATATAAAACATATAAACCTTTGAATCCGGATACATTGCTTTGACGTAGGTTGCTTGTTTTAGCGAAGCCATACAGCAAACTCCAGAACAATAGGGCAGATGATTTTCGTCACGGGAACCAGCACATTGAACAAAAGCAATGGTTTTAACTTCTTTTCCATCGGATGGCCGAACAATTTTTCCAGCAGTAGGTCCATTTGAAGCAGCCAAACGCTCCATCATAACGTTCGTAATAACATTTTGGTGTTTCCCAAAACCATAATAATCAACCTTCGTGGCATCATAGGGTTCCCAACCCGTAGACCAAACGATTGATCCAACATTCAAATCAAAGCTTTTTGCCGCCATATCTAATTCAATAGCACCGTACTGACATGCGGCAACACATTTTCCGCATTCTGCTCCTAAACACGCCTCACCGTCTATAACATACTTCATTGGGAAAGCGAACTCATGAGCCTTATAAGCAGCTTTTGTTTTATCCATTCCGTAATTAAATTCGTTAGACCTTTCTGCAGGACATACTTCGGAACACTTACCGCAAGCTGTGCAGTTCTGATTTACATAACGGGGATTTAATTTTACTGTTACTGTATAATCTCCTTCTACACCGTTTATCTTTTCGATTTCAGCTAAAGTGAAGAATTTGATCCGGGGATTTTGCTTAATCCGTTTAAAATTAATCTCCAACCCGCAGTTCGGGGGGCACAACTTCGGAAAATACTGGTTCATCTGGGCCACTCTACCACCTAGGTAGGATTTCTGTTCAACCAGATAGACCTCACTTCCTGCTTCGGAAGCTTCAACAGCGGCTGTAAGTCCGCTTACTCCCCCTCCGACCACCAAAATACTCTTATGCGCCATCCTTCTACCTCCCTTATATGTCAATAAAACTCTCGGAATTCACCGAGTCAGTTGGACAAGGATCCCTTGACCAACCTTATAGCATTCCTCCTATTTTAAATAGGAGATATTTGCTTTCTATAGTACTTTGGGGAATATATAGGATACTATGGCTAATTGACGATATGAATAGAAGTCTTCAACTTCATCATAACCTCAAGGGAATATGATTTCTTTCACATATATAATTAAGAACTTGTCTACACCTATTTATATGTATTCAGATTAAACGTAACAAAATGCACAAACTATATTAAAAAAATTTTTACTTCCAAAATAAGACTAGCACTCTGGTCGTAATAAGTCAATATGGCGATAATTAATAAATCGTATGGCAAACATGGAAAAATTACTCACAATTGGTTCAGATTTAATAGAATATGCAGAATACCCCTGAAGATACATCTAAACTTTTGACCTTGTAGGTGATTAAGCCCTCAATTACAATGGGCTTAAGACCCTATTTGGTATTTATCACTACTAAAAAGGCCCGATTACCCAAAAAAGTCTAATAGTTTTCCATTTCAGTCCAGAGTTACCTAATATCTTCAATATCTTCTACATTCTCCCCTCGAATTCCTTCTAGAGCAGAATTATTATCGTTTAAACCAAAAATTTGCGATAGAAAAACTTCATATGATCTTGGAACAATAAAAGAGAGTTACACCGATGTTGGTTTAACTCTCCTTTATTATGCAGTCACTAATTAGCTCTTGCTTTCCAAATAGAGCTTATATAAGGCTTGCGTACCGCTGTTTTCTTCCCCTTGATCAGCTAATCTCTCATATAGCGTCTTTGCCAATTCTAAGCCAGGGGTAAGAAGTCCCATTTGTTGCGCAGAATCTAGGGCAATCGTCATATCCTTTATAAAGTGCTTAACGTAGAAACCAGGAGCAAAATTATTAGCTAACATACGAGGAGCCAAGTTACTTAAAGAAAAACTTGCGGCCGCTCCTGTTTCAATACTCTTTAAAACATTCTCCGGTTTCAGGCCAGCCCTATTAGCATAGGCCATGGCTTCACATACCCCAATCATATTTGAAGCTATAGCAATTTGGTTACACATTTTAGTGTATTGTCCTGCCCCTGAGTTCCCTTGTAAAATAATATTCTTACCAAGGCAATTAAAAACAGGAAGCATTGCATTAAACACTTCTTCGTCTCCGCCCACCATTATTGCCAACCGAGCTTCTTTTGCTCCTACGTCCCCACCTGAAACGGGTGCATCAAGTGCAAACAACCCTAGTGACTGTGCTTCTTTATAAATCCTCTTTGCCAGCTCTGGTGCCGAAGTTGTCATATCTATTAAATAACTTCCACCCTTAGCATGCTTTATAATCCCATCTGGCCCGAAGTAAACTTCTTCAACATCTTTTGGATAACCAACCATGGAGATGACAACCTTACATCGCCCAGCCAATTCAGCGATAGTATCTTGCCATACCGCTCCCATATTAATCAAATCCTCAGCACTAGCCTTAGTTCGGTTATATACAGCTACTTGATAACCTGCCCTCATTAAATTAGCTGCCATACTCCTCCCCATAACTCCTGTGCCAACAAAGCCAATCATCATATCCTCTTTATTAAGTGTCATTAATGCATTTTCTCCCTTCTTCACCCATTAGAAAAAACTATAGGATATCAAGTTTAGAGTGTCAAGCCCTATATAAGAGATAGGCAGGATTTTATCCTGCCTATCTCTCTTTTTCAATTATTACATCATGGTCTTCCAGAGACCATGAATGTTGCAGTACTCTCTAACCTCAACAACGTTATCTGCTTTAACTAAGAAAAAGGCTTCGGGTATTTGACCCGGTTCTAACTCAGCCCTGAGAACTTGACCCTTCGTTAAAACTTCGATAAATCGAATAAAATGTTTTTCTTCCATTGGATGAGCTATACTTCCAACTTTGACTTTGATCCCCCCATCTGCTTCTTCAATAACGGGTACATGCTTTTCTAAACTAGCATCTTTCGTCCCTGCCTCAAGTTTATCCATAGGTTTGTTACAGCAGACCAATGAAGATGCTCCCGTATGAACAACCTCAATAACATTTCCGCAAATGCCACATACATAAAGCTCTCTTAGGTTTGTCATTAGTTAGCCTCCATTCATTTTATTGACTATGAATATTAGTATTCTCCAAAAAAAACGATTATCCTCCTTAAACTAATTACTTTTTTATAATTAACATTAAATGCGCTTTTAAGAACATAACACGCATTGAATAGCTATTCATGAATACAATTAGTATTAATTTTCTGTCTTGTCAGAAAATTAAAATTCTCTTAATAGGTAAAGTTAAAATTATGTGCAAGGAGGGCAATTAATTGAATAACATTACACCCCATAAACCATTTCTTCCTTGGACCAAACATTATGACTCTGAAGTTCCAATAACACTTAAGTACCCTACCGTCTCTCTAGATGAATTATTCCGTAAAAGTGTCGAAGAGCACGCTGAGGCTATAGCTTTAGTTTTTTTCGGCAAAAACATTTGTTATAGACAACTGGGTCACTATGTAAACAATTTAGCTACGGCTTTACAGGGGATCGACATTCAACAAGGGGACCGAATTGCACTTCTTTTACCAAACTGTCCTCAATATGTAATAAGTTATTTTGCTATTTTAAGTATCGGCGCTGTAGTAGTACCGATTAATCCCCTAAGTACAGAATCTGAGCTCCTCCATATTTTCCGTGATGGCCAGGTCAGAGTTGTTATTGGCTTGGATCTCTTAGCAGGACGTTTGGAGAATGTTCGCGATACTTGTCACAATTCAGGTGAACACCATATCTTAGAGCATACTTTTTATACTGCTTTAAACGAATTTATGCCTGTTCCACTGAAGATTCTTTATCCATTTTCTCGAACATTCTCCGATGAGACGAAAACTCGCTTACCTCATTGCAAGTGGTTTAAACCACTGCTTAAAGAAGAATCTCAGCCTTTAATCCCAACAACTATTGATATTATCCGAGATATAGCGTTGCTAATATATACAGGAGGAACTACTGGCAAACCCAAAGGAGTCATGCTTTCACATCAAGCCCTAGTTGCCAACGCAACCCAAGGAGCTGCTTGGGTCCAAATGCAAGAAGACGACCGTTTATTAGCAGTTCTCCCCATATTTCATGGCTTTGGTATGTCAGTCTGTATGAATGCACCTCTGATTTCAGGATCTTCTTGTGTCCTTATTCCGCGTTTCAATGTAGATGACATTCTCAAAGGAATTCACCGCTTCCAGCCTACTCTCTTTGCTGGAGTACCTACCATGTATATAGGCCTCATTAACCATCCAAACCTAGTGCGGTATAACCTTTCATCTCTACGTGGTTGTTTTGTCGGTGCAGCCCCTTTAGCTCCTGAAGTCAAACGCCAGTTTGAAAAACTCACAGAAAGTCGACTGATGGAAGGATATGGACTTACTGAAGCCGTTACAGCGCTTTGTGCCAATCCCTATCGTGGCGTAAATAAGACAGGCAGCATTGGTATACCTTTTGCTGATGTTATTATGCAGGTGAGGGATATTGAGACCGGGAAAATTATCCTCCCACCCCAAGAAATTGGAGAAATAGTGCTCAGGGGTCCGGAGATCATGCTTGGATACTATAATCAACCCCAAGAAACTGCTTCTGCAATCCGAGATGGTTGGCTCTACACCGGTGATATTGGCTACATGGATGAAGAGGGTTATTTTTATATTGTAGACCGTAAGAAAGATATGATTATTACTGGCGGGTTCAATGTTTATCCACGCGAAGTAGAAGATGTCCTCTATCTACACCCCGCTGTAAGAGAAGCATGCGTTATTGGCATCAAGGATGACTATAAGGGGGAACTCGTCAAGGGGTTTATTACCTTGAGAGAAGGTGCCATGGTCAAAGAAGGAGATATTATCACATTTTGTCGAAAGCATCTCTTGCCCTATAAAGTCCCAGAACAAGTTGAGATTCGCCAAGAACTTCCTAAGACAGCTATCGGTAAAATTCTAAAGCGCTCCCTTCGGGAGTAAAGTTAAGACATTTAAGCATAAGGAGAGGAGTCACTCATGTTTGAGAATAATCATCTAAAAGATCCGAGACAATCACTGGAACTACTTCTTGAAGAAGCGACTCTAATGGGCGCAAAACGTCTAATTCGTTACCCAAACAGAAAATTTTTTGGCTATTTTTGCTCATATTTCCCCGAAGAACTTATTTTAGCAGCAGGTCTAGAGCCATTGCGCCTCTTACCGGATTCGGAGAACCCCACTCCAGTGGAACTTCCAGCTTATTGCTGTTCTCTTGCCAGGGGAACCCTAGACATGGAAGTAAGAGAGAAGTGGAGCGACCTTGTCGGTATCGGGTTTACTCATACCTGCGACACTATGCAGTGTCTAAGCGGAATCTGGGCAGCCTGCGGTAACAGCATAACCGTTGACATTGTCCCTCCTGTTATGTTAAATGCCCCAGGGGCTTCAAGCTACTATCATGCTGAGCTCGGTTCACTTCTGAATGAGCTTACAGCCCTTACTAAACATGAAATCCAAAACGAAGCCCTTCGAGCTGCCCTAGTCTTATGTGCGAATACGCGAAAACTAGTAACCGAACTCGATGAACTTCGTTTTAACCTTCCATCCCCTTTGATTTTTTCTCTACTCAGAGCCGGACAGCTAATGCCGCGTCCTGAGTATGCTCTAGCTCTCGAGAATTGCCTTCCATTATTAAAGGATATGGCAAAAGAAACCCACAACAAAGCAAACGTTCTAGTCAGCAGCGCTGTACTAGAAAATAACAGCCTTTTTGAAATGATCGAAGAATTAGGAGGCAGAGTCGTTGCCGATGATACATGTACCGGGTATCGCCACTATTCTGGCGTGACTGTAAGCGGATCGGAAAATCTACTTTTGGACATCGTCCAAAGGTACACTAACATGCCCCCCTGTCCGTGTAAAAACCGCAGTCTAAATGAACGGATTTCATATTTAACTGCGTTAGCTAAACAACGACATGCTCAAGGAGCAATTATCATCGTCCGAAAATATTGCGAACCTCATGCGTGGGATGCCGTGACACTCTCAGAAAGCTTCCGCAGATGCGGCATTCGTACTCTGACACTTGAACTCGAAGGGGCAAATGTTGGCGGACAAGAAAGAACTAGACTCCAGGCCTTTTTAGAGAGTTTGCTCGAAGGCCCTGGATTGTAAAGGAGAAGATAAGATGCAGGTGTCACAAGAAAAACGACGTAATTACCGTCCTCTAGTTAGCAGCAAGACACTTCAAAAAACCATGGGTCGTTATTATGCTTTAACAAACTATCACCGTTACTGGGGCAAACTCATGCGACGTCCTTTAGCATGGGTTACCAGCGGTGCCCCAGTGGAACTCCTACGTGCCTTTAACATTCACTCTGCTTATCCAGAACAATATGCGGCTATCTATAGTGCACGTAACGCAACGGTTAATCTGTGTGAAGTCGCTGAAGCAGCAGGTTATTCCCAAGACCTCTGTTCCTATGCCCGGTCAAATATTGGCGGAGTACTAAGGCCTGACCTTGCTCCTTTAGGAGGAATGCCTAAACCTGACCTCTTAGTAGCCTGCAATAATATTTGTGGAACAGTACTAAAGTGGTATGAGGTATTAGCACGTCATTTTGATGTACCACTGTTGGTTCTAGATACTCCATTTCTTACAGGTGAACTAACCACACAGGCAAAAGAGTACGTCTTGGAACAATTAAAAGCTATGGTCACAGATTTGGAGAAAATTACCCATCGGCGACTCGATGAAAAAAAATTAGCTCAACAGATGAGCCTGAGCCGTGAAATCACCTCACTCTGGATAGAAACCCGCCAGTATTGCCGCGCTAGCCCCTCTCCCCTCAACGCACCCGATCTCTTTATCAACATGGCACCTATTGTGGTTCTGAGAGGCTCACATGAGGGAATTAACTTTTACCGTAAGCTCAGAGACGAGGTCAAAGAGCGAGTAGATCTTGCTCAGGGTGCCATCGAAAACGAACGAATTCGCTTAGTCTGGGATAACATCGCCATCTGGCCTCAACTCTTTAGTTTCTACAAAATGTTTTCCGAAAAAGGTGCATGTTTTGTCACTGACACCTATAGCGGGGGGTGGGCTGTCGAGCAAGCTCCCGGTACTCCCCTGGAAAGCTTAGCCGCTACTTACACTGAAGTTTTTCTTAACCGTTCACCTAAGTATCGAGCCAATCAGTTGATTAACCTTATTAAAGAATTCAAGGCCGATGGTTTCGTAATGCACTCAAATCGTTCTTGCAAACCCTATTCATTGGTGCAAGAAGTGATCCGTAAAGAAGTAATACATGAAACTGGAGTTCCAGGATTAATGATCGAGGCGGACATGGCTGACCCTAGAGCTTATGCCGAAGAGCCCGTCCGCAATCGTGTTCAGGCTTTTTTAGAGACATTTGACGATCTATGATGATCGAAGTTCGAGGTCCGAGGTCCGAAACGAACCTCGCACACCCCATAAGGAGGTAAAGAGTTCATGACAAAATACTTTGTCGGAGTAGATATCGGTTCTCTTACAGTTAAAGTGGTTCTCATAAACGATGGTTTAGAAATTCTCGGTCAGTTAAAAACCCGCGCAGGCTATAGCGGAAAAGACGTTGCCACACGCCTAAAAGAACAACTTCTCGCGGAATCCTGTCTAACACCTCAAAAGATCAGTGCCACGGTAGCAACGGGTTATGGGCGCGTCACCTTTCCCGCGGATCGGGAAGTATCCGAAATCACTTGTCAAGCTAAAGGAATAAGTCATCTGTTTCCTAGTTCTCGAACCATAATTGATATTGGGGGACAAGACAGTAAAGTAATCAAACTATTACCAAATGGCAGAGTTGGAGACTTTACCATGAACGACAAATGTGCTGCAGGCACGGGTCGGTTCTTAGAAGTAATGGCCTCAGCCCTAGAAGTAGAATGGCCTAAAATTGGGGAATTAGTGTCTTCATCTAAAAACCCGACAAAAATTTCGTCATTTTGTACTGTCTTTGCAGAGTCGGAAATAATTTCCCAAGTATCAGCAGGGGCGCTAAAATCAGACATTTTAGCCGGAGTTTGTGATTCAGTAGCCAGCCGAGTAGCCTCAATGACACGACGAACCGGATTAGAAAAGGATATCGTTTTTACAGGAGGAGTAGCCCTTAATCGTGGAGTTGTTAATGCGTTAACCAAACAGCTAGGGTACCCCCTGCTCGTATTCCAGGAACCCGTGATTACAGCAGCTTTAGGCGCGGCATTACTCGCTCGGGAGATCCACAAATCATCCATTTAATTACTTGATCATTTATTTACTTAGAAAACATCCTTTACAATTCTCTGTAAGTCACTGGCAGTTCGGCACCGATAGACTTTAGAACAATAGCTCTTATAGTCTTTCATAACATTATCTGTCTCAAACCACTCCTTTACTTCTAAAGGATTCAACCAAAACACTTTACCTACTTTTTCTGAGATTTCGGCAAAATAGTCCGATTGAGGTGGACGATAGTTGTTTTTTCCATCTCCCAGTATCATTAGAATCGCTCTTGATGACACATCAATAAATTTAGTTTTAGCGAGCTCCTTAAAAACTGCTCCATAATCCGAAAATCCGGAACTTACCTTATGTCCCCAGCTCTTAATCTCTTGTTTCACTCCACTTATATCATCATCCCAAACAAACTCAGTGACATCCCAAACTGCATCAATAAAAAAGTAGACTCTTATTTTTCTAAAACGAGCTCTAAGACATGTTACCAAATGTATTAAAAATTCCACAAATGAAGCCATGGAATTAGAGACGTCGCAAAGCACTACCAATTCAGGAGCACGAGGCATTTTATGTCGATAGCATAATCGCAAAAATAATCCATCCCACTGAACACTTTTCTGAACGATACTCGCTATATCTATTGTTCCTTTGTTGTAAGATTTCCAACGTGAGCCTGGCCGTAAAGCTAATTTTCGTGCCCATTTTCGTATACTTGACCTGACAAGTTCCTTTTCTTCTTCAGATAACGAACTTAATGATTTAAACATCCAGTGCT
Organism: Desulfosporosinus sp.; assembly: GCF_014237355.1. Classification (NCBI taxonomy): domain Bacteria; kingdom Bacillati; phylum Bacillota; class Clostridia; order Eubacteriales; family Desulfitobacteriaceae; genus Desulfosporosinus; species Desulfosporosinus sp. Next base: position 43,093 of record NZ_JABZFS010000021.1, read on the forward strand.
GTCGAACAAGAGGTTCCCAACTGTTATCAAACCCAACTTGCGTCATTAATACCTGCTCCCGAATCTCACGTAGGATAGAGGACCGAGTGTTCTGATGGGTATACCACTCGTCTTCAGAAAGAGTACCCCGCTGATAGGCTAAATCAAAGGAATTAACCCAAGTATAATAGTCGATTTCTGCTAAAGCTGATTTAACAACTTCTTCAAACTCTATCCCTTTTCCTATTAACTCCTCAAGCCGCGAAAATGGAACTAATTTAGAAATACGTGAAAGGTCCTGAATATCCCCTATTGCAGTCAAACTAATTCCACCAGATCCTCGCCCTACTCCTTGCCCTCCAAAGCCTTGACTATTTTGATGTTCACCTGAGTCCTTATTAGAGGTTATGTCAAGGGGATGCTCTGTTTCGTAGGATTCATTACTTTCAACGACGATTCTCCAAACCGTCTCGAAGATGCCAACATCTTGAGGACGATGAACCAGTAATGATTTTAATAGTTGTTTACGAGGTAAGCTAGGATATCGAATTAGACAAGTCTGGGCGTCAAGAATATCCTGCGAGGAAATCGATAACGAAACCTGCCTTAGAGCGTGAATTAACCTGATAAATAACCATCCATCCATAGTCTCCATCCCTTTTTGCGAAGTGCGAAGTGCGAAGTGCGAAGTGCGAAGTGCGAAGTGCGAAGTGCGAAGTGCGAAGTGCGAAGTGCGAAGTGCGAAGTGCGAAGCGCGAGGTTCGAGGCGCGGGGTCCGAGGTCAGTAGTTCGGGGAACGGGGTCCGAATTGGTTCACGAATAGGGTTAGGCTGGACTGTTGTATTATCGTTTGTATGATGCTTCGGTTTCCCACTTCTTTAGACGCTCTTCCAGTTTAGCAACATCCTTAGGATATTTTAGTAACACACTGAGGGTCCCCATTAGGTCTCCATAGTTCAATTCTACCTTTTGGAGAGCATTTAAAGCCCGGGCAAAATCAATGGTTTCCGAAACACTGGGAAGCTTTTGTAAGGGTAGCTTCCTGGTCTTACCAACAAACTCACAAACATCCTTAATTAGCCCCTCCGCAAGCTCAGGAGCTTGAGAACCGAGGATCGCAATTTCTCGTTCTAGGGACGGATAGGTAAGATAGATATGTATACATCGCCGTCTAAGAGCATCACTGAAGTCTCGAGAATTATTACTGGTTAAGAGGACAATAGGTTTTGATTTGGATGTAAGAGTACCTAATTCAGGAATTGAGACCTGCTGTTCTGCAAGTAACTCCAAGAGAAAGCTCTCAAACTCCTCGTCACTCTTATCTAATTCATCAATCAGTAATAAAACCGGTTCGGGTGAAAGAATAGCTTCTAAAAGAGGTCTGGAAAGCAAAAATTCTTCAGAGAAAAGATCAACCTTTATCTCATCCCAATCTTCAGTCTTAGCAAGTTGTAAACGCAAAAGCTGTTTAGCATAATTCCAATCATAGAGTGCCTTACTTATATCAAGGCCTTCGTAACACTGTAACCTTATAAGTCTTCGTTTCTCTGCCCGAGCCAACGCTAAAGCCAACTGTGTCTTGCCCACCCCAGCTGGTCCTTCGATCAGACAAGGTTTTTCTAAGGCTAATGCAAGAAATAAGGTGGTCGCTGCTTCTTGATCTATAAGATAACCTTCATCTTCAAGCTGTTTAGCTAAATCCAGAGGAGATGTCTGCATAATCTCAAATTCCTTCCGTATCGTTATCTTCAATGAGTGAACGGACCAAGTTGTAGGAAGAAAATTCACCAAGACTAAAATAGGCTATAGTCGGGGTTTGAGGAAAGATTCTCTTGACGATTGCTTTAATATCCTGCCCTCGCTGAGAAAGGCTCCGGACTTGGTCCTGTAATTCTTCAAGGTGACTGAGCTTTTGCTCAAGCGAACGATAGCCTTGTTTTATCTCCCCTCCATGAGCACAATAGACTGTGTCAAACTGTTCTTGCAAAAGTTTACGTAACGATTTCATGAGAAGGGGTATGTTTTCTCTTCGCCTAACAACCCGTGTCTTAGGGTGAAGAAAAAGATCTCCACTAAATAATCTACCTTGCTCCCTGTCTAAAAATACGACATGGTCTGTGGTATGTCCAGGTGTATGAATCACTTCAAAGCGAGAATGCTCATTTTCAATAACATCAGGCAAGGGCTCTGCTTTAAAGCCCCTTCTATTCCCCCAAAAGGCTAATCGGTAAAATGGAATATCTCCTTTATGACGACAAATATCCAAAGAATCCGGATGTATATATGCAGGAACTTGGATTTTATTAATTAAATAGGCCGTATTTCCAGTATGGTCTTCGTGAAAATGAGTATGAACAATTTTATCAGGACGGTAATGTAGGCAGAAATCTACAATACCGTCCTGTAGCCTATGAGGCCCGCTATCAATAAGCATGCCGTCCACTATGTAAGCATAAACATTAAGGGTAGTTCCAAACATATGTACTATACCGTTATATATGCGCACCTCTTGCATTTAACCTAATAGCTCCATTTCCTCGGGATTCCTCCAGTTTTTACTTAATTATACTACTTGTGAGCAAAAGTTCAACTCAGGTCTCCCTTATCTTCTCTTGTGCGGCTTTTTCTTTATATCAGCAATTTCCCCCTGTACCATTTCCTTTGCACTAATCCGAATTTCAAAGGTTTTTTCTAATTTCCTTAAAAAGGAAACTTCTTTATCATTAACTATAGAAATAGCTACCCCGCTTTGCCCCGCCCTACCCGTTCTGCCAACCCGATGTAGATATAGTTGTGGCTCCTCCGGTAGATCTAGGTTAAAGACATGGGTGATCTCCTTAATGTCTAATCCTCTGGCAGCAAGATCTGAAGCCACTAATAAGGTGCTTTTGCCAGTTCGAAAATCATCCATCGCTCTTTTTCTATCTGCTTTATTGGCGCCTCCGTAAATCCCTTCTGCTTCTAAGCCATGATAGTTTAGCTTTTCCACAGTTTTCTCAACTTCTTCACTTTTGTTAATAAATATTAAGGCACGTGTGGGAACGATTATCCTAATCAGCTTCCTCAAAACTTCGATTTTATCTCTCTGTTCAGCTAAAAAAAACATATGCTCAACAGTAGGCGCAATCATAATTTTATTCGTAACCCGAATGATCTCAGGAGCCTTCAATAATTCTGAAGCCCGCAGATAAGTCGCAGGTGGTAACGTCGCTGAAAATAATAATAGTTGAGTTCTACTTAAGGTCGTCTTAATCACCGACTTAACGAGAGACGCATTATTTTCATCAAGTAAACGATCCGCTTCATCAAGGACCATCGTCTTGACGGTTTGAGCAACTATTTTCTTCTTCTGAATTAACTCTAGAATTCTACCACTGGAACCTACAATAATGTGTGGTTTCTGTTTGAGCTTTTCTATCTGCCGGGATATATTAACATTTCCTATGATCGCGGTTGACGTGACTGCCAAACCTGAGCCTATTGACAACATTTCAATTTCACGCTGTATTTGTATAGCTAATTCATGGGTCGGCGTGAGAATTATCGCTTGGGTTTCTTTCTTGAGAGTATCAATTTTCTGAACGATTGGCAGAAGATAAGCCAAAGTTTTACCGGTGCCTGTTTCCGATTGACCCAATACATCTTTATTGGCTAGAATCAAGGGAATCGCTTTCTCCTGTATCGTAGTTGGTTCAACAATTCCTTGTTGTCTGAGAGCATTGACCAAAGATTCATCGAGCCCAAGCTGATTGAAGGTATTCATTTATTATCCATCCTATCTATAAATTGGTGCTTTCCTTTACTGCAAAGTTCCTTATGAGACGTTATTATAATTATATCCTCTTTTTATGTTAATAGAAAATTAACATAAAATAGTGGCTTAGTCCAATTACATAATTAATCCATCGTCATTCAAATATTGGCTAATTCTATTATAGAATTAGCCAATATTTGAATGAATTATAACGAGAGCTAGATAACAATAAAATCAAAGATTATCAATAACTACCTATTTTACAATTAGCACCGGACAGTTAGCCCTTTTTGCTACCTTATGACTAACCCCCCCTAAAACAAACTCCTGTAAGGTATTCAAACCCCGGCTACCTATCACAACAACATCAAATTTACCATCATTCGCATATTTTACGATCGCAGGCCCTGGTTCACCGTGAATAAACTTCACCTTAAAATCAACCTTCGCCTGTTTCATCTTCTCCTGAAGCGGAAGCAACTTTTGATTCCTTTTTAAGGTTATAGCGTCTGTATCTAGGTCACGTAATACATCTGCTTTAGAAGCCTCACTGTTGATCACATAGACAATCTCAATCTTTGCCTCAGGGTTATTTTGCGTTAAAACAATGGCATTTTCTGCAGCTCTTATTGAGTGTTCCGAGCCATCGGCTGCCAAAAGGATTTTTTCAAACATAAGTACAACCCCCAATTTATTATAGGTATCATTGTCTTACTCAGTGTATGGGCGGCCCAGAGTCCAAATCTGTATGGGTGGCCAATTTATCAATCAATCGCGCACTCTGTTCATTTAGTCCACTTAACGTAACCTTGATATCATATTGCCTGTATTTGAAGACGATCTTATCTATCGCAGCAACGGCTGAATCATCCCACAGATTTGCATTACTAAAGTTAATATCCACTTCTTGTATATTATCTCGGTTATCCATCGTAAAATCAAATACATTAATTAAGTCTGTTACAGAGACGAAAAATAGCTGTCCACTAATCTTATATGTTTTTAGTATTCCGTCTTGTTCTATTCGTTTTTTTACATATACCTTAGAAATTTTGGAGGCAAAAAAGACTGCACTTAAAATTACTCCTGCTAAAACGCCTAACGCTAAATTATGAGTTACAAAAACTGTCAAAACGGTAAAAATCATGACAAAGGCATCTGTTTTAGGAGTAATGCTCAAGGTTTTTAGCGATTGCCAATCAAAGGTCCCAATAGACACCATAATCATCACGGCAACTAAGGCAGCCATAGGAATTTGCACGACATAATCCCTAAGGCCAATAATTAGAACGATCAAAAATGCTCCTGCAGTAAACGTCGATAATCGACCTCTTCCGCCTGATTGCACATTAATGACCGACTGCCCAATCATGGCGCACCCAGCCATCCCTCCGAAAAAACCGACGATAATATTTGAAATACCCTGTCCCTGACTTTCTTTGTTTTTATTACTTCCTGTATCCGTCATGTCATCCACAATTGTTGCGGTTAGCAAGGATTCAGTAAGCCCTACCATTGCTAAGGCAAAGGAATACGGTGCAATAATTAGTAATGTCTCCAGGGTAATCGGCAGGTCAGGTACAGAAAAACTAGGTAAGGAACGTGTAATGATTCCCATGTCTCCGATCATGGGGACCTTGACGTCGAGTATTATGGCAATGGCAGTAATCCCAACAATCGCCACAAGCGTCGAAGGAATTGATCTAATTATCAAGGGTAAACCGTAGATAATCACTAAAGCACCCACTGTCATAGCGTAGGATGGCCATGATTGGCCAAATAGGTAAGGAAATTGAGACGTGAAAATCATAATCGCTAGAGCATTAACAAACCCAACCATTACTGATCGGGGTATAAATTTCATATACCTTGCTAGTTTGAGTGTTCCGAACAAGATCTGAAATAGTCCTGTTAGTATTGTAGCAGCGAACAGGTACTCAATACCATGGTCTTTCACTAAGGTAATAAATAAAAGAGCCATTGCTCCTGTAGCGGCAGAAATCATGCCAGGCCTTCCACCGACAAAGGCTATAATTATCGGAATTATAAAGGATGAATACAACCCCACCATTGGGTCTACTCCTGCAATAATTGAGAAAGCGATTGCCTCTGGTATTAAAGCGAGTGAAACGACAATCCCTGCCAATACGTCATTTTTAATATCAAGCCACGACTCTTTGAACGATAGTGTTACCATACAAACCTCACTTTTTTACGATAAGCTACTGCCGATAGTGTCCCCTCAGAGCAAAAAGAAAATACTTGCTACTGATTAACACATTGGGGACATCAAATTCTCGGGAGTGCCTGTAGTACATTATCACAAATAATCATAAACAGCAATTTGTCTAAACAATCTATCTTTAGTTAAAGTTTGCCTTCGTTAGATACCTATTATATGATTTAGTTATCAGTATTGATCACTAGTAATCACCAAAGTTATGCAAAGGATTAAGGAGTGAGTCCAAATGGCCGAAGATAAAGAAATAATGACCCTACGCCAAGTTGCTGAATACCTCCAAATCAGCGAGGTTACCACCTATCGCTTGGTTCAGGATGGTAAAATACCCGCCTTTAAAGTTGGCCGTAGTTGGCGGGTAAAAAAAGAAGATCTTAATGAGTTTATTGAAAAACAAAAACGCGGGGAAAGGTTCTAAATAACAACTGATCTTTAGCCACGCAGTCGGTATTATCCTCGCTGCACAACAGGATCCCCTGCAATGAGGAAGTTGGGACAATGCTAATTATCTTAATTACCCGTGAGAAAAACCGGAATCAATAAACTCCTCTTAAAGGGGAGTTTAAATATTACTGAAGCGGTGAAAAAGTCATTAATAGAAGTAAAGCTTTGAATCATATGGAGGTATCATTACTTGCCTAAAGAAAGCAAAATGCAAATTATTCCCCTCGGTGGACTAGGGGAAATCGGAAAGAATACCACCGCTATCCGCTATAATGATCAAATCCTGATAATTGACGGGGGTCTGGCTTTTCCTGACGAGGATATGTATGGAGTCGACCTTGTTATCCCTGACTATACTTACCTCATCGAAAACAAAGACCTCATCCTTGGAATCCTGATTACCCACGGTCATGAAGATCATATCGGGGGACTCCCATATTTGTTGAGACATCTTAATGTCCCTATTTTCGGAACTCGCCTTGCCATTGGTTTAGTTCAATATAAACTAACGGAAGCTAAATTGGGACAAGTCACTACCCAGGTGATCCAACCTGGAGAAACCATTAAACTAGGATCCTTCGCGGTTGACTTTATTAATGGGAGCCATAGCATACCAGGTTCAGTCGGTTTAGCCCTTCATTCCCCTCTAGGAACCATCGTTCATTCCGGGGATTTCAAACTAGATCATACCCCGGTGAGCGGAGAGGTCCTTGACATCCACAAGTTTTCTGAACTTGGAGACAAAGGAGTTCTTTGCCTCTTGTCGGACAGTACGAATGTGGAACGCCCAGGATTTACAAAGTCTGAGCGACTCGTTGGACAAAATATTGACAAGGCCTTTGCAGATGCTGAGGGGCGAGTTATTTTCGCCAGTTTTGCTTCCAATGTCAATCGACTTCAGCAAGCAATCACTGCCGCCTTTAAATACCAGCGCAAAGTCGCTGCCGTCGGCCGAAGCATGGTCAATGTCGTGAGCATAGCTGCTGAGCTTGGGTACCTCGATGTCCCTAAAGACACACTTATTGACGTCGATGAGGCCATGCTCCTACCGAGCAATCAAGTATGCATCCTGACGACAGGCAGTCAAGGCGAGCCGATGGCTGCCCTGACCCGCATGGCGAACCATAATCACCGGCAAATTTCCATCTATCCGGGAGATACAGTTATTCTTTCAGCTTCTCCCATCCCTGGAAATGAAAAAGCCGTCTCTCGAAATATTGATCAGCTCTTCAAGTTAGGGGCGAAGGTCATCTATGAATCCATCTCTGGAATGCACGTTTCTGGTCACGCCAGCCAAGAAGAGCTTAAACTAATGCTCAGCATGATAAAACCTAAGTACTTTATTCCAGTTCATGGAGAATACCGCATGCTCATGAAACATGCTGAACTAGCTGCGCAAGTGGGAATTCCCAGGGGTAATATTTTTGTGGCCGAAATTGGCAATGTAATAGAGTTTACACGGCATGGGGCAAAGCTGGCAAATAACGTTACCGCCGGGCGAGTTTTTATCGATGGCTTGGGAATCGGAGATATCGGAAGCAGCGTTATGAAAGAACGATCACTCCTATCCCAAGATGGAATCCTGATCATCATTTTAGCGCTCAACAGTGCAACCAACACAATCCTTGCGGGTCCAGATGTTGTCACTCGTGGATTTGTTTATGTTCGAGAATCAAACGTAATCCTCGATGAGGTAAAAGCCATCACCAGAGAGACCATAGCCGGCAGTCTCCAGAATGGTATCCATGAAACCAACCTTCTTCAAAATCGTGTTAGAGATGCTGTGAGTAGACATCTTTATACCAAGACCAAGAGGCGCCCTATGGTTATACCGATTTTTCAAGAAGTCTAATTACCCTATTAAAAGTCTTTGTAGGGATTTTCTTTATTAGTCAAGAGCAAAGGAGCTTAGTTGCCGTGCACCGTTCTCAAGGGAAAACCCCTGTAAACACTTCCTTTTTCTATGGTTGGATTATCGTCGCCATCTCAGCCCTAAGTTTGTTTTTCTCAGGTCCCGGTCAAACCTATTCTATCTCCGTTTTCATAAATGCCTATATTACCGACTTAGGTTGGAGTCGCTCCCTTATTTCCAGTATTTATTCCCTGGCTAGCTTAACCGCCGGTCTTTCTCTCTTTATGATGGGACGACTAATCGATCGATATGGACAGCGACAAATGAGTGCTGTCATCGGCCTCTGCTTGGGATTAGCATGCTTATGGAACAGTACCCTCCTCGGACCCCTTTGGATATTTGTTGGGTTTTTTATGCTCCGATTATTTGGACAAGGCTCCATGACCCTTATTCCCAGCACCTTGGTTCCTCAATGGTTTATTCAAAAAAGAGGAAGAGCCTTCAGTATAATGGCCCTAGGAGGATTTGCCAGTTCATCCTTCATTCCTCTTTTCAATGTCTGGATGATCCAAACCTGGGATTTAAGGGTTACCTGGTGGGTATGGGGAGGATTACTAATCCTTCTGTTTACCCCTCTAACCTATTACTTTACCGTCAACAAACCTGAGGACGTTGGGTTATCCCCCGATGGAGACTCCCCAAAAATAGTCAAGAGTCCTGAATCGTTTCCAATAGACAAAAAGAAGGATATCATTGATACAGAAATTAACTGGACCCTAGCGGAAGCAAAGAAAACGAGAACCTTCTGGTTTATCCTTCTGGCTGCTGCGGTTCCAGCTTTAATAAATACAGGATTAACCTTTCATTTGATCTCCATTCTGGGGGAACGAGGGATTTCACCCTTAAATTCAGCCTTTATTTTAACTTTAATGGCCCTAGTAGGGTTCCCCGTTTCATTCCTTGCTGGGTTCATTTTAGAACGAGTGAAAACAAACTATGCTCTGGCCTTCGTTTTTCTAGGCGAAATCATGGTTCTGTTAACCCTTCAAGGTGTAGATTCTCAACTTAGTGTCATTGTTTTTGGGCTAATGTGGGGATTCGTTGTAGGCTTTGAACAAATTACTTTAAATTTGATTTGGCCTAATTATTATGGGCGTCGCCACTTAGGCAGTATTCGAGGAATTGCTTCTAGTGTAATGATTATTGGAGCGGCGCTTGGGCCATTGCCCCTAGGTATAGCCTTCGATCAGTGGGGCGGCTATACTGAGGTCCTTTACTTAATGATAGTGTTTCCTTTATTAGGGCTAGTTGCCGCCCTAATTTCTCCAAGTCCAAATTCGAATGAAAGGAGCAAGTAGCAACCCATGAGCAGTCATCATCCCGAATTTGACCTAGAAGCAAAGCGTCTTGCTTCTACAATCACATACATGAGAAAAATGATTAATTTGATTGTCGAGAACCGCAAAGGTCAGCGGGAAGAAATTCGACAAGCTTTTATTGACTTAGATTATTTAGACAGCAGTCAGAGTTATATTTCAATTTTAGTGACTTCTCAGCTTTTAGAATACGGAGAAGAACATTTTTACCAACTCAATCAAGGACTTGAAAAGCCCTACTTTGCCCGGATTGACTTTAAACAAGAGGGTAGCCAAGACTTTAAGCGCTATTATATTGGCAAGTTATCTTTGCTTACCCAGGAAGATCAAGAGCCCCTCATCCTCGATTGGCGTTCCCCTATTGCCTCGATCTATTATGAAGGGCGATTGGGTAACGTTGATTATCAGTCTCCCACAGGAACCATTCAAGGAGAGCTTGGTCTTAAACGTCAACATACCATTGAGAATGGACAGTTATTAGAAATTGGAGATATCGACATCACAACTAATGACGCTTTCCTTCAAGCCTCACTTGAGGCAAGTGCCGATAATCGTTTAAAGGATATCGCCACCTCAATTCAAGCGGAACAAAATCGAGTGATCCGCGCAGATATCGCTCCCTTAATTGTTCAAGGAGTTGCTGGCAGTGGTAAAACGACTATAGCAATTCATCGAATGGCGTATCTTATCTATACTTATGAAGATCGTTTCATCCCCGAGAACTTTATTATTCTAGGCCCAAATAGATTATTTCTTAATTATATTTCCGAGGCTTTACCGGAGCTTGGCGTAGAAAGAGTCACTCAGACGACGTTGATTGACTTCATGTTGGATCTGATCGGTAAAACAGCGAAAGTCAAATTAGTTCCGCCTGAACAAAAACTCTTCCAATTGTTGGAATACAGTAACTTGGCTTCATTAAATTCTTCATATATTACTGGGGCCTCAGAATTCAAAGGTTCCCTTCAATTTAAAGCTGTCCTCGATCATTATGTAGAACGCTTACAAGAGACGTTTGTACCGAAGGTTGATTTCAAACTCGGAGATTATGTCATTTTAGAAGCACAAGACATTCAACGAGTTTTTCTTGAAGAATATAGTTTTCTTCCCTTACAGAAGCGAATTGAAATGATCAAAAAAGTGTTGACTAATAAACTCAAAGCAGCGAAAGAGCCTGCCTTAAAACTAGTAGAAGAGGAGTTTAACCGTCAAATCCAGGAAGTGCGTTCTTCTTCAACCTTCGATGAAGAGGCGCGACGTGAAAAAGGGATAGCTTTGGTTGACTTACGCAATGAAACCCTAAAGTCACTCACCCACTCCGCCAAGACTGCGGTAAAGAAGTATCTGACGCTCTTCCCTAAAATTGATCTGTTGAATCATTATAAACGGATTATTACTGATCCAGACGTTTTCTTAGATACTGGTGCAAAAGGTCTGGACAGACCTACCCTTGAGTACCTGTGTAGTTCTTCTGCCGAACTGATCGCCCAAAACAAACTTGAACTAGAGGATTTGGCTCCACTAGTCTATTTAAAGCATCTTCTATTCGGTTATGAAGAAAAGTTTGATGTCAGTCATGTCTTTATTGACGAAGCCCAAGATCTTAGTGTGTTTCAGCTCTACACCCTACGTAGCATACTAAAAACAGATATGTTTACGATTTTTGGAGATTTGGCTCAGGGGATTCATTCCTACCGCGGAATAAAAAGCTGGGATCAAGTTATTCAAGACGTTTTTCCTGCTCTCGACTGCAACTATTTAACCCTCGAGCAAAGCTATCGAACCACAATTGAAATTATGGAGTATGCAAACAAAGTTATTAAAAAAGTAAAAAGCTCAGATATCCTCTTGGCGAAACCAGTCATCCGCCATGGAGTTCCTCCGGATGTTCTAGACTTTAAATGTGTTAAAGATATGGTTCATGCCATAGAAAACTTGCTTAAAATCCAGATTGCGAGTGGCTATAAATCAATCGCCCTCGTTGGAAAGACTCTTAAAGAATGTCAACTGCTCAAAGAGAGTCTAAGCACACCCTATGAAATTTTACTAGGGGATGAAACCCTTTATGAAGGCCAAGTTTTGATTGTGCCCTCTTACGTTTCCAAAGGACTGGAATTTGATGTTGTGTTTATATTTAATATCTATGAAGGCTATAGTGATGAAGACCTCGATCTTAAATTGCTCTATGTCGCTATAACTAGAGCGCGACATCGACTGTTCAGAATGAGAATACAAGGGTTAGGAGACTCCTCGGAATTAAATACAAACAGCGATTCCTGATATAAGGTATTAAACAAAAAATCAAAGAAACCCACCCTGCAAAGGTAGGTTTCTTTGATTTTTTAATTATCCTTACACACTGTTTGACTAGTTAATGTATTACACCTTAAGTAGCTGGGCTCATATCTAAATCTATATCAGGGGGGTACTCATAAAAATCAACTTCTCGTAATATGTCATCTAATGCTTTCTATTTACTAATAATGATTTGCCTTAGCTTAATTGAGCTTTTAGTTTTTCTTTATCCATCAAGTAGTCCAATCGCTTGATTTCTTGCCCTCTGTCCAATACAACAACTGATGGCACGATTTTGACATCATACTTTTGGGCAAGATTTTTCTTAGTAGCCGTATCGATTTTCACCACTTTATAGAGTTCTGCGAGTTCTTGATTTGCCTCTTCTAATAAAGTGCTAAACTCCAAGCTTTGATTATTTATGGCATTGAAGAAAAGCAATAGAACTTTTTTGTTACTTTTCAGTACACTCGTACTAAACGAATTTAGTTCCTCAATATAGCGCTCCGCAGCGACTGCGGCCGTTGCCCCATCACCTGCAGCAGAAACCACTTGCCTTAAATATTTAACCCGATTGTCTCCAACTGCATATACCCCTTCGAGATCCGTTTCCATCAAGTCATTAACGGGAATATAGCCTCTTCTGTCCATCCCAATGCCACTTTCCTGAAGAAAATGGGTCGAAGGAATCATCCCAACAAAGAAAAAAACACCCTGGCAAGCAAGTTCGCTTGAACGGCCCGTTTTTAAGTTCTTGATTTTAACCCCCTCGACGTTAGCCTCGCCCATGACTGCTTCAATGGTGGAGTTCCATACAAACTCCATCTTTTCATTTTGTAAGGCCCTTTCTGCACTGACTTTATTGCAATCGAGAACGCCTTCATCATGGAGTACAATCACGGTGACTTTGCGAGCGAACTTAGTAATGTACATGCCTTCTTCGATGGCTTGGTCCCCGCTGCCAACGACAACAACGTCTTCGCCTTCAAAAAACTCAGCATCACAGGTTGCACAATAGGCAACCCCACTGCCCTGAAGCCGCTTTTCGCCAGGAATATTTAATAGTCTTGGCTCACTGCCACAAGCAATGATAACCGCCTTGGCCGTGTATTCTTTCCTTTTTTTGGTACAGATAATTTTATCTTCTTGAGAAAAATTAACACTTACAACTTCATCTCGTAAAAATTCAACTCCAAAGGACTCGGCATGCTTTTTAAAGTCTTTCATAAGATCGGGTCCACTGATTTGCCCATAGCCCGGATAATTGACAATTTCTCGAGTAGTATTAACCAAACCGCCAACCGTCCCTTTGTTGATGACCAAAGTTCTCAGCTTTGCTCTTCCCCCATAAATAGCTGCCGTGAGTCCTGCGGGGCCACCGCCGATTATAATTAAATCGTAGGTCAGATCTCCCATTTTCTTAAATATCTCCCTCCCTGTAGAATGTTTTAGTGATTACGATTCTAGAGCTTCCGCAATCTTATCTATGACTTTGTCTTCGTCAACAGCTCCTGCTAGTTTTGCTTGATATTCGCCTTCCTTAAAGAAAAGAATCTGAGGAACTCCTTTTAAGGAGAATCGTTGGAACAAGTTTTTATCTTCTTCTACATCCACGTAATAGAATCCAACCCTGTCTCGGTATTGCGGTTGAAGCTCTTCCAAAACAGGAACGACCTCTTTACAAACGTGACAGGCTTTTCTAGAAAAAATAACAAGACAGGGCTCCTCATTATCATAGATTATTTTTTCGAAACTATTTGTATTTAATTGTTCTAAGGACATATTTTTCACTCCTTTAAAATAGCATTTTAAATTACGTATCAAAGAAGTCCAAAAAGAATTTCCGTTCATGGTAAACGAATAAAGGCAGGCTATTCCACGAAGTCAAGGTTATGTGAATTAGCCTGCCCTTTTTATATTAGAATTCTTCGGTTAAAATCTGATAGATTGGTGCTCCTTCGCAGTGGGCAGGCATTCTTACACCTACTAAAGCTGCAATAGTCGGTGCAATATCAACTTGTCTAATGGTTCTAGCTGTTTTAAAGTTTTCTTTAATTCCATTCCCTGCTGCTAGAAAAATTGGGGTAACAGAGGTATCGAAAGCACCCTCTACAGTGGATAACCCATCACCATGTAACCGGCTATATCCCTCATCAACAGTGAAGAAGATATCACCACACTGCGGACCGTTTGTTCCTAATACAACAGCGTCTTTATTCCGCATGGCAAGCCCGATAACACGCTGTCCTTTATATCTGTAAGAGTACAGGTCAGACATAATTTTTCTTTCCAGTTCATATTTGTCCGCTGGGTCAACAATGCCATGGGCATCACGACCTTTTAAGTTGATATAAATATAGTTACTTCGAGTCTGGACAGCTGTAGTCTTTTCCCAATCTACTTCTTTCAGATTATTACCGTTTTCATCTTTTTTCATAACGGTATAACCTAGTTCCTGCATTACTTGTACATTCATACCGCCATATTCACCAATTTGTGGTGGGAATTCTTCCCCTACCAGTAAACCATGGTCAGCAACAATCATGATGGTCCAGCCTTCGTCTAACAAATGTAAGAATTCACCTAAATATTTGTCTGTCTGAATGTAAAACTTACGAATAAAGTTCTGATTTACTTCAGGATCAGTATAGCTCCAGCGCTCCAGATTTTTCGCTAAATGCCAAAACATATGACCTGCACAGTCAACATTATGCAAATGAGTGAATACTACCTGGTATTCCTGGTTTTTAATTAAATGATTTAAAGCCCTTGCTTGCCATTGACTGTACGAATCCCAGGCTGGTTCATAAACATTCTCAACCAGGTAAGCATCTTCTCCCCCAACCAAGCTAACAGGCTGAACAGGGCCAACATGTTCAACGACATTTTTCAGCAATTCCTTAGGGTGAAATAATTTATCCTGGGCAACATCCAGTGCGTTACTGATCCACATTTTTAGCGATTTACCATCAGGAGAAAGTTCCAGGAGTTTCATGGTACGACATGCAGGTTTTAATACACCCTCTTTATTAATGTCATCCACAATCCCAGAAACCATTTTCCCGACTTCTAATACTACGATTGGTTTCTCAGCCTTCTTGTTTTTATAAATTGCTATATGGTCATAGATGCCCTCAGCATTCTTTAAAATCAATGCAGGACGTCTTGCAATACCATCCGAAGTTAAAATCGTAAATTCTTTTGCATCTGCCGGTGCGGCTGCCCATCCTTCTGCATCTTTCAATGGGGAATTGACTAAATCATAATGAGGAATAGATTCAATGACCATTTCCATATTTTCCGGTCCCATGATATATTCACGGATTTCGCTGCCTGTCATGGCAGCTTCACCATACCATAATTCCATCATATCGGTAGTTGGTTCTTTTTCTTCAGTAATAGCACTCAGATCGGAAATCATGCAGCCAGTACCAGCAGGACGTTCTACTTTGGGAGCATATTGTAATTCAGTAATTTCCTCATTAGCAACGATAATTTTTTCCCAATCAAGTTGTGCAACACCCATGTTAACAGAACCCGGCTGTGTTCCGTCAATAACGTGTAAATTTGGGTTGTCACTGGTCGGAGGCCAAGCGGAACCGGGCCAATGCCATACTAAGGTTTTAATACCGGCGTCAGCAGTTACATTCCATAACTGCTCAGCTTCACAGTTTCTGGAATCCATATTATATACTACAGCATCCAAGCTCTGTGGTGACTGTCGCCAAAAACAGGTAATACCGTGTGTTCCTGGGTAAGCACCCGTTGCTAAGGTAGTCCAGCATGCAGGTGTAATCGTCGGCAGGGCACCTAAGTGAGACAAGTCTTCTCTGGCCGAGCCTTTATCAATAAATTTTTGTAAGTTTGGCATTATTCCTTCGGCCAAGAATTTTCGGGTAATTTTGGGATCCATCCCGTCTACCCCTAATACCAATAATTTCTGGGTTAGTGCTTCTCTTTTCATTTTTTGAATCACAACTCCTCAAATTTGCTTAGGATATTAGCTTGAGATACAACAGTTAGAAGTCTACAGTGGTGTATATAAACCCTGTGCCACCGTTTAGAATGTGTGAGATATAGTTCTGGAAAGCACATACGTCCAGCGACTCTGGGGATTTTTCCATGTATTTTACAAGTGGTGATCACAGGTACAAGCAAAGTTACTAAAATGTTTATCAAGGTTAATTTGTTGGATATTTAATTGGAAATCTTAAGTGATTTTATTAGGTAATGAGAAGAACTAAAGTTGTTAGCTCGTTCTCCTCATTACTATCATTAAATATTAAGTTATTCGGTCGTTAACTTAACTATTGACACCATACTCTTTTTCTGTTTCTTCGACAATCGCTCGAAGTTCTGCTTGAACACTTTCCGGCAGAGACTCAGGTTTATAATCTTCTAAAATAGATTTAGCGACGTCATAAGCTCTTTCCGAAAAATCCTTACCACCATCAACAAGCCAGACATCTCTCATACGACGATCGATGACATTACTCTTTGATTGTGTACGCATGTGTTTGAAGGTATGCTCTTGGCTAATAAAGTTACCAGCGGTACCTACCTGCTTAATAACATCTATTGCTAGAGTTTCATCAGACACACTTATCCCACAAACAGCTTTTTTAATCATCCTAGCCATCTCATTATCCATCACCATTTGTGCATAGTCATAGGTGATGCCGAGTTCCAACATACCAGCGCCATAGATCAGGTTGGACCCTGCCAACGCTGTCAGCATAGCGGTAATTGTGAACTCATGAGATGCTTGGGCATCCGGGAGTTTGCTGTCTACCTAGCCACCGGCTACCCAACTAGGTAGTAAGTAAAATTGTGCAAGTTTTGCAACTCCTGCATTGATCATTCCAAGTTCTGGAGAGCCGACTGGAGCAGTAGCAAATCTTAAATCCATGATTGTTGTGGAACTACCATATATTACCGGTGCGCCTTTACAAGTGAGCTGGCTTAAGACAATACCACTCAATACTTCCGCATTGTGTGTCACAAGACTACCGGCTAAGGTAATCGGTGACGTAGCCCCAGCCATAGCCATGGATAGTATGTTAACAGCTATTCCGGCACGTGCTCCCGCTATGATAACTTCTGTACAGTGTCCGACTAATTGCAATGGACTTGTAGGGCAGACATTGCACGAAAATATTGGACGTTCTCTTAATTTATCTTCCCCACCAACGATCGCCGCAGCCATCTTTAATACTTTTTGGAAGTTTTTTCCGCCCTCGGTGCCGATGAAGACATGCTTTGAAGTGTTATTGAAGATAGCCTCAGCATTGTGAACTACGGCAGCCTCTGCTGGGACATCTTGAGGCGCAACAGGCCGTAAAACTGCATCCATCTCATCCATAGCATCACAGAACCGAGAAATATTTGCGACATCCTGCTTAGTAGTCTTCCGATACTCTTTGGTATAAGGGTCGATGATTGAGACTCCCTCACCGAAATTAATAAAGTGAACACGCTTACCACCTAAAACGATATCATGTTTAGGATTTCGTCCAGCTAATAACACCGTATTTGGGGCAGATCTTATGGCATCTTCAACAATATGAGGAGGAATCTTTACAACGCCGGTTTTAAAATCAACATTAGCTCCCCCAGCTGCAAAGATTTCTAATGCCTCTTTAGATTCTACTTTAATGCCTGTTTTCTCTAAGACCTCCAAAGTTCCACTGTGGATGTCATAAAGTTCATTGTCCGAAAAAATATTGAGTCCGAAGCCCTCGAATTTTGCAACTCCTGCTTGAACTTCACTTCTCAATTATTCCACCTCCACATCCTTCATAATAATTAAGGGTACTGAAATATTGTCAACTCCCACTAGTTTAAGATCATAGAAGCCATTTCTTTGGCAGCCATGGCATCCGCACAATAACCATCTGCACCGATTTCATCAGCAAAACTTTGAGAAACAGGTGCTCCACCGACAAGAATCTTAACTTCGTCACGCAACCCTTCTTCCTTGATTTGTTCGATGGTAGCCTTCATATTGAGCATTGTAGTCGTTAAGAGAGCAGATAAACCAACGATCTTAGCATTATGCTCCTTGATTGCTGCGACGAACTTTTCTGGTGATACATCGACACCAAGGTCCACAACATTAAAGCCTCCACTCTCCAAAATCATCACAACAAGATTCTTGCCTATATCATGGAGATCTCCTGCTACCGTCCCAATAATGATGGTTTTGCTAACAGCGATATCTGCTCCAGTTAGCAGAGGTTTTACTATATTCATGCCCTCAGACAAAGCCTTAGCGGACATCATAACCTCTGGCACATACATTTCCCCTGCCTTGAATTTAGGGGTAACGATATCCATACCAATCAACAATCCCTTAGAGATAATTTCCATGGGATTGCCACCTGCGTCCACCATTCTTTGCGTAAGGTCTTTTACCGCAGCAGCATTTCCTTTGAATACATAATCCGCTAATTGCTCAAAACTCATCTTGAAAATCCTCCTTAAGATTACTAATAAATAATACTTTACTGACAAACCAGGGGACTTATTCTTACCTAGGATTCCTTACTAAACAAATCATATTATAAATATAATACACTGTACAATTCCGTCTTTTTATGCCGGGTATAACTTGAAATCCATGAGGTTAATGGATTAATGTGCCTTTGCTTTCTCGATAAACTCTAATAATGCTTTATCTATTTCCGCATCCAGTAGAGAATCGGGTGCATTTTGAAGAATTTGTTTAAATTTACGGTTAGCCCTAACAACTACATCTTCCGAGCCTGCGTTTTTCCAATCAGTATAATTACCCCAGTCTGAAACTGTGGGGGTCCACAAAGAGCGGAACTTTTCAAAGGTGCTCATATGAGATAGGTAGGTGCCCGAATGTCCCACTTCTTGAATAACATCCACTGCTAAAGCTTCGTCAGAAGTATCAATACCTTGAGAAATACGCCTTACCCTTCTGACTAGTTCTTCATCAATTACGAACTTCTCATAGGAAGTTGCCATGATAGCATCTAATACACCTAAACTTTGAACTGACATGTGGGCCCCACTCATCATACCCATCATTAAACTCTGCATGGTTTCATACCCCGCCTGGCAATCCACGGTTTTAGAGTGAGTAATTCCAGACATTGTTCTTACTGGTAAGTGGTAGAAGTCCAATCCCATTTGTAAGCTGGCAGTATTAATCAACATAGCTTCCGGTGTACCGGCCGCAAACGTAGCCTCCTTCATATACCCTGAGGTAGAAGCTGTTGCATATACTACTGGAGCACCGGGGTTGATTAATTGAACTAAAACTAATCCGGCAATGGTTTCTGTGTTTTGCAGAACTGCCGTTCCCAAGAGTGAAATTGGTCCACTGACTCCGGCCATGATGCAAGGAGCAAGCAAGATGACCTGATTACGTTTGGCATATTCAATCATAGTTTCCAACGTTTCAGGAGCATAGCCTAGGGGACTAAGAGAATTTACTAGCACAGCGGTACAGTGATTATCTAATAGAAATCCGGGTTGACCCATAGCAATCTCAACCATGTCCAGCTGCTCGCGTACTTGTTGAGTATTAGCGCAGAACCCGATTACTGGCTTCTCTGAATTTTTCAAGGCTTGATACATCATAAGCAAATATTTGTCACTACCGGTAACATCACTAGGGTCAACTGGAATTGTGCCTACCAAGTCAACAACATCACTAGCCTGACAAAGTTTTTGAATATTGGCATAATCCTCGAGAGTTGCCTCACGACGTCCTTTATCCAAGTCTTGAATATAAACCGGACCGACATTAGGTTGTACCAAAAAGCCCTCTCCAACAGTTATTGAATATTTATCATTCCTAGCACGCATACGGAATTTACGCGGAGCAGTAGCTAAGGCTTGAGCAACCATTTCCCCAGAAATAAACACGGTTTTATTCTCTACCCTAGCCCCATGTTTTTTGAAAACTTCTATTGCTTCGTCACTGTGAAATACTACGCCCGTCTCCCGAAGAATCTTTAGTGTCGCTTCGTGAACCCTCAACAAATCATCCTTCGTCAATACTTCCAACCTTGATTTTAAAGCCATTACTACACCCTCTCATCCTAGAACTAAAAAAAGCAGATCTTCATGCACTGATTATCTTAAATTTCTAAAGTCACACTAAGTCATTGAGACTCAAGGAAAGTCTAATTGACTTGCTACTAAAAAGCAGTCAATAATAATTAATACAAAAGAAGAGACATCGTAAAATTAAATTTCTAAATAAATATCTGTCTAGGATCACCCCCCCTTCACTATTTAACTAGCAATACACGATAATTCTTCCATACTAAACTAACTAAGCAGTTTACTGATAATGATATAATCTAAATAATTATTTTAAAAGATACTCTGACAACTATAACTACATAATGCAATTTTCATGCCGTTATAAGAGTATCTTCTGAAAATAATAACAATTGAAACACCAACTCTTACCCTACAGATGTATTGAGTCTTAGAAATTGTACCATATGTTCTAAATTCTATAAAATTCGACATATAACGAAAAAATAATTAAGTCAAATAGACTTAATTATTTTTTCGTTGCAGGATTTTTCAGTTGTTTTAACGAATAATCAAATAAATCAAATAAAACACTTGTCTCACAAAACTATGTTTAAAACAAACTTGTTGCATAAAATACCTATTTTAGCTATGGATGACTAACAAAAGGGAGTTGTCGAATTTGGCAGATTTAAACGAAAACATTATGAGCAGGGATGATTTCAAAAATGATCTTAGACAATTCATTTGATGAAATCTTTGTTGTTAATAATAAGGGAATAGTTACTTATGTGAACGAAGCTTGTAAGCAACATTATGGTTTAAACCCCTCCGAGATGATAGGCAAAAATATCCATTATCTATTGGATAAGGGATATTATTCTCCAGCTCTTGCTCCCGTTGTTTTACAGGATAAAAAAACTGTGACCGTGGAACAACAAACAAAATCTGGAATTAAACTGGTTGTGACAGCTACTCCAGTTATTAATGAAAGCGGTGAAATTGACTTCATAGTCATGAACAGCCGTGATATCACTCAAATAGAACAATTGAAACAAGACTTAGATAAAACTAAGAAACTCGTTAATCATTATAAGAATAAGGTTGATGAGTTAAGCCAACAAGTAAGCTATTTTAAGGGATACTCTTTTCGCGATGAGAAAATGAAGTCGTGCCTCAAAATTGTACAAAGGGTGGCCCAAGTAAATTCAACTGTCCTAATTCTAGGGGAATCTGGAACGGGAAAAAATGTTTTAGCTATGGATATTCATAAAATGAGTCGTCGAAAAGAAGGTCCCTTTATTTGTATTAACGGTGCCACAATTCCAGAGCACCTGTTAGAATCAGAACTGTTCGGTTATTGCCGAGGTGCTTTTACTGGAGCAGACAAGTATGGAAAGGTAGGGCTAGTAGAACTGGCAAACGGCGGAACTCTATTTCTTGATGAAATCGGTGAGATTCCCTTGGGAATTCAAGCAAAATTGTTAGAACTTATCCAGGAGCGTCGATTTATTCCCGTGGGTGGAAAAGAGCATAGAAAAATTGACATACGGATTATTGCGGCTACAAATAGAAACCTAGTTCAATTAATCGAGGAGGGTAAGTTTCGCGAAGATCTATATTACAGGTTAAGCGTTATTGAAATAGATACTCCCCCTTTAAGAGAACGATCAGAGGACATTATTCCTTTGTTACAATTCTTTTTAAAGAAATATGACCATATGTATGCATACTCACATAAATTTGATAAACGTTGTCTGTCCATTCTGGAGAATTATTCCTGGCCGGGAAATATACGAGAAATGGAACACCTAGCAGAGCGGTTAGTCGTTACAATTCCCGAAGGATATATTTTACCTGAACATTTACCCAGTAAAATCTTCAAACTACCATCGATTCCCTCAAGTAGAAGTTTACTTCAAGATGAGCTATCAAACTGGAAGAATCTTAAGAAAGCAAGTGACGAAGAGGCTATCATAATACGATTATATAATACGCTACGTAGTTCTTATAAAGTTGCAAGCACTCTAAATATCAGCCAAAGTAAAGTAACTCGAATCGTACGTAACTACAAGCAGAGCTGCACTGCCAGTCAAAATAGCTAAATATCAGAGTAAGTCTCCTTCTTTTGAAGAGCTTTTATGTAGTCGGAGGTATTTTATGAGATTAGAACAGTTATCCCTTTTAATTGAAGTTG
Source organism: Desulfosporosinus sp. (assembly GCF_014237355.1). Taxonomy (NCBI): domain Bacteria; kingdom Bacillati; phylum Bacillota; class Clostridia; order Eubacteriales; family Desulfitobacteriaceae; genus Desulfosporosinus; species Desulfosporosinus sp. The sequence continues at coordinate 65,248 of NZ_JABZFS010000021.1, forward strand.
CTAAATACAACTCAATTTCACTAGCGGCGGAGCATGCTTTTATTACCCAGCCTGCAGTCAGCTCTTCGATAAGTAAACTTGAGGACGAAATAGGGACAGTACTATTTAAGCGCACTACCCAAGGTGCTTACCCAACAGAAATTGGAGAAATGGTTATTGAAAAAGCACGACTTATTCTTGATACCGTAGAAGAGATTAAACAGATTGCCAACACTTCCTCATTAACTGGCAGTCTATCTGTTGGAATTATCCCGAGCATGGGAGATAAGATAATACCCAACGTTTTATATCACTTAAAAAACAAACACCCTAAAATCAATATTAATTTAACAGTAGGTGAGTCAATTAGTATTTTGCAAAACATCCAATCTGGAAAGAATGATCTTGGGATTGTTCTTTTAACTGAAGAAATCCAAGGTAAAGACATTTGCAGAGAGGAATTATTCTCAGATGAATTTTTGATATATGCTGGAAAAGATTCTCCTCTCTCAGCAAAAGAATCAGTCTCATTGAAAGAAGCGCTTGAATATCCCTTTGTTGCCTATAATGACGAATTTACAAAGAATAATGGGGGCATTACAAGTATATTGAAACAGTACGGCGAGCCCAATGTGGTATTTAGGTTCTGTAATTTTGAACTCATCAAACGAGTCGTTTCTCAAGGAATTGCTATCTCCTTTTTTCCCAGGTTCATGTCTACTAACGATATATACTTGCAATCAGGCGAAATAACACCCATACCCATTAGTGATGTTAGTTTAGGGATAACCGTTGGATTAATAAGGTCGAACCGATACGCTGTTTCTCAAGTAGAAAAAGAGTTTATAGAAGCCCTTAAATCCATGTGTGAAATTGCCGCACCCATTTAAAAATAGAGCAATAAGGTGCTGGGTAATAATTTTCTCTACATCGGGATGGGGCCTATATTTGACGGTAAAAGGCGGCTTCTGTTAGAAGCCGCCTTTTGCTATGTTCAGGGCTGGTCTTACAGCGACAGCCCCGTATCATTAGTCTTCTTCCGGATAATCGACAACTTGCACTTTAGTTTCTTGGCCGAAATCCTCCTTGAGCCACTTGCGTAGGGACAGCCCTAAGATGATGATAATAAATATAATGGGTACGCTGGTGGCAACAGATGAGAGCTGAACAACCGGTAATCCGCCCACCATCATGATAGCCACCCCGATCACAGCAAGGAGTGAACACCAGAAAAGTCTTGTCCAGCGAGGAGATTCCTGATCATTCCTAACTTCTTT
>NZ_JABZFS010000072.1:0-11655 GCF_014237355.1 Desulfosporosinus sp.
CAGCGACTCTTGCTTCTTCAGGATGATCGGCGAATTTGATACCACCAGCTTTACCCCGTTTCCCGGATAGAACCTGAGACTTGATTACCACAGGGCCCCCAATTTCCGTCGCTATCTGGAATGCCTCATCTGAATTGGCAACCATTCTCCCCTTTGGTACAGGAAGTCCGAACTTAGCAAAGACTTCCTTACCCATATATTCAAACATTTTCACGAACCGAATCTCTCCCCTCGTCTATAAAACCATTGTCCTTCAGTCGTTTATCTCGGACGTCCAATCAATCGTCCTTTACCAATAGCATAGATATCATCGACGACCATTTGGAAAGACGGCTCACGGCCTTCTTCCTTGCCACGTTCTGTTATACGTTCCCTGTGAAAATCCAAACTTTCCTTACCAAGAGGCAGGTTCCCATGATCAAGCAAGCGTACCGCACCTTGCGAGTCACGAACCGGCAGTATTCTTCCAGCATTAAACCGACTGGGAGCAAAGGGAATATCTATAACCCCCGCTTCAAACCCCTTAACAGTTCCAATGGCCAGATCCCCATCGCCCAATTCCAAAACCTTATTAACGATAGCTCTAGTCTCTTGCTTGATTAATTCTTCTTCCCATTGCAGTTCAGGAGTATTAGGAAAAATTTGGTCCTTCAGCATACTCAAGACTTGTTTCGTAGCTTTAATTCCGGAAGCATTGGCCTCCTTCGTAGAAATTCCTATCGCTTCGTAAGGAGACTTTACGATTACCTTCGTAGCTTTAGCAAATGCTGCCGTTGCAGCACCCCAGGAAATGACTCCGAAAGCCTTACTCTCGTCTTGAGGAAAACCTCCCATCCACTGATGGAAGACGCTAGTTAACATTATGTCCTGATAATTAAAGCGTCCTAAAAACTCCTCGCCTAACTCAATTAGGCTTCGAATGGCTGCAATATCCTGGATCAGATTGCCACATTGCCCGTATCCTAAGGAAATATTCTTTACCCCTTGTTCAGCAGCAAGCAAAGCTTCAATGACTGCCACACTATGCGAGATACAGGGAGGGACTAAGGTACCTGTTAAAGGGCCAAAGGGCTCGCGATTAATTCTAACACCTTGTTCTTCATATAAGCCAACTAAACGGTCCACATATTGCCAGTTACTAATCGTTTCTTCTAAAGATACGTTCTTAGCATAAGGAATGTTTGAAGAAATACCACCGCCCTCAAAATCCGTAAACCCACCAGCTAAAGTAATTTCAGCCAATAAACGTGCATCAGAAGTTCCATGTCTCACCTGACAAGGTAAATTCACTGACTCTATGACCTTACGGCAAGCCACCACTCCATAATTAATAGCTGGAAAACCAGTAAGCATAGAATGTCCGGCAATTTTACCTTCTGAGATCCCCTTTTCCGCTTCCTGATAGCGATTCTGTCTGGTTAAGGAATCGATGGTTGTCGGAAGTAAATCCGCTCCGCCCTCCTCCTGAAGGTATTTAAGCATATCTATATGTTCATCGATCAAGGCAACTCCGGCCCGAGGTTGAGCTAGGGTTCGTCCTTCTGCCTTAGCTTTGGCTAACACTTGTGCAAATACTTTTTCTCTAGGCAGAGCCTTATGATAACTTACAGCTTCCTCAAAATTAATTCCTTCCCCAGTTGACCATTGCGTGAGAACCTTCTCTTGCTGGGCATGAAATTCAACCGCTTCGAGACGTTTATTGATCATGAGGAAAGGCCCTCCCCACTAAGAGTTTTAATCTTTCGGACCGCTCCCCGGGCTCGCTCTCTTACATTAATTGATTCTCCGTAATCTTCAGCCACTCTCAATAATTCATTCATTGCTAGGACATCACCCATTTCTCCAAGGGCTTGTACTGCCATTTCTCTTACTCCAACGACTGGATCTAGCAGCAGTGGGATTAAGGAGGAGACAGCCGACTTATTTCCTATCTGCCCCAAGGCTTCACACGCTCTGGCTCGGATTAAGCTGTCATTGTCACCCAAGCATTTCATAAGTAAATCAAAGGCCTGGGGAATGTTGGCGAACACCTTAATTAAGTATATATCGACCCGTCTGCTAACCTTTTGATAGACACTGTTTAAAACTTCTAAGGCTTGTTTCTGTTCTAATTCCTGCAAAGTCCAATCAATTAATCGAATTAATACCGCCTCATTCTGATTAAGCAGAATTCCTTGAGCTAATTCAAGATCCTGAATTGAAACAGCCCTCTTCAACTGTTCTCCAAGTTTAGGCAGCAAAAAACCTGCAATGGTTTGAGCACTTTTTTCGCTCAGGGCTAGCTTTCCAGCTTTGTTCTTCTGAATATAATGGATTGAAATCAGTCCATCTATGACGCAGGAAAACAGATTAGCACGCATTCCAGCCGTTTCGCTCATGGCAGCGATTAATGATTCCTCATCCAATTTGCCCTCGTGAGTGTGAATTATCTCCAGTAAATTTACTAAATCCGGGACCAGCAATGGCATCCCCAGGTCCCAAATCACCTGTTCTAGGATTAAACGTTCTTTATATAAGGGTTCACCAGCGACCCCAGTTTGAAATTGGTAAAGGAAACTAAGTTGTTCGAACCCAAATTCTCTCAACTCTGTGTTCTGCTGGCATTCTAGTAAACTAGCCCTCGAATTAACCATAAAAGCTTTGAGCTTTTTTAAGCGTAGGACGAGCAAATCTAAATAATCTAAAGGATAGCCCATCCTTTCTGCAATATTGGGCAAGGATTCCCCACCGATCCAAAGCCTAAAAATCCGCCGCCAGGGTTCCTTAGGATCCGTTATTTGCGGACGCTTGATGATACTTTGCGCAGGTAGGAGCAAATCTCTGGCTAAATCCACAACAACAGCGGAAGGATTAGCAAACTGATTCTTAAGTTTCCATTGAACAATCTCGGCAAAGGTGGAATTCGTCAGTAAGTCCGCATTATTGCAAAAACAATGCACAAGATCAGGTATAATTGTTTCATTGATATACTTAAGAGCCAGAGGACTTCTAGGCCCGCCCCACTCCTCTAATAAAACCGCAGCTAGGCTTTCCGATAAGCTGGTTAAATCATTTTTGGTCCAGCCCCAATTCATTAATTCCACCACTATTCATCACCTTCGTTTTGACAATGTTCACTTTCTTGTTTGGCCCCTGCTTTAGTTCCCATTTGCCAACCTATTTGCAGTGCCTTAATGTTTTGCTCGGCCGTCCCTCTTGGCGCCCTTTGCTGGACTGCCGCAAGAACATCTTCCATAGGAATTTTACCGCTCAATGAAGCGACCACTCCCAAAGCCACGACATTGGCACTTTGTTCAGAACCAAAGTGGGTGCGAGCTGCCATCGTAATAGGCAGAGAATAAAAATTCCTGCTCCGCGGCTTAACTTCTGTCACTTGGGAATTATCCACAATTAAGATGGCCTCGTTGTCTAGATGCAGCCCATACTTCTTATAGGCCTCTTGACTAAGGGTAAGCACAAAGTCTGGTTTTTCAACTTTAGGGTAATTAATTGCTTCGTTCCCGATGATGACTTCAGCTCGACTGGCGCCTCCCCGGGCTTCGGGTCCATAGCTTTGACTCTGAGCAACATTTTGACCGGCATTAATTCCCGCCTCAGCTAACATGATTGCCGCTAAAATTAGGCCTTGCCCACCCGTTCCGGTTAACAGAAACTCTTGCTTAGCCATTAGCGACCCTCCCTTAATCTCTGTCTAAGTCTCTCATACTCATGAGTATATTCCGGTGCCTGTCGTTTGAAAATCTCACCAATCTGGAAGTCTTCTTCGCCGCCGGGCTGTTGTCCTGCTTTGAAGGCGTGCTCTTTTTGCCAAAGTAACATATCCGCAGGGGTTTTAAACTTATTGCGCCGACCATAGGAAACAGGACACTGGGAAATGGCTTCTACTATTGAAAAGCCAGAGTTGTTATAGGCATCCATCACTAATTTAGTGAGGAGTTGATTGTGGTAAGCTGTGGCTCTAGCCCCATAGGTGGCTCCCGCTGCTTTAGCCACCTCTAAAACCTGAAAGGGTCTTTCCAAGTTGCCAAAAGGAGAGGTCGTTCCCCGTTTTTCATGAGGGGTTAAGGGGGAAGTCTGACCACCTGTCATGCCATAAATACTATTGTTGATGACGATGGCTGTCAGATCAATATTCCGCCTTGCGGCATGAATTAAATGATTACCCCCAATAGCCGTCGAATCACCATCTCCCATGACGACGAAAACATCCAGCTCTGGGCGTGCCGCTTTAATTCCAGTAGCGAAGGGTAACGCTCTCCCATGGGTTGTATGGATGGTATTAAAGTCTAAGTAACCAGGCATCCGAGAAGAACAGCCAATCCCAGAAACAAAAATCACCTTATTTTGGTCAAGCTGTAAGGTCTTGATGGCTCGAACGATCGCTGCGGTAATGGTTCCTATACCGCAACCTGGGCACCAAATATGCGGTAGTGTCTCGGTTCGAAAATACTGTGCAATATCATTAAACATTATTATAGAACCTCCCGAATTCTGTCCAAAACTTCCTTGGGGGTTATTAACTCTCCGTCAATACGATTGAGACGTTCGACGGCTTTATAACCAAAGATTCGTTCGATTTCACCGACCAATTGACCGTTATTCATCTCTACAACTAAATACTTCCGATCTGCATGCTTCTCTAGCTGTTCTTGTGGAAAAGGCCATATGGTAATAGGTCGAAAAAGTCCAACCTTTATACCAAGGTTTCGAGCCATATGAACCCCTTCCATGGCTGAACGGGCGGTACATCCATAAGCAATAACGATCAATTCAGCATCATCAAGGTACAGTTCTTCGACTAATTGAATTCGGTCTAAATAAGGGTTTAATTTCTGAGTTAAACGTTGCATGAACTTTTTTGTCACTTCGGGGTTCCCAGTTGGTAAGCCCTTTTCATTATGAGTTAAGCCGGTTACATGGTAGCGGTAACCCTCGCCAAAGTTGGCCATAGCTGGGATCATACTTTCATTGTTTTCATAAGGAATATAATCCCCAGGGGGCAGAGTCGACCGTTTTCTGTCAACAATGGTTAATTCTTCGGGTAAAACAACTTTCTCACGTAAATGCCCAATCACTTCATCCATAAGTAAAATCACTGGGATCCGAAACTCTTCTGCCATGTTAAATGCCTTTACTGTAAGTTCATAACACTCTTGAACGGAGGATGGGGTTAAGGCAATAATCGGATGGTCTCCATGAGTACCCCACCTCGCTTGCATAACATCTGCTTGGGCGGGAGAGGTTGGCAGTCCAGTACTTGGCCCTCCTCTTTGTACATTGACCACGACACAGGGGACTTCTGTCGCAATGGCATACCCCAGATTCTCCTGCTTTAATGAAAATCCTGGCCCGCTGGTAGCTGTCAGGCTTTTGACCCCTGTCAAGGATGCCCCGATGATCGCTGCCATGCTTCCTATTTCATCTTCCATTTGGATAAAGGTGCCGCCAATCAAGGGTAATCTTTCAGCCATTTTTTCTGCGATCTCCGTGGACGGGGTAATTGGATATCCTGCGTAAAAAAGCACGCCTGCTGCCAGTGCCCCTTCGGCGACAGCTTCATTGCCTTGCATTAACCTAGCTTTATTCATTCTTTAGTCACCTCAATATTGATGGCAAAGTCTGGACAAAGCCGTTCACAAATCCTACAAGCAATGCACTGGTCCGGCTTAGCTACGTTTACCCTTCCTAATTCATCACTTTCCAGTACTTTTTTTGGACAAAAAGCGATACAGATCCCACACTTTTTACACCATTCGTTCGTCACAATAACACGAGTATCATGAATTGCTGTAACCAATCTTTCTCCATCTCCCCTATAAATCCAAGTATGTGACTCGTACTATCTTTTTCGCCAAACTTCTTATTAATCCTTCTATCTCCGCGCAATATTTCGAAGATTATGCATTTTTTATAAATAGTGCTATCTTCTACGTCTACAATCCATCATAACGTGATGATTATAGACCTTTTCAGAAAGTTCTTCTTTAGACATTGGATTTCTATGGGGTAAGTCCAAACTACGAGGTTCGGAAAGCGAAATACCTTCCTTCCCTTTGGTAGTTTGATCAAAATAGCCTGAGTTCTTCAGGACATTACAGGCTGCTCTTAGTTTTCTGGGTAAAAAGTAAAACCCCTCAACCTTTAAAGGCTTTCCAGCACCAGGAAGGTTTTTGAAATCCCCCCTAGCTATAGCCTCCTGAATTCTCCGTTCAGTAAGACTACTAAAAACATCCTTCATGCTCCTCCCCCCTCACAAAGACTAATATTTTTTGTATTTATGCATTATATGATGGACTCTCTGAGGTATTGTCAACGTACGTTCATTAATGCATTAAGGCGACTAGGGTATAGACAAAAGATTGTCTATGCCTTAGTCGCCTCTTTATAGCAGACAGAACTATGTATTCCTAATGGTTTAAATAGTTATGACATTTCTCCAAAAATGTAAGGATACTTTTTTCTTCAATAAGCTTTTTATCAAGGGTCATATCTCCTCTTCCTAATCGATCACATAGTCCCAAAAGTGCCACCTCGTCGATGGAAACCTCAGCAGCCATTTTTCGGATATCTGCAAACGGTAAACCCTTTGTAACGAAAAGTATCTGCATATGCCACCTTACCATTTTGGTGACTTGATGAATGAATTCATCATCACTATTAACTTCCTTTAAAAATTTAGCTGCAAGCCGCTCTCCCATCTTGTCATGGTCATAGGAGGTTATTCTCCCTTTAGTTACCTTCGTTGCGGGTGCTTTACCTAAATCATGGAGCAAAGCGGACCACATAAGTACTTTTGGATTTTGGCTAAGGTGTTTCCTTTCTGCTGCATTATTAACAACTAACATAGTATGCTTCCAAACACTACCCTCAGGGTGATGTTTCGGAGACTGGGGAACGTTCATTAAGTCGCCTAATAATGTGTAAGGATAGCCTTCATTAAATAATCCTGTTTTACTTAACTCATTAAAGTAATCAGAAGGCTTTTCATCATTTAATAAATGTGCATCGAATTCATCAAACATTTGCATGCTACATTTTCTCCAATTTATTATTTTGTTTTATATACTTACCCAAGCTCCTGAATTTGATGCACTTTTCAGCTAATAGTTAAACACCTACTTCAAGTGAGTATTCCCATACCTGCATTTGATTTGCTTTCTTAGGAAAAAATATTCATTAAGAGTTTACAATATCGAAAGCTCGTCGCTTGGACGAGTCTTGACATTGTATCTCTTTTTTATTTTATATAGAATTGCGCCTATTAGGGGAATTAATGACATTATCAATAAATAAGTTTACCAACTCCGGGTCGAACTGAGTCCCTGCATTTTTCTTTAGTTCTTGGATAGCCACTTCATCGGATAAAGCTCCACGATAGCTTCTTACACTCGTCATGGCATCATAAGCATCTGCAATGGCAATAATTCTGGGTTGAAGGGGTATCTCCTCCCCTTTTAATCCCTTTGGATAGCCTAAGCCATCCAATCGTTCATGATGAGCCAACACATAGTTCGAGATTTCTGACATACCATTGGCCGTGCTCAAAATACGATACCCTATTTCTGGATGACGTTTGATTTCTTCCCACTCGTCATTTGTTAATTTTTCCGGCTTATTAAGTATAGTTTCATCAATGGCTATTTTTCCAATATCATGAAGTAAACCCACACTTTTTAGTTCTTTAACTTCTCCTTCTCGTAGACCAAGGGCCTCTCCCATACGTTGACAAAGTTCTGAAACTCGATGGGAGTGCTGTTCTTCTCGTCGATTCTTTTCATGAAGGGTTTTAATAATCGTCTCTATGGTTTTTCCACGTATACTTGGACCTTCAAAGAGTTTTTTCTTATACATACAATCCTCGGCTTTTTTAAAAAGCTCAAGGATATTTTCTTCTTCAGAACGCTTGATTTCATATCCAAAAGAAATGGAAATTTCAATTGAACCTACTCTTTTCTGAAGAGCTAAGGTGGCGATTCGTTTGAGAATTTCCTCAGTCTCCTCAATGCCCGTTTTAGGTAGCAGAATAACAAATTCATCTCCTCCAAGGCGTGCGATAACATCATCTTTTCTGCAACCTGTGCATAGCACTTCTGCGACGGTTTTTAGGAGTTCATCACCAGTCCCATGACCAAAGCTATCATTGATCAGCTTAAGACCATTTACATCCCCCATTACGAGAGTTAATGGATAATTCTTTGGAACATCGAGTCGCTTCAATTCCCGTTCAAAGAAACGCCGATTATAAAGACCAGTTAGTTGGTCGTGGAAACTTAAATAAATAATTTTCTCTTCAGCACGTTTTCGATCTGTGATATCCTGAATCATCCCAATTAAACGAAGGGCATTATCTTGGTGGTCGAACTCAACTTTCCCAAGTTCATGTAGCCAGCGTACCTCCCCATCATGAACACGAATAATCTTATACTCAAAATCAAAGCGTTGCTTTGATTTTTTAATTCCTGCAAAATAGCTCGTCAGTTTGTCTCGCCAATCTGGGTGAACAATTTCCAGCCAGCCTTCCCGTGTACGCGGGTAGGTTTCATCAATCCCTAGCACCTCATAAAGTTCTTGCGTACACTTCCATTCTCGCGTATTGAGGTCCGTAACATAGCTCCCCAAACGAGCTACTCGTTGTGATTCACGTAATAAATCATTCTGTTCTTCCAATACGGAATTAAGCTCATCTAACTGACTGGTTCGGATTCTCACTTTTTCTTCAAGATCTTCATTTAGATGTCTGATTTCTTCTTCAACTTTTTCACGTTTACTGATCTGTTCCTCAAGCATCGCATTGCTTTCTTCAAGCTCACTATTGAGATCCTCCAGCTGGGCTGTTCTTTCTATAACTCTGTTTTCGAGTTCTGTATTTAAGGTTCTAATCTCTGTTTCAATTCGTTCTCTAGATTTGAGAGCCTTATATAACTCACTTGTTCTTTGTTTAACCATTCGCTGAAGTGTTCGATTCCAGATAAATAACAACATTGCCAGCAGAAAAACCACTGCTCCCGTGATGATTATCCCTCTGAATAGGGGAAGTTCATGGATTGGCATACTCTTAGACCCAAACCATTGGTTATTAATAACCTGATAGTCACTCTTAGAAATCTTCGCAAATCCATCATTAAGTGTCTCTAAAAGCTCTGTATCACCTTTTTTTACAGCTCTGAAAAATTGGCTAGTGTATACAGATGAATTCGTATAATTAAATTTTTCATGAATTCCCATTTTGTAAAGGTAATATAGTGCTGGAGGTTTTCCCATTACAAATAATACGAGTTTATTATCTTTGGCTGCTTGAATGATGGCTTCGGCTGTTTCATATTCTTCAATGTCTGTAATCCCATTTTCTTTAAGAACACTGATGCAGCTATCTCCTTTTTTCGCCGCAACCTTAAATCCCCTTAAAGAATTGACATCGGTAATCCCCGAAATATTCTTATGGAAGAATATTGGCACTTCTATAGAGGCATAGGGCTCTGCATAATCCAATAACTCTGTTCTTTCCTCACGAAAGGAGATCGTATCAATGACATCGAACTCTCCTTTTATCATGCTTTCATAAGCTCGATTCCAAGTCATCCCTGTTATGTTCACTTTTATTCCCGTCATTCGCTCGAAATATTTCCATTGGTCCAGAGTGATGCCTTGCAAGTCCCCCTGACTATTTCGAAATGAGTATGGGGGGTAATTGTCATCCATAACAACGCTGATTGTTTTTATCTCAGAAGTAGCGACAGTCTGTACTTGAGCAGTAAACACAAACGCCAATGCCAAACTCAGGATCACGAAAAAGTTATAGTTCCATCTCAAAATTTTCATGTAAACCTAACCTCCCCTACCGATCATACAATCCTGCAGCATTATGCCTGCCTATTCTACTCAATCGCCGCATCTCTTTTCAACTTAGATTTCATTGGGTTTTGGATTTTCTCATCTTTCAAAAAACGACATAATAAACTCTGTTTCATTATTATTCTTTACAAATTTTGAAATTCCTCCCTCTTGCAGGAATAAAAAATGAATTCTCATCCAGTATTAATATTTATTTGGCAATCTATATTGATGGTGTTTCAGTAGGTATCCAACCATATATTATTCAATTCATTTAGCAAGCTAAAAAACTCCTCTTCTTCTTCGAAATGCGGGAAATGCGCAGACTCCTTAAAAACAACAAATTCTTTCCTGGGTGAGTTGATCGACGTCAGATACCTACCGGCATTGTCGACTGGCGTTAGGTAATCATATTTTCCAGAAACAAAATAGCAGGGGATCTTAAGTTCAGGCACTTCCTTAGGCAAATTGCTTTGCTTTATTTCCTTCCATAACCTGTTATCAGAAACAATCAACCCACCAGCATAGCGTATAGCATCAAGTAAATTGTATTCAGGGTTAAACAATATTCCTGCTACTAAATCCTTTTTTTCATTAATAAGCCGTGCTGCACCACCATATTTCCAAACAAAATTCCTCGGAAATGATTCTCTACGATTCAATATACTTTCTCTACAAGCCTCAATGGCGTTTGCATCCAATAAATTTTTTTGAGTCTTAGCCTGCAATAGACAGTATTCCAAGGCTTCTAATTCCCCTGCCCAAAAATCTCCCACTTGTCCAATTCCAATATACCCTATATATTTTTCTGGTGCTTGATAAGCGGCCTCAATACCTAATACTGATCCAAATGAATGTCCCACTAGGATAACCTTGTCTGTTTTTAACTCACTTCTTATATAATCGGTAAGATCCAAAAGATCTTCGACCAGAAGGCTAATTGTTAATTTCGAGTAATCCTCAGAAAAGTGATAGGATTTTCCTGAACCTCTTTGATCGTATTGGACTATCGTAAAATTCTGTTCCAATAAATTTTGATATTTTCTAACATAGGAAATTTCCGGACAACCTGGACCTCCATGTACAAATATAACAACAGGATTTTTGTAGTCATTCCCTCTAATCATAACCTCTTGTTCGCTGCCGTTTATCTCAACCTGTTTTAAAATACTAATGCTATTCTCATAACCAATTATGGATGGCGTCCACGTAGGGAAAAACAACCCTATCATTACAATGGCCACTATCATACTCACAATTCTTAGGGCGAATATTCTTTTCATATTAAACCATCAGTCATGTCTACTAACACTCTCCTCTGATTTGTAAATCCTTTTCCAAAACTCAGCAAGATTACTGCTTTGTAAGAGAGACCCTAGGTGTTAGCCATAGTCGCTTGATGCTTCCAAAAAAAGCATAACGTTGCATAGTCTCTTATACTATAAAAAACCGCACCTTACGGTACGGTTCAATAATTCTAATGGAGCGGGTGATGAGAATCGAACTCACGTAGCTAGCTTGGAAGGCTAGTGCTCTACCATTGAGCTACACCCGCAAAATCGTGGCTTGAGGTTCGATATTCGAGGATTGATTCAGTCGTCCTCAAAAGGAACACTCTACCTACTATAATATACATATGTTCGTGCATTGACCTCGAAGTTCTGTATTTGGTCGAACTTCGACCACGAACATCGAATATCGATAATGGTAGCAGGGGGGGGATTTGAACCCTCGAATGAGCGGGTATGAACCACTTGCCTTAGACCACTTGGCTACCCTGCCATGGCTCCCCGAGTAGGACTCGAACCTACAACCTACCGGTTA
>NZ_JABZFS010000034.1:0-11621 GCF_014237355.1 Desulfosporosinus sp.
AAGGATCACCTTTTTTTCCTTCGTTTTCTCCTTTGATTTCCGACTTGATTGGCGCAGCTTCCTTAGCTGATTCAAAGGTATTATGGCATGGTGTTACAGCCCCTTCCCTTTGAAGAAGCAGAATTTCCTTTTCTTGTGTATCTTCCTGCAGCCTTTTTAATTCTTCACTGCTCACATTATCCACAAAATTAATTTGATAGGCAGCGTCGTAGAGGTTTTTTATGGCCTCTTGGATTTTTTTATCATAACCTCGGGCTTTTAATAAGTAGGATACTGCTGATTTAAACGTAAATTTTATCTGATTTTGAGCTATCTCATAGTCACAATTTTTGAGAGCTCCTTTTAAGACGGGATGCTTTTCCGCCAACGATGACAAAATATTGTTGAGTGCCTCTTCTAAGGGCTTTCTATGGGTTCCCTCAGAGTATTCTACCGTGATAATTGAATCGTTTAAGGCTAACCGTTCTCTGATAAACCGGTTAAGGGACTCAATCTCTCGTGTTTCAATATATTTATCAGAGCTGATTTTCATCTCCAGGGTTTTCGTACTTTTAGTCAAAACCACTGCTTGTACAACAGCACTATTGATGTTACCCTCTGCTTCATAATCACTAAATATTTCACTTATTCGTTTCATCTACTCCTAAGTCTCTCCTAAAAATTATTACTGGTTTTTTCAGGTTAGTGAAAAATAGACACGACTTAGCGTTAAATCGTGTCTTCTCTAATCTTACCATCAATGACCGTCCTGTGAAAAGGTAAATTTATTCAGCAGAAGTTCTTTTGAAGCGATTAAGGTTCTTACAAATATAATGCCCGGCTTGATCACATCCTCACAGAGGTATGCCAGAAAGCTTTGACCGGCCCAAAGTTGCCTGTATGCATATTGAGATTCTTATAGGATAAACTTATTAAATATCTCTTAAGAGAGGAGTACACTAGATGAATAGGAAAGATAGGTTTTATTATGGACTTATTGCCGGTTTAATTGCCGGTATAGTTCAAAATATGGTGAATTTGTTGTTTTTCTACCTCAATATTACAAAACTCCGTTATGTAGATTGGGTAGCCATTATGACATATGGACACGAACCAGTAACAATTCTTGATGGGTTCTTTGCTTTGGTCGTTCAATTAGGCCTAAACGGAGTATTGGGAGTCGTTTTTGCTTACTTGCTGCCTATATTAGGCTTTGAACATTATTTACTAAAGGGTATGGTATTTGGAGTGGGTTTTTATCAGTTTAATTCCTTTATTACAAATCTATATCATATGCCCGGATTAACCCAAACCGAGACGTATACTGCTATTTCAAATACCGTAACTTCCGCGATTTTCGGGATATTACTAGCAATTTTAACTAAGAAGTTGGTTTACGAGTGACTTTCTTATCCTTGACGAATTTTTTGACGAAACAAAAGGATTTTCCTGTACCCAAAAACGCCAAGGATAATGTACGGCCTCTCTACTGTTAGTGATACCTATCCTTGGACCGACCCCAACAGATTCGATTTCTTTTCCTTCCGCGATAAAAAGCGGATACTTAAAGAGGGCTCTTCCGTAATCTTCCTTTACTATACCCAGGGATTTTGTTAACTTTCCTGGTCCATTGGTTAGCTCCCGTTCCTTTTTCTCTTTTCCGCGCCGTTGATACATTAGGTCAATACCACAACATGGTTCAAGAGCTCTAATTAAAACCGCCTGAGGACACCCAATCTCTCCACTTACCACATTAACAAGGCAATGGGTATGCATAACATAAGTATAGGCATACCCGGGTGGTCCGAACATTATTTCAGTTCGTTTAGTTCGTCGGTTTTCGAAACTATGTGCTGCACGATCTTCAGGTCCAAGGTAGGCCTCGGTTTCCACTATCCATCCCGAGGCCATACCCAACTCTGTTTCTTTCACCAGCAATTTCCCCAACAAAGCACGAGCTAAACTTAGAGTTGGTTGTTGGAAAAATGAATAGTTTATCGGTTCTAATACCATAGCTCTACCTCATTATAAAGCTTAGTCTCACTAATACCCATTAAATAGGAACCCCATTTTGCTAGTTAAGCTAGGCACGCCAAAGTCTTAAGGTCAGACAGCGAAGACTTCCTCCTCCGGCTAATAGGGCATCGGGATGAAATTCAATAATCTGTACGCCCCGTTGCTTTAACTTCTCTTTAGTCTGACGGTTAAGTGCCATATCATAGTGAATAAGGACCTTAGGTTCTAATACAACAAAACTGCAACCCCAATTTTGTTGCTCTTCATCATCTATTTCCACTAGTTCCATATTTCGTTTTCCTAAAAAGGTCTTTAGATCAATTTCAATCCGCTTCTGTCTGGTAATTAAGTAAGTTCTAAGAAATGCAGGGGGGAAATACAGGGCTAAGTCTTCACTAATTCTGTTGAAAATCATATCTGCATGCATAAACCTTCGTGCCTGTGGTGCCTCAATATAAATTACTTCTTCGAAAATATCTAGGGCTTTAGTAAAGAATTTTTCAATGGTACTGGGTTTATGCCGTTCAGTATCCACGATAATTAACGTATTTGGGGACAAAACTAAACAACCTTCAAACTGCTCATGGGTTTCAAATTCATGAAAGATAGGTATGCCGATATTTGTGAGAACCTCCTTAACAACCCGTTCCTCCCCCGCCCTAGTACCCGGACACATTTCGGATAAAATAGCCCCTTTACTCGTAATGACAGCTGTGTCGTGTAGATAAGGTAAATTCGGGAGTTTGGCAAGCAAGTCCTTTGTGTGGTGTACAAAGTCTCTAACAAATAGCACCTCAACTTGATGTGCTTGTAACAACTGCGCATATTTTTCATGCTCAATTAAGTACTGATCTACCTTTGGAACATAATTAAACAAGTGATACTTGTAGTTTGATTCATTGATAGTTGCAAGAGATTCTATAGGGTTATGAAGTAAAACTTTTCTTAATCTTACTAGCTTTTCAACTCCGTACCTTGGTTGTGTTCTGTTCATTTTTTACATCCTATCTAACCTTTTTTTGATAGTAGTATTTGTTACTGGCAGCAATTACATACCTACATAAAAGCGGCGGCAAAATTGCAGGGCGGGAGATTTATTTAAACATTATCTTTTTTGGAATACTACTTTCGCATGGAACCTTTACCTGGCATTTTCCACAACCATATCTTGGTTTAAACATTTCCTTAGTTTTATTAACATATTCCGAACATAGTATATGATTTTTACCCGTCTCAAGGGATATAGCCTTAACTGGACAATTTTTCACACAAGCACCACACATAGAACAATTATGATAAATGTTATCTGATACACGAGTGTCAGGAGATAACTCTAACTCTGAAACAATACTTCCCAACCTCCCGGCAATTCCTTTATCAGTAATAAAGCCTTTAGAAAGTCCGAACGTTCCAAGTCCACATACAAATGCAATATGTCGTTCTGACCAATTGCTTGTATATACTCCGTCTCCACTGTGATTATCTGATTTTTGATCATTATTATAACCCGCTTTTGCCCAAAACCTCTTGTCCAAAGATGGTGAAAGACTTTTATAACCGGCATTTGTCAATACATCACACAAATATTTACAGAGCTTTACAATAAATGCCTGACCTTCTATTCTGCCATGCAACCATTCTTCCGAGGGCCATACCCCTTCCCTGCTGTTACCCTTCTTCACGACATCAGTAAAGGGTAAAAAAAAGGAAATCACTGTTTTGGCCGTCGGCAACCATTCTTGAGGAGCAAGGAAATGTTTTCCGATGACCGATGGTTCAGTTAACTTCTTAAAGTATGGGTCAAAAGCCGAGCCAAAGCCAAAAATCGGATTTTCAAAAATTCTCATGCCAACAACTGCTTCGCTTAGCGCAATCGACTCAGGTATTTTATTATGCTCTGATTCTTCCACAAACCTTTTCGCAATTTTAATTATTTCTATCTTATCCATAATCCTCCACCCCTTACAAACCATTAATACAATAACATCCGTTGCAACCATTTTAATCCATTTTGATGCTGCTTACAATAACTAAGAAACCTACCGGTTAAACGGTTAGAATTAAATCCAAGATCGAGTCAAACAGGTTGCAAATTAACCCTGCTGAAGATCATCTAGTATTTGTTCTGTGCAAAGAACTCTATCCCCTAATTGACTTTTAACGTAAACTGGTATTATAATATTCACAATATTAAAAATAAAATATATCAGGGTGGGACAAAAAATGGCAGAAACATCCGGACCAATTCTTACTATTTCAGAACTGGCTGACGAACTAGGCGTTACAGCTAGAACTATACGCTATTATGAGGAGGTGGGATTGATTGAACCGATACGCCATGAGGATATTGCTCAGAGACTTTATGGCGCGAGAGAACGTGGCCGGCTCAAGCTGATTTTAAGAGGAAAACGTCTAGGATTTTCGTTAACTCAAATTAAAGAAATGATTGATTTATATAATGCAGATCCCACGGAACGAGAACAGCTCCAGCGGACTATTGCCTACGGTGAGCAGCGATTGGCCGAAATTGATGAGCTGTTACAAGATTTGCAGGTCATGCGAGAAGAAATAATGGACTATCATAACAAGTTTGTGGAACGCTTAAAAAAGCTTTGAAAGAGGTGAATCATCCGTTCAATGCGGATGGAACTATGTTTGATTTCTTACTTAATGAGACACAAAAAGCACTAGTTCAAGAAACGTCACACTTTGTCCGCACAAATGTTCCAAAACAACTAGTGTTGGATATGGATGCGGAAAAGGTTACCTACCCTAAGGAATATATTGATTCTCTAGCCAAAGCGAATCTACTAGGATTACGGTTTCCCAAATCCTTGGGTGGACGGGAAATGGGTTGGGCTGAAGAAGTACTGGCCATCGTGGAAATCGGTACCTTAGGGACCAGCTTAGGTTGTCTTTATTCCCTTCCCTCTATCGTTGGAGAGGCAATTAATAAATTTGGCAGCGAAGACTTAAAAACTCGATTCTTGAAACCAACCTTGGAAGGAAAACTCTGTACGGCAGAGGCATTGACAGAGCCAAGGGGGGGATCTGACTTTTTCGGCACGACCACTGTTGCAAAGCGGGTTGGGGATCATTATATTCTAAATGGTCAGAAACGCTTTGTCGTCGGTGCGGAAGGCGCGGACTACTTTATGGTTTACGCCAAAACGAGAGATGACGCTCCTCCCCATCAAAGTATTAGTGCCTTTTTGGTCGAACGTGACTCCACGGTGGAGGTCGGACACGTCTATGGTTTAATGGGTACCCGGGGCGGAGGAGCCGGGCGGGTTATTTTCAGGGATACAAAAGTACCTATAGAGAACTTAATCGGGCTAGAGCATGGGGCTGCTGCCATCTTCTATCAAATGATGATTCCCGAGAGGATGACAAGTGCGTCAGGTGCAATTGGAATTGCTAAAGCTGCCTTGGATGTGGCAGCACGTTATAGTACTAAACGTAAGGCCTTTGGCCAGAAGATTAAAGAGTTTGAAGGGGTAAGTTTTAAGGTGGCGGAAAGCATTACTCAGCTTGATGCAGCCATGGCCCTCGTTTATACAACGGCTCAGGCTATTGATGCCGGTATTGAACCCCCTCGAGCCCGTCGGCTCGTTTCGGAAGCTAAGAAATTTGCCACCGAAACCTGTTGGACCATCGTGAATGCTGCTATGCAGATTATGGGCGGTATTGGCTATACCAATGTTTATCCCATCGAAAGAATGCTTAGAGACACTCGCTTGATCATGATTTGGACGGGTACGAATGAAATAATGAATCTTATCATTCAGCACGAATATTATAAAGAACTTGCCGGTCGCAAGCCGGATTCTCAACGTAACTGGGAAGAGGATGCACCAAACGCCCACCTTCTAGATGAAAAGATTTATGAGTAAGTTTTATCATTTTCTGGGATTAGAAACCAACACAAAGAGCCAGAGAACAATTCTCTAGCTCTTTGTTTATCAGTATTAAGATTCCCTTCTAATCAGATTAACGGAGTAACTGTAGAACGCCACTAACATCAATGTTTTTGCCAAGGTTCGGCATCACCGATTGTTCGATAGTCGACTTTGACACCGTAGCTGCCAACTCCGTAATCATGTGTCCCCCTTTGTTTGAGCCGTGTCCATGGCCATCTTTGTCACCGAGATAGCCGCCTGCTGTTGAAGCTTTACCTGACTCAGCCCTACTGACAATCCTGCAATGTCCATTAGTTCCTCCTTACTGGAAGTCTATCCAACAGATTCTGCTCTTTTCGTCCAGTTCATCACCACTATAAAGTGTAGCTGTATAGTTAGTCGTGCCAGCAATTTGATCATACTTAATCGTATAGTGCCCTTCAGCCAGCGCATTGGCGCTGTTTAGTACTACTTGTCCGGCAAGTGTAGTAGCGGCACTAGTATTACTACCATTCGTAACCGCTGTTGCCTTTGCACTGGTTGCAATGCTGTAGTTTCCGCTAACACCCGCCGCTCCAGAAGTGATGGTTACACCGGTGATTCCGGTACTACCTGCATTGAAACCGCTGATTGTATCCGTCCGAGACGTAGTAATCGTTTGTGACCCTGTTAATGTTGAGGTCGGATCTAACTTTAGATTGGATACTACCGCGTCTCCTGCTAGTCCTACCGATACATTCGCTGCATCATTGTTTTTAGCGATGGATATGCTGTATGTTCCTGATGCAAAAGAAACACCAGCACCGTCTTTAGCATCAGTCACCGTTACGCCTGTTACAGAATCCGCATTAGAAACAAAGCTTCCACGAGTGTTGGTTGTAACCGTATTGCTATATGGTGATAGCGTAGTCACCTTTAGCTAGAGCACTATTGCTGTCCAGTTGTAGAGCGGACAGTGCGGTTGTGTCAGCTGAAAAAGTCTTCCCTAGTTCGGTAGAAATGCCTTTGGTATTTTTAGTCGAGGAAACACTTCCGTCCAGAAGCTTCTTCGTATTGAACTCAGTGGTATTCCCAATTCGGTTAATTTCTGTGGTCAGGGCATTAATTTCTTTTTGGATTTCACCGCGGTCGGTCGTGGTATTGGTATCATTAGATGCCTGAGTAGCTAGTTCTTTCATCCTCTGAAGAATGCTATGCGTTTCATTTAGCGATCCTTCTGCCGTCTGTACCAGTGAGATGGCATCTTGCGAGTTCCGGGCAGCTTGGTCTAGGCCACGGATCTGTCCACGCATTTTTTCACTGATGGCCAAACCAGCAGCGTCATCGCCCGCGCGATTGATACGAAGACCTGAAGACAGTTTTTCCAGTGACTTAGCGCTGTTGGCGTTGTTAGAACTCAACTGGCGTAAAGCCACGAAATATTCTGACCATTTCCTGCTTACAGAACCCTCTAAAATTAACAGTCCTACCTTCTCTGATGCCCCATCATTATGAAACGTATATATGATGGAAGCAACCAGATGCCAGAGAGACTAGCCAGCTGCTGAAGCTTTACCTGCCTCAACCCTACTGACAATCCTGCTAGGTCCATCAGATCCATCCTTACTGGCAGTCAATCCAGCAAATTTTACTCTTCTCGTCGAGTTCGTTGACTTCCTTTTCTAGTGCTCGAATCTTTGTATTCAACTCGTCAGTTTCCTGACTATCCAAATCATTATCCCTGGCATGAACTGCTATTGCTCTCATTTCTTCCAGCTTCGCCTCGATTTCATCGAGGATTCGTAGCCTATATTTGGCCCATTTTAGCCTCTCTAAGAGGTGTGATTCGTTTTCTAGTTCCATAGCAGATTCAGCACCTTTAAATGTTATTTATGTAAAAAGGAGACCCTGGATAACCAGAGTCCCCCATTACTATTGAAATGATTATCTGAGTAATTGAAGAACACCCTGAGGTTGTTGGTTAGCTTGAGCCAGCATTGCTTGAGCAGCTTGAGAAAGGATGTTGTTCTTTTGGAACTGCATCATTTCTTTAGCCATGTCTACGTCGCGGATACGGGATTCGGCAGCGGTCATATTTTCGGCGGACGTTCCGAGGTTAGTAATTGTGTGCTCTAAACGGTTTGAGAAAGCTCCAAGTTTGGAACGTTCTGCAGATACCGCCTCAATCGCATTGTTAATTACCTTGACTGCGGCAGTAGCATTCTCATGAGTGCTTACGTCTAATGCTGCTTCTGCACCGTCACTCGTTGTGCCGTTTGTGACCGTTTTGGCTGAGGTAAATTTAGCTGTATAACTCACCCCATTATCTATAACCGTTTGTGTGGCATCTTCAGTTCCAGCTACCTTTAATGCAGCAGAACGCATATCGTTTATATCCACAGAGAAACTTTGACCAGCATTAGCACCAATTTGCATTTGCAATGAGTTGTCATCCACACCGTCTTTAACTTTGAATGTAGCATTGGCATCATCAGCAACCCCTGCAGCTGTATCGACTGATACTCCATAGGTATCAAAATCGACGGTTTCACCCTCATTAAATGCCTTATTATCCTTTACTTCACCCGTATTTGTATCGATCAAGGACATATCAAAATTAGTTACACCTGCATTGACTGAGAAGAAAATATCTCCCTCGGCAAGGTCTCCACCTGTAGCGTAGTATAGAGAAATATCTTCACCGATGGATAAGTTTTCAGCTGATCCGGCATCATCATTTAGCGTCGTCTGGCTATATCCCGTAACGGCATCCCCATTGGCTTTAAATACCTGTGCCGTCATTCTGGTGTCTTGTTCGATGGTTAACTTGATTTGTTTATCAGCACTATTTGCTAATGCTTCCAGTTGCGTTTTATCAAAGTCAACTAATAGGCCAGCCCCTGCCCCGCCTACTTGAACATTAGTAATCTTGCTAGCATCGTTCAAATCTGCACCGGTTAATGTTATTGTAGCCGCTGCACCACCAATCTGTGTATCAGTTCCATCAACAGAGTCAGCTGTACCACCATTATCTTTAAACAGTTTGATGTCGTATGAATCATTATTGGTAACGGCTACAGCATAAGCATTTCCGGCTATTATTTTGGATGCGTCAATATCCATTGTTACTACTTGGTCATTGCTAGTGCCATCGCTAAGTGTGATTGCTGTATTATCCATCACTGCATCATTTTGTTCGATTTGGGTCTCTTTATATGATCCATCACCAGCAGTAACAGTTACCTTATATTCTATCGCACCTGCTGCTCCTCCAAAATCAAGTTCTTTTCCGGAAAACGTACTTGCAGCGGTCGCATCCGTTGGGGCTGCATCACTTGCATACATTTTTTGATTATCGACATTAAAGCTGAAATCTCCAAGCTTAATAGCTGTAGAACCGGAAGTATTAGTAAATGAGGCGGTGGTTGATTCAACTAAATCACCATCACCATTTACTAATTTGAAGTTCATGGTTACATTGTCGGCAGTATCCGCTGCACCTGCTGTGGCATTAGTTGTTCCATTTATATCAGTGGCGTCAAAGCCAAATAACCCTGCTGCTGTTGCTTCCGAACCAACTAAACTAACAGCGGATTCCGGGCCGCCTTGATCAGCTGTAATTGTAATTTTATCGTTTGCAACTGATACTGTAAAAGTCTGACCGCCATTGGAGGTTCCATCAAATACTGCATCGATGTCATCTTGTAGTGCCTGAATAACAGAAGCCTGCCCAGCATCATCGGCCACCACATTATCACCTAAGGCTTTTGATTGAGTTAAGGTAATGTCTTCCCCATTAATTACTAACTTGTTAATAGCTGTATCGGCAATAGCTGTGCCAAAATCTACATCTGATCCCAGTGCAGTATTTGCACCTTGGCTAGCACTTGATCCACTTTGTTCAAGAACAATTTTGTAGCCGTCAGCTGCTTTGTAGGTTGAATTGGTTGCTAAAGTTAGATTACTTAGAGAACCAGTGGTTTCGTTCAGTAGACCCCCTGCGTCTGTAATCTCAGCTGTATCTACAACAGCATCCGTCTTAATCGTGTAGTTCCCTGCTGTAGAAACAGCTCCACCTGTAGCAGCAGTTAAGGTGATTCCGCCCGCATTTATTTCATTGAAATCTTGAGTAACTGTTTTGGTCACTTGAATAATATGCTGAGCGTTATCTAGTGTAGAGTCAGACAATACGCTTATTGGCTGACTCGTTCCTCCGGCTGTGTTTAAAATACCAGTATCGCCTGTAGCACCGGCAGCTGTCATAGCCTTGACAGTATCTTGGGTTATTGTTACTTTATAAGCCCCTTCATCTAAGCCTGTGTCTTGTGCTAAAACATTAACTTTTGACACGTCAATATCAGCTACGCTAGCGGTAGTAGATGATATTTGACTACCCGATACTTCATTTGTAGTGACCTTATTCACTTCAAGTTTGTAGTTTCCTGTGGCAATAGCGGCATTTGGATCAACGACAACATTAGATAGTTTTCCGCCAGCATTCGCTAAGTTTGCAGCACCATCTAATTCTCTTCCGTTACCTGTGATTGCAATGTCACCTTTTAATAACTTTTGAGTGTTGAACTCCGTTGTATTTCCGATACGGTTGATTTCAGACGTCAGCTGATTGAGTTCTTTTTGAATTTCGTTGCGATCAGCATCTGCATTCGTGTCGTTTGCTGATTGGGTTGCCAGCTCACGCATACGCTGGAGAATGCTGTGGGTTTCACTAAGTGAACCTTCAGCGGTTTGAATTAATGAGATTGCGTCTTGCGAGTTACGAGCAGCTTGGTCCAATCCACGGATCTGTCCGCGCATTTTTTCCGAGATCGCAAGACCTGCGGCATCGTCTCCCGCTTTGTTAATGCGAAGACCTGAAGACAGTTTCTCTAGTGACTTGGAGCTGTTAACGTTGTTGGTACTCAACTGGCGATAGGTGTTAAGAGACGCCATATTGTGATTGATAATCATAATTAAAACCTCCGTGTACTTATTTATTTATTTATGTGAACTTCCGTGTTCACACATTTATAACAAGCCTCATGGCCACTCGGCTTATTACCAAAAAATAATTAGTTATGACACATCCAAATGTTCACTGGCCGCTTTGGTATTGCGTTCGTAGACCTCTCCTCTTAAGATATTGACGTTTTTTGGAGCATCGATGGCAAGACGCAGATCGCCTTCTTCACTTTTCACAACTTTAACCATAATGTCTGAGCCAATTAACACGTATTCACCTGGTTTTCTACCTAAAACCAACATAAAATCATCCTCCTTGAATTAATTTGGCTGAAGACATAAAAAAGCCGTTCATACCCCTATTTCCTATATCCTTATAGGTAGAGGTATAAAACGACTCATCCTTGTACTCTATTTGCTTATTAAACTTTTGTGAGTAAACACAAAAAACGATACATTTACTAAAATGCTCCTGCGTCCTGCAAGAAATTTTAGCAAAATGTATCGTCCTTGATATAGAGAGTTAATAAATTGATTTTTTATGTCCTCATATTCTATATCGTAAAAAAACAAAAAAACCTTAATAGTTTTTTTGTTTTTTTATGAAAAATGTTACGCTCTGGAAGTTTGTTGTTCTGTTAATTCGCCACGAACAATCATTAAGTCTTTTGGCGCTTGAATGGCAAGTCGTAAATGCCCGTCTTCGGATTTTATAACTTTCACTTTAATATCTTCACCAATCATAACATACTCACCGGGCTTCCTTCCCAACACTAACATTGAAATATC
>NZ_JABZFS010000035.1:0-11617 GCF_014237355.1 Desulfosporosinus sp.
GCTATCTGGATAAATTGATCGATGAGTTAGCAAAGGGAAAATCGATGGATAAGATTTTGCGGAAATAACGGAGAAACACCGATTCTATATAAGATATAAAAGAATCGGTGTTTTTTGTTTATATTTATAATAGGTATTGTGTCTTAGTACATAGGAGGCAGTACCTTATTTTTACTGCTCCAATGTCGTGATGGAGAGTACAGGTGAAATAGCTTGGGTTTGTCATAGATAAATTAGCATGGTGATAGTACAATAAGCATACAATTAGCATATTATTATGATACCGAAAGAGGTGATTTTTATGATTAATATAAAGCCATCCGCGGCAATCCGCAAAAATTGCAATGAAATTTCCGAACTTTGCAAGCGGTCTGGAGAACCGGTTTATCTTACAAAAAATGGCGAGGGTGATCTTGTAGTAATGGACATAGAGACCTTTGCGAGAAGGGAGAGCATGCTTCGGCTGAGGGAAAGTTTGGTTAATGCTCAGGAAAGCAGGCTGAACGGAAAGTCCGGTCATTCCATTGATGAGGTCTCTGCTATGATGAAAGCTTCCGTCAGGGAGGTACTAGATGGACAGCGAAAATAAACGGCATACCGTAGTCATTTCCGATGAGGCCACTCTAATGCTCTTATCCCATGTACGGTTTCTGGCACAAGTCAGTGAGTCTGCAGCCATGCGGCTAATTGAAGCCTTTCAGGAAAAGGCACTGGAAGAGTTTCCAGAAAGGAATCCATGGCTGACAGATCCGCTGATATCGTCAGGAAAATACCGAAAGCTCTTGCTGGAAAAACGGTATCGACTGGTTTATCAGATCAAGGAAAGTACGGTGTATGTGGATGCAGTTGTAGATACTCGACAGAACTATGGGTGGCTAATGTAAGCCTTGGTAGATCTGCTCAAGAAAAACTCAGTATATTATTTCAAATATATGGAACCTTGCAGAGTGTATTAAGAAGTGTACCATAATAGTAAAAGACAGTGATTGGTCTGTTTTGATAGCTGCCGCCCAGGCCGCGATCAAGAACAAGGGTCAATAAAATAAGGCTTTATAGTAAGGTCCAAATTCCGAAAACACTATATTTCGAAGTTTTAAGACTTTGTATAAAATAAAAGATGGTTATTATCCCTTTAGTATTTTGGAGATAGTACCTATCTTTTATTGTTTTTTACATTTGGTACATAAAAATCACCGGTCTATAGAAGGTGATAAATGGTTTGTATCTTGATTAATGGCCTGCCTAAGTGCTTCAAGTAATAAGTGTATAACCTTTCCTTAGAACCTATATGTCATCTTAAGAGGTAATAATTGAGAATGGATGATAATTTTTATCATCTATTTGGTAAACTATAAGTTTGTTTATGTTCAGTTTATGTACCTACAATATGATATAAGATAAATGATATTTGGAGGTACAACAATGCAAATTTCCAGAAAGGTAAGGCGAGGATTCGTCATTACAATCATAATTGTTGCTATTGCGATAGTGTTTTTCATTGTACTTGGACAATTAGATAAAAGTGAAGGAGCTACAAGAGCTTCAGCAACCTTAGAAGTGCAATCTGTATTGGAAATGACGGAGACGAACCTGTCGGTCCAGCTTTCAGGAGAAGTGAAAGCCGTAAATGTGTCCAAAGGAGATACTGTCAAAAAGGGTCAAGTGCTTGGGATCATTGATGATGAAGGGCTGCAAATCAAAAGAGCACAGGCCGAAGCGGGAATTGAAACGATACAGGGGCAAATTCGCAGTGCGCAAGCAAATCTGGCAGGAGCCGAAGCTAAACTCACGCAAATTCAGGAAGGTGCGAGGCCTGAAGAAATCGTCCAGCTAAAATCAAAGTATGATTTGGCAGAAGCCAATTGTCAGAGGATGAAAATTCTGTATCAGGAGGGCGCTATAAGTCAAGTGGAATACGAGTCGGCAGTTTCTGACAGAGATATAAAAAAAGCACAATACGATATATCCGTTAAAGGAGTAAAGGCTAGCGAACTGAAAGCGGTCCAGGCAAGCGTTAGTGCAGCGGCCGCATCCATTGACTCCTTAAAAGGGCAACTGAAAAACGCTCAATATTCCTCTGCGGAAATCGAACTACAGCTGGCAAAAACCAAGATCCTTTCTCCAGTAGATGGAGTGTTGAACCAGCTGAACCTCAAAGAGGGTGAATTGGTTTCAGCCGGTTCAAAAGCTGCAACCATCGTAAATGACATTAAACCCTGGATTGAATGCAACATAAAGGAAACGGATATCTCAAAAGTCAAAACCGGTCAGGAAGTAAACATCCGATTTGGTGCTTATAAAGACAAAAATTTTGCGGGAAAAGTCGTCTCGATAAATAAAGGCGCCGATTTTGCGGTCAAACGTGCTACCAATGAAAGTGGAAGCTTTGACATCAAGGCCTACGGGGTAAAGGTGGAAGTTGATGAGACTGATATCCCGCTCTATGCCGGTATGACCGTATTTGTAACCTTCAAGAGCGAGGTGGAGGTAAATGAATCTAAAGGGATATAAAACCGTTCTAATACCCTTGCTGTTTGTGCTGCTACTCCCGTCGTTCTCCATGCTCGTCCTCGGGTACCAATTTGGCGATCAGGTGCTTGAAAAGGTCCCCTTCGGTGTTCTCGATTATGACAACTCCAGTTTAAGCAGGACTTTAGTACAGAAGATAGATGAAAACGATACCTTTGATATTAAGGTCTATGCAGAAACGGATGCTGAGATAGAGGAAAGCATTCGGCGTGGGAAAATAGCGGCTGCAATCATCATCCCGAATCGCTTTGCAAACGACATGATGATAGGAAATAATACCCCAATCCTCATGATTTATGACAACGCGCAACTATCCGCAGCGGGAACGGCGAAGGGAAAAATGTCCGAAATAATGAGCACTTTGAACATGGGCAGTCTTTTCTCTGCCCTGCAGAGCGCGCTGAAGATGTCCCCTGTAGAATCCGCAGCGATGATTCAGCCCCTCGGATTTACAACTCAGTTAATCAATCCCGGCAAGAGTTCCATGATGTTTTCCATGCATGGTTCCCTATTGAGCATGATTCAGGTCACCGTATTCATCCTGGCGCTGGAAATAACCAGAAGGCAAGATGCATTTAAACCGCACATTGCCATCAGGAATTCGGTCATTTGCGGTTTCTTGGGAACGATTTCCGCTGCCGTTGTGACCATCCTTCAAGTGACGTTGTTCCACTTTCCCTTCCATGGAAGCAAATTAGCGGCATTTATATTGATATTCCTTTATCTCACCGGCATCGCGGGACTAGGTATTTTCGTGCGCTTGTTGAAGAAGGATAAACAGGCCGCGGTGGAGATGATTCCCATTCTGATGATGATGATGATTCTTTCCGGGTATTCTTATCCTTTGACTTCCATGCCCCAAGTTCTTCAGACTATCGGTGGGTTCATTCCATTTGTCCACTATGGCATACCGCTAAGAGATATCATGCTTATGGGATACGGATTGAAAGATGTGCTGCCTGACATCCGATGGATTATTGGATTCCTCATCCTATTATGGGTCGGGTTTCTTGTTTTAGGGGTTTCGAGAAACAGAATTGGAATATTCAGAGGCAAGGGAAATAAACAGCAATTACTGATACGGAAAAAGGAGGCATATGATGCTGAAACGCTGGTTGAAGAAAGATAAGCATATGATCGGAACCCTAGCGGTGGGCCCAATCATCGCAACCATGCTGATTTGTTTTATCGCCTCCGGTCTTCAAGTTGAAAGCATCCCGCTGGCCATCGCAAACCTGGATGACTCGTCCATCTCCAGACAGATCGTTTCTGATTTCGAAAATCATTCTGGATTTGATGTAACTCTTTACGTTGATTCCGAAGAGGAACTGCAAAATGCCGTGTATGAAAAAAAGGCCGTTGCCGGTCTCCTTCTTCCGGCAAGTTATGGAAAAAGTGTGGCGCTAGGTGACGGCTCACGCGCAATGCTTCTGCTGAACGGGACAAACACTACGAATTCCGGTGCGGCTCAAGGGTATGCAGCAAGTATCTTCATGACACTGAATGCAGGTATTCAGGTGCAGGCTCTGCAAAGTATGGGGATTCCTGACCAGAGGATTTCTCAAATGATGGGAAGCTTTACCGTCGTAGAAAGGAACTTGTATGATCCTCGCGGCAGCTTTATGTATAATCTGATATATATGGTCCTTCCCTATATGATTCAAATGCAATTTTTGTGCTTCTTCCTCTTGCCATTATTTTGGGAAGAGAGAGAAAGCGGTCGTTTGCAGCTAAGGGGAAACAATTTCATGTATTTTCGAATCTTATGTATGTGCATCTTGATCTCTGTTTTTACGTATATCGCACTTTTGATTGGTTCTTTGCTGTTTCATATTCCTTTCTCATGGAACTTTCCTTTACATTTTGTGCTAATGGTATCTTATACCTTTGCGCTATGTGCCGCCACTTTTGTCATTTCGCTTTTCACTCGTGGCAGTGCAAAGCTCTACATCTTTGAATTGTTCACTACCGTCGGCGTATTGATCATGCTCACATCCGGAATGGTTTGGCCAAATTTTGTGATGCCGCAAGGATTTTCCACATTGGTGAGGCTGTTGTGGCCCTTTGCCCACGTGGTCATGCCCTTCAAGGCGTTGCATCTGAAAAATGCAGGCTGGGCTGAAACCTTGCCCGCTATGGGAAGCTGCATTTTGTTCGGACTGGTCTGGCTGGCAATCGGTCTTGCCATCTGCGCATGGAGAAATAAAGGCAAGGCTAACACTGCTTGAGGAATGATGGTTTCCCCTTTAAAAAGCATGAACTCCTGCTTTCCATGAGAAGACTGCAGGAGTTTTTTACAATCTGTGGCATCATATGCGAAATCGGTGTGACATAATGGCTTCAATTTCATTGAGTGTTAGGTTACAGCAGCGGTTTTTGTTTCTCATTTGCCTGCTTGGGTAAGGTGATTGTGACAATGGTTCCTTGACTAGGCCGACTCTCCACTAAAATCTCTCCCTTATGCAGAGAGACAATTTTCTTTACCACTGTCATTCCAAGGCCGTTGCCTTCGGTGGAGCGAGATCTATCTCCCTGATAGAATTTATCAAAGATATGCGCTTTTATTTCCTCGTCCATTCCGCAGCCAAAATCCTCAACCTTGAATACAACGCAATCGTCATAATTCAACAATCTGATTCTTAACTTCCCGCTTTGGTACGAAAATTTCACAGCGTTGTCCAGCAAGTTGACCCAGACCTGACTCAATAGCTCAGGGTTGCCGAGAAAATAAATATCTTCCTCTATATCCACTTCCAGTTCTAGTCTTTTTTCGGACCATTTTAATTCCGTTATCAAGATAGTTCTGCGGATTTGCTCGCTGAGGTTAAATAAGCTGTGTCCGGAAAAAGAGGTCCGGTTCTCTATTTTTGACAGGTTGAGTACGTTAGTGGCCAGCGCTGCCAGTCGGTCTGATTCGCTGATAATAATGTCTAAATACTCCTGCCGTTCATCATTAGAGAGATTACCTTTCTTTAAGAGCTTCGCAAAACCACGCAGGGATACAATGGGGGTCTTAAACTCATGAGAAAAGTTGTTGACAAAGTCCGATCGGAGTATCTCAATACTGCCCAGTTCCTTAGCCATGGCGTTGAACTCTTCTGAAAAATCTCTGAGCTCCTTCGGGCGAAGCAGTCCTGAATTACCGATACGGACATTAAAATCACCACCTGCCAGTTTTTTCATGGAAGCCAGCATTTCACAGATAGGGTTAAGCATCAGTTTGCCGGCGACCCTTGTAATAACTAAACCGATAATTGTACTAATAAAGAGCAAAATACTAATCCCTACAGCTGGGTTTTCGTAAAAGTTTTCGCTTAGAAACCCAACTCTCAACAACCAATAGATGATGACTCCGGAAAGTCCTACGTTAAACCACAGAATATTAAAGATATAGAAGGAAAACACAAAAAATATATTAAAGCGGGGAAAAAAATGTTTAATCAGCTTTTATCACCGCCTTATAGCCAAGCCCTCGCACCGTGACAATCTCAAATTCCGAAAATGCTTCAAACCGATTGCGAAGCCTGTTAATGTGTACGTTTACCGTATTATCGGAGCTTTCTGTTTCAATGCCCCATATTTCGTCCATCAGCTGAATGCGGGTGAAAATTTTGCCCGGATAGGAAAGTAATTTATAAAGAAGATAAAATTCTTTCGGAGGCAGCGTCTGAACCTCCTTGCCGCGGCTCACAGTTAATCCATCGAAATCCAGCGTGACATCGCCCATGGTAATTTTATGGGCACTCACGATCTGCGCCCGTCGGAGGAGGGCTTTGATGCGCAAAAGCATTTCTTCTTCGTCAAAGGGTTTTGTGATATAGTCGTCGGTTCCCACAAGAAAACCCTGCCGTTTGTCCTCCGGCAACTGCTTAGCGGTCACCATTAAGATGGGAAGATTATAATTGCTGTCTCGCAGTTCTTTTGTTAGCTCGTATCCGTCCATGTTCGGCATCATGATATCCACAATTATCAGGTCTACATGATGTTGATCCAGTACCTTTAACGCTTCCCTCCCGTCTTCAGCGAGAAGCGGCAGATACCCGTTTGCCTTAAGCACCGCGCCCAAAAATTTACGGGTATTTTTGTCGTCTTCAACTACCAATATAGGAAACATATTGATCCCCTCTTACTCTTTTTGTATCACAGGATAAACGGAGTATACGGTATAAAATAACCACTGATATTTTAACATAACAACTCAACTTCCGTACCGCGGTTGTGCGAATAAAGCCTTGATTTAACTGGGCACTGATCCAGTTGTGTAGTTGACTTAGTGATTCGTAATTCTTCGGTTTGTTCGGTAGTAGATCGAGTACAAATGCCATCAATTGGCGCAAGGCTGTTTTTAAGTCTAAATCCATTACCTCATCTACAAAAAGGTAAAACAATCCTCCTAGTGAGCGTTCATCGTTATTTTGTCTGCGTTCCCACTTAAGGATGAGATAACGAGTAAAGACTATCGTTGGTGGTGTTCCGATTCTATACGAAGACAATCTTAAGCGAAATAGTATAGACATAGTTTTCTAAGCTTTAACATCAGGGCTTAGAAAGTATACGTAAAGAATAAAGTACGGGTATTGTCTTTAATAATTTTTAGAGACAATACCCTATTGTTAACTCGGAGGGATCCACAACCCACGACATCCTGAGGGTTACAGATTCACGCTTGCCGTATTCGAGTATGCTGACAATCCTGCTTCATTCATGGCCGCGACTCGGTAGGTGTAGCGATTACCAGGTATGGCAGTTCTATCAGTGTAATCGACGTAACCGTTGTTATATATCGGTCCAATAATGATGAGCACGAAGTAAGGTCCCCCATTATCAGAGCGTTCGACTACAAAACCGACCTGGACTTTGGCATTGTCCCGCCAGCTCAGACGAACTCGCCCTCTTTGCAGCCATGCAATTAAGTTTGTCGGAGCAGCTGGTGGCTGGGGAGGATTTTGACCACCCCGCACAACGTTGGAAAAATCAGAGTCTACCGTCATCGTTGGGAAGCCAGGAGTGGTAGTATCACCGACAGTGTTGGAGGCAAACACTCGGTAGTAGTAAGTGTTATCCGTGTTGCCGATAGGATCAGTGTATGAAGTTGCGCCGGATGGTAACATTACTAGAGTAGTCCATTGACCAGCACTATTGACTGTTCTTTGGACCGTGATGCTAGTTTCGTTTTTAGAATTGTTTATCCAGGTTAAAACTACACGTTTGTTAAAGTCGGAACCGAAAAGATTGCCAATTAGATTGGTGGGCGCTTTCGGTGGAACGGCAAATACCATTGCATGCATCATATCCATCTCTTCATGGGCGAGAATATGGCAGTGATACACGTACTCCCAACCAAAGTTCACTAAATGGTTAGTCACTTGGTTGATTGGATTACCCAATGGGTCGAACCACCCTGCAGGTGGTGGGGGAGTGAGTAAAGTGCCCACGGGCATTGTTGGGTCGATCAGGCGAACGCTGTTTGGCACGTCGAAGGGTACCTGTGAATCGGTAGGAATAGTTGGTCTCAGTGCAATAATAGTATGCTCGAGGGGGTTCACCCTAAAGGTTTCCTTCCAGCCCAACTCATTAAGATCAGGTGGTAACATTGCACCGTCCCAGGCAACCCGGTTGATAAGCTGCGCTGAAAACAGGTGAGTATGAATAGTATGAGTATCCACACCGTTGTGAGTGATCTTCCAGATCTGAGTCCCATCCATAAGAGAGCCGATAGGAGTCGCATTAAGATTTGCTGTACCTCTGACAATTTCAACTGGCGGACTTGCATAGCCGTAGACAACAAATTGGTTAAAATTAGAACTGGTAACCGGGAATTCGAGCCCAAGCATGCCACTCATCCGACCATACTGGGTGTCGTAGACTTCACCCATTTCGTCCTGCAAAGCCTTCGGTTCGATTGATAGGGTAACAGGTGGCTGTAGCAACCCGTTCGAGTCTATCGGTCGAAAGGTCTTGGAGAAATCTTCAAGTTGTACATAGGCGCTTTCGGCATCAGAAGGGAAATTTGTGACGTTGTAGGCAGAGTTGTAAGCGGCTTGTGGTATGATGATCGGATCATGGGTTACTTCAAAGACGCCTCTTTTTGTGTCGGTTTTAGTAAACACAGCTTCTAAAGCGGCTATATCGAACGCAGGAGCGGGAGATGAAGCCACCACCCGGATTTGCATAATTGTGCGAATGTTAGGACCATAGCCAGGTTGTGTACTCGGCGCACCACCCTCGGCAGTCTGGTCCGGGTTACCCGTATAATAGTCATAGCGAGGGTCGGACGCTGGGAAAGCTGCGGGAGCATCGTTGTAGAGAATGAGGGTTTGCCCAGCATATTGGGAAAAGTCAACGATGACATCTACTCGTTCCGCTGTTCCTATCAGGAGAGAGTGCTGATCAACGTTTCCTGCGTTGAATGTAGTCGCATTCAGGTTCCAAGTGATAGGTTGGCTTGGAATCACCACAGGTGCTGGCAGGAATCCACTTTCGGTCCCAATTTGAATCCAGTCCGGTCCTTTCAAGGCTGGATCGGGCACACCACTAGGCCAGTCGGCAGGAAGACCAGGTGTTCCGCATGCGGATACCATCTTAACTTCTGTTGCATATCCCGTGTCAGGCGAGATGTAGCCGGCAGAATCAGCTACATACATCTGCAGGTTAAAGAAACGGTCATCAGCGGCATTTAGGATGCGGAAACGATAAGATTTAGGCTCCACTTCCAGGTAGGGGTAGGCCGTCCCGTTAACAAGCGGAGTGTCCATAAACGCCTCGCCCGGCATGGAAGGGTAAGGCATGTCAGGCATCATCGGAGGTTGCTCGGGGGCAGTTACCGGATCGTAGTAAGGGTTCGGAACCGGGCCATGTTTTATATTTGTTGTGGGCGGCCAAAACCACGGACCGTACATCCAGCGGCCAAACGGATTTGTCCCGGTGAGATCCCAAGGATTTTGGGCGGGGCTATAGACGTGAGGATACCAGAGGTCTCCGGTATTGGGTGTACCTGCTGTAGTCCCCCAGGTCCAAGTGGGATCCGTATTAAGGATGGTGTTGCTATCTACGAAAGTCTTGTCCTGAATGACCAGGGGAGTTCCAAGATCAGGAAGAATCTTTTCCATGCCTGGATTGACACCGGATTCGTTTGTACCATTAATCAGATCCCGTTCCACCTGATCTGTAAGCATATAAGCTGCAGCTTCTCCGACATAGACATTTAGGCGCGTAATACCATAAGAGTGATCATGATAAAACATCAGTCTAGCACTTTGAGCGTTAGTGTAGTACAAAGTCTGCATCCCATCGCGTGGGTTATCGACATTCTCCATATCAGGGACATTTACGACACTAACCCCCTGAGGATAGGGAGTATCTTCTCCTGCTGGGGTAATCCATTGATGAGGTGTCCCATCGCTGATCCAGACGGTATTATTACCATGGAGATGTACGTTGGCGCGGTTTTGCGTGTAATTCATAGGCATGGCAGCATGCCCTAGAGGTCCATGCCCCGCCCCCATAACGGTTGTATCCACCGGGATAAAAAGGTCACCACCAGTACCGATAGGAAGCAGATTGTAGAATTTGATTCTAACTGGTACGTCGCGAGTGGCAATAATAGCAGGCCCCATATAATGAGGCGCATCCACGCCGTAAGCCTGGGTGCCATCACCTTTAATAATGGGGTTACCATTATTGGTTAATTTAATTTGTGCACCTGGAACGACTGTAGTAGATAATTGTACATATCCACGGAGCGTGGTGGGTGGTAAATCCGTGTGCATTTGTTCTTTAAACTCAATTACAGCAATTTCGTAGTAATCAGAGCCCGGATAGGTTGTCGTATCGGCAACAGCAACTGGAATGTACTGACCCAAAGCATTTGCGCCACTAGATCCCATCCCCGGCATTGCATCAATGAATTTTCTCAATGGCGGAGTATAGGCCCAGTTGGCCGTACCAAAGTAGTTAGGAACAGGGTCTCCAGTATTCGGATCGACGACGAGAGCCGTAATATTAAAAGATTCATTTGTCTGCATTTCTTTCTCCTCCCTATAGATTATTTTATGCAGTCATAATTGCACTGGGAAGATGATTCAATTCCCCCTGAAAACTTTTCGCCCCTCAGATATGAAGGTTAGAGCACTGTATGGAATTGAATTTCCAATTGGAAAGGACTTCAATTGGAACTCAAAAAATCCATTAAAACAATCTAGGATGCTGAAAAAGTATAGCTAACCCTCCCCATCGCAGATACTTCCCAAAAGGCTCTTGCTAAAATTAAAGACAGCGTTAGAAGATTAGAGGAATTCCCGCATTAGGTGTGGATCTGGGAAGAATGTTGATGTCCTACAAAGTATATAGAGTGCTAATCGTTAGAATTCATAATGAACGGAAGGATTTTATGCTGATACTTTTTGGAATACACACGAATGGTGAAGATAATGAAAAATCACTAACTACAGGAAATGTTTAATAATAGCGAACGGGATTGATCTTAAAGTGTTTGCAGTCACTCAGGCGGCTGTGAGGAACAAGGGGCAATAAATAAGAAATAGCATTAAAGCCCTATACCCCAAAGTGTGAAAAATATATTTAAGAATAAAATGGGTATTGTCTCTAGGCAATTGTAAGAGACAATACCCTCTTTTAAAGCAATTCTATTAATGAGGTACAAAAAGTAATCAGACCATAAACTCACAGAAAATAACAACCAGATCAGGGCTATTTTTGAACTTCTAATTAAATACAAGTATTATGCAAAGAGGATAAGAGATTTTTGTTTGTTGGAGGATTAATTATGAACTTAGAAGAACTACGCTTGAATTGTGCGATTAAACAAAAAAAGGGCTGCATTTCATATTGGCATCAATAATAATTTGATGTATTATACTAATTATTCATTCGACATCATTACCTAATTTGACAAAGAACTTACTTACATTTTGCTCCACAGCTCCACTAATGCCTTTAGCATTTTTACTATCTAAAATAATTAAGGTTGATTTTCAAAATAAAGAAAATCCGTTAACCAATTTGGGAATTCTCTTTTTTCTGCAAATCAAGTGCTATATTTACTTATTGCTATGTGGGTATATCCGAC
>NZ_JABZFS010000082.1:0-1716 GCF_014237355.1 Desulfosporosinus sp.
CCTTATGATGACAGGGCAGCAGAGTGGCATGCAAGAGAACGCGCCAGATTATCGTCAAAAGGGTTAACTCCGTCATTTGTTGATGGACAGATTGCGGCAATATCCGTGGTGAATGGTCTAATTCTGGTAACACGGAACATTAACGATTTTAAACAATTTTTAAGACTGAAGATTGAAAACTGGCATAATGCATAAAAAGGGCAGATGCGTTATATATTAAAAGAAGAAGAGGTTATACTGCCACATGTAGAATAAAAACAATTTATTATCGCCTTGTAATAAAATAACCTCCTGTTATCATGGGTTTATTCTAAAAACAACCAAAAAGACAGGAGGTTATATGAACAATCAAGCATGTATCAAGCATGAGCGGTTTTGTCAATTTAGGAGAGAGATTCGAGGATCCAAGGAGCATCTGATTGTTGGGATTGATATTGCCAAAGATAAGCATTACGCTTTCTTCGGGACATCTACAGGAAAGACTCTTTTTAAGAGATTGATATTTGATAACAACTTGGAGGGTTATAAAAAGTTGCTTGCACGAGTTGATGCCATTAAGGTTCAACATTGCTTATCTAAAGTTGTATTTGGCTTAGAGCCCACAGGAAATTACCATAAACCTCTTGGAGCCTATTTAGACAGATGTGATTTTACGGTTGTGATAGTATCAGGAGTAGCTGTCAAAAGGAACCGGGAGCTTTTGGACGGCAGATGGGATAAGCATGACACAAAGTGTGCAGCAAATATAGCTGATCTGATTTCCCAGGGAAAGTGTCTTTTTTATGATTCTCCCTCAAAAGAGATAACCGATTTGCGCAATCTCTTATCATTACGGAAGCGGTTAAAGAAAGAAGAACATAGTTTGCGGATGCGTATACGGAACAATCTTTTAGCAAAGTACTTTCCCGAACTTGATAAATTCTATGGCCAGTGTGAATCTGAGAATCTGGCCATTGTCAGATGGTGTTTGGATCCAAGAATTATTGCAGATATGGAATTTGATCAATTTTTTAAGATGGTAACCAGGCGAGAAAGGGGTATAGCACAAAAAAAGAGATTGCGTGCTATATGGGATTCAGCGCCGGATTCAGTTGGTTGTATACCGGGAGAATCATCTGAATTTGAAGCCGGGATATTGGTTGAAAAGTTGAGACAGGTTCGTCAGGTTATAGAAAAGACAGAGGATTTGATAAAAAATGTCGGAAAGCAATTCCCTGCATATAGTCTGTTATTAACGATCCCCGGAGTCGGTCCATATATTGCTTCTGTGATTTTGGGGGCCATAGGCAATCCTTCTAGATTTAAGAACAGGAAACAGGTTTTAAAACTGGCAGGATACGACCTTAGCGCCAACCGGAGCGGCAAGACAAGTAAAGACGCCGTTCCTGTAATATCCAAGAAAGGCAATAGCGTTCTTCGATATGCTCTGTATCAAGCGGCGTTAGTTGCGAGACCTTTGCAAAACGCCCCCTTTTGCCCGATTACTGCGTCAGGCAAAAATTTCAATCCTCGAAATACTCAATGTATTCCTGTGGTTGAAATTTTCGTCTTCCTTGTACTCGAACAAAATTGAACATTTTTCAAAGGTCTCGTTGCATCTGTCAACAATATGCACTTTCTTACTTACTACACCAATATCCTTCGTGGTCGTGAACGCGAGAAGGGGATCAAGACCAAAATGAGAGTGAGACTGGCAGCCAAGATGTTGGTAATAGC
>NZ_JABZFS010000087.1:0-62080 GCF_014237355.1 Desulfosporosinus sp.
GATTATGCCGGAGGGGTTCCACCCGTTCCCATACCGAACACGGAAGTTAAGACCTCCAGGGCCAAGGATACTTGGGGCATAGCCCCTGGGAAAGTAGGTCATCGCCAGGTAACAAGCGAAGGACTATCTCTAACGAGATGGTCCTTTTTGTGTTAGTCATATGTAAAATTGAGGTGTCTTGGGCACGGGGTTCCACCCGTTCGGGATCCACACTGCTGGAGAGTTGCTTTATATGTCGCAGTGTGGCGAAAAGCTCGTCCGCTTTTCGTCACATTGCAGGAGATTGCGTTATGAGTCTCAATGTGGCGAAAGTCTCATTCGACTTTCGTCACACTGTAGGAGTATGCTTTACGGGACGCAGTGTGGCGAAAAGCTCATTCCTTCGCCACGAAGTGTTCCTTTGGGGTGGGTGGCTCGGCGATACTGTCCACCGGACACTATCGTGCTTTTCGTATACCGAACACGGAAGTTAAGAATCCACACTGCAGGAGCGTGCGTTACAAGTCGCAGTGTGGCGAAAGGCTCGTCCGCCTTTCGTTCCAGGGCCAAGGGTACTTGGGGCATAGCTCCTGGGAAAGTAGGATCCAAACGGCAGGAGGATTCGTCACGGGACGCCGTTTGGCGAAAGTCTCCACTGGAGACTTTCGTATCGCCAGGTAAACAAGCAACGGTCTGTAAATTTAGGAAGCAATCTGATTGTCGGCTGTGAACCGGAAGATATCCTAAGGGCTGTAAATACAGTTATTGTCAGGGGAAGTTAATCAAGAGTAGAGCTGTACAAGTTCAGTTTTTAATAAGTATTGATAAATAACTCATTGAGTTTAAACCTTTTCCTTTGAACCAATCTTTCGTTTCATTTATGTATTGGGGATTGTGTTCAATTGTTTTGGCAAAGGACTGAATCAGCTTAACTAACAACTCTAAACTAAGTCCTTGGTGGAATCCGGCAATACCGATAAGGAGCATTTTGATCAACGAGTAATGAAACACAAGCTTTATATATTCGTCAAAAATGTCTCCGTTGCACAGTGGAAAAAGATTATTGTAGACGTAATTGACCAAATAATTCTCAAAAATATATTCGTGCTTAAAAGCAAAGGGAGCGTAGTAATTTTCAAACGCTACACGATAGTTTTCAGCCAAAATATCTAAGCTTATGTTAGGCGAATGTTTTATACCTTGCAAAAATTCAATGAAACATTCAGCGTAGCGTTGATTGGTTATTCCCTGTACAAGCCTTATAAGAGCGCTTTGCATCAACAGTTTAAACTGAACTGCTGGGGATGTGGGGGTTTTCGCGAGAATCGCTATTAAAGACTCTTTCTTTAATAATTTGGTAAAGGAAGCAATGAGCTCAGGTATAGTATCAACCTTTTTTTCATCACATACTTTTGCAAGCCTTTGAAAAAATAATCCTAGGATAATAAGCCGTTCCTCGAGCTTATAATCCCTGTTCTTTAATATATGAAGTGTAAAATTTCGTAAATCCTGAAAATACTCATTGGGTGTATCAGTGAAGGCTGGATCATTATTGGTATTAAGTGAAATCGAAATATTATTGCGCACATCTAGAGTTTCTTGTACTGAAATAAAGTCAATTCCTTTGGCGTTTAACAGTGCCACGCGTACAGCCTCTGGGCAAGACATGACTGCGGATTTTTCTAGGATACCGTTGATAACATTAGTTACCCGAGGAAAAGCAAAACAAATCTTGGGTAAATATTTTTCTCCTTGTTTTAACTGTATTAGGCAAAGTTTTTTTTCAGTCAAAAAAGGGCAAGTTGAATCATTGTTTAGTATTACATTGGCGTAGGTTTCTTCACTTTGTTCTGTTTGGTTGAGCACGACCTTATTATCGATTATTTCTTTCAATGCTGTGTCGTGGATCTTGCTGTATTTTTTGAAGGTTTTGCTGTCCACCGTAATACTGCTCCAACCAAAGCAGCAGCTATCCTCGCAGGCAGAACCTATGCAATTGAAAGACTTTAGGTAGAGAGGCATTTGTATCTCTTTCGTTATTTTAGCCATGTATTTTACCTCATATCCATTTAAAATGTTAAGATTAATAGGTATATACGGTTTAATAGGTATATACGGTGAAAAATAATATAGCTTCATACTATGGTAGTAAAAATATAACGATGGAGTATTTTTTGC
Source organism: Desulfosporosinus sp. (assembly GCF_014237355.1). Classification (NCBI taxonomy): domain Bacteria; kingdom Bacillati; phylum Bacillota; class Clostridia; order Eubacteriales; family Desulfitobacteriaceae; genus Desulfosporosinus; species Desulfosporosinus sp. The sequence continues at coordinate 2,158 of NZ_JABZFS010000087.1, forward strand.
TCGGCGACACTCTCCACAGACACTATCGTGCCTTTCGGTCCATGGGATACACGGTATTATTTCTTTAGCGGATCCATTAACGTATCAATCCTTTATTAACAAGATCATCTAATATTCGTACATCTGTAGGAAATGCAAGCACTATATTTTGTTCCTTGATCTCTGCAGTCGAAAAGAAATCTAATGCTTCTACATCATCTCCCGGAGCTATATCTCCAAGATGTTCTTCTACTAAAAACCATATTCCCACTGTGTGCTGTGCCGGATTATGGAAATTTGAATGTATATCAAATACTGTACTTAATTTGATATCCAGATTCGTTTCCTCTTTCATTTCTCGAATCAAGGCTTCTTTAGCATCCTCGTAATACTCCACATACCCGCAGGGAATACACCACATATCACGATGGCTTGAATTTCTCCTTCTTCCCAAAAGTATCTTTTTGTTTCTAATAATTATGGCAGCAACTCCTACTGCAGGATTCTGATAAAATATTCTATTACAGTTTACACATTTGGGTCTACTAAGGGAAAATGTCTCTTCTAAGGATAGTTTGCCACCACAATGGGGGCAAAATTTATACCGCATATTGTTTTCACAGATCCTTAACTCTTCAGAATTCATTTCGTCCACCTACCTATTACCCTACAGCAGGGGAGTGTTTATTAATGATTTTACGCAACTGTCAAGGAATTAAGTTAAGCAACATTTTCAGTAAATAGACTAGTTGGAATAGGAAGTTTTATAGTAAAAGTAGTTCCTTCACCAAGCTTTGAGGTAACAATTATTGTTCCCTTATGTCTGTCAACGATATTTTTACATACACATAAACCCAATCCGGTACCGCCTTCTTTTGTTGTAAAAAACGGCTCAAAAATGTTAACAATACATTCTTCAGGAATACCGCAGCCAGAATCACTTATACTTAATGTAATGAAATCCTCTGTCTTTTTATACTGGGTATAAACATCTATTCACTCCCTGTTTCTGTCACCTCGTTCTTATTAAGTAGAAAGGTGCTTTTAAGTAAAGGAACCTAGAGAAAAAATACAAAGCATAACCTGCATTATCATCTTTGGTTACCAATAATGCTTATATGCGAAAATCCCCGTTCAGTATACTTCAATATAAATGCAAAAGGTGGTGAGGATTGTAAGTATTAATACAGCAATTTAAGTAGGAACTTAGTGAAATATGATTGAGTGAATCAATAATAGTCGAAAATATGACATGGCAATCAAGATAGTAATGGAGATTATTAGTGAAAAAGGAAGAAAACTGTGGTTATTGAAAATGGAATCTGGAGCAATGAACTATGGATTACTTCATGGTGATCGTGGGATTGGAGAAATTCAAGGAGTTGCCATTATATAAAAAATAAGAGAAACCAAAAACATCTGTAAAACTACAAGCGTTTGGTTTTACCCCCTTTGACAAGAACGTATGTTTCCTTTATTATAAAGTTTAGAGAAACAAGTTAGAGGTGTTTAACCATTGATATTTTTGATAAACTGACAGTTTTGTCAGATTCAGCGAAATATGATGTTGCATGTACTTCTAGTGGAGTCGATAGAAAAGGGAAGTTCGGCAGTATCGGAAGTGCCGCTAAAGCTGGCATATGTCACAGTTTTTCAGCTGATGGGCGGTGCATATCCTTACTGAAGGTCCTGTTGACGAATGTCTGTATTTATGATTGTCAATACTGTATCAATCGTGTATCAAATGATACCTTAAGAGTGGCATTTACGCCCCAAGAACTTGCCGAACTTACAATAAATTTCTACCGACGAAACTATATAGAGGGCTTGTTTCTAAGCTCCGGAGTAATTAAAAGTCCTAACTATACAACTGAACAATTAATTAAAGCTCTTGAGTTGTTGCGAAAGGTTTATAACTTTAATGGCTATATTCATGTTAAGGCTATACCGGGAGCTGATAGTGAGCTCATTACTCGTCTAGGGCTTTTAGCTGATCGGATGAGTGTTAATATTGAGCTGCCTTCTCAGGAGAGTCTGAAACTTTTAGCTCCGAACAAGACAAAGGAGTCCATCCTTCGTCCAATGGGACTGATTTCAGCCAAGATCCAGGAAAACTGTACAGATCTTGTAAAATATCGTCATGCTTCGAAATTTGTGCCGGCTGGTCAGAGCACCCAGCTGATTGTGGGGGCAACTCCTGATACTGACCACAAAATATTAACTCTAACTGAAGGGTTGTACAGAAAATACCATCTTAAAAGGGTCTTTTTCTCAGCATATATGCCAATATCAGAGAATTCCCTCTTGCCTTCAAGGGATACGAAACCACCACTCTTGCGGGAGCATCGGTTATACCAGGCTGATTGGCTATTGCGTTTTTACGGCTTTGAGGCTAAAGAACTACTCGATGAACATAATCCCAATTTCAACCTACAAGTTGATCCTAAGTGCAATTGGGCTCTTAACCATTTAGATATATTTCCGCTTGAAATTAATAAAGCACCCTATGAGATGCTTTTGAGAGTGCCGGGAATAGGGGTTACTAGTGCTCAACGAATTCTATCAGCTAGAAGAAACGGAGCGCTAGATTTTTCAGGCCTTAAAAAGATAGGTGTTGTCCTAAAACGAGCGCAGTATTTTGTAACCTGTAAGGGAAAGGTTTTGGAGGGACTGAAAATAACTTCAGATGGAGCCATTAGATCCCTAATGGCAGATCAGTATAAGCTTCCGTCACAGTTTCCTGAACAGCTCTCATTTTTTACCGAACCGTTGGTTAAAAGAGAGGATGTGCAACAATGCCTGACGGGACAGATATAGTCTACGCTTATGATGGAAGTTTTGAGGGACTAATGTGTTGCGTCTTTGCCAGCTATGAGTTCAAGGAAATCCCAAGCCTTATACGGCCGCCCAGTGATCAACAGACTCTTTTTGATACGGCAAAATGGATTGAAACGGATGAACACAAGGCGGACAGGGTCTACAACTCAATTCCGATGAAGATATCCTCTCTAGCCCAGGACTTGGTGAAACTTGGTTTCTTAACTTGTGTTCCGAACAAGGAATTGTTAATCCTCCATTTTCTGCGTTTAGGATTTAAACATGGGGGCAAGGTAATGACTATGCTTACTGATGATATAGTTTGTTCTCTCCAAAAAGCAGTACAACACTTAACATCGGAGAGTCATAAGTTCAAGGGTTTCGTTCGGTTTTCTGTCTACGGTGAAGTGCTTGTAGCAGTCATTGAACCTAAGAATTATGTCCTTCCTCTTTTGTCACCGCATTTTTGTGATCGATACCGGAGTGAACGGTTTATGATTTATGATAAAACTCATAGGATGGCCTTAATCTATCAGTCGAAAAAGGCAGAGCTGATATCTGTTGACGAGTTAACTTTGCCAGAAATTGATTCTGCAGAGGTGGAATACCGTCGATTATGGAAACAATTCTTTAAAACGATTGCCATTGAAGACAGGATTAACCCGCGCTGTCAAAGGACTTTGATGCCAAAACGTTATTGGGGTCAAATGACCGAATTAAACGAAAAGGATGAGTTTGCACGATGGCAAGTGGCTGAGACAGGAACAGGAACGAGGCTGTCAGGTACTGAGGTTTGCACTAGGGATCCTCTATCCACTTACAGGATAAGCAACTGAAATATAAACCAAAAACTATAGGCAGGATGTTAAAGCGCTTACTTTAATAATTTAAAAGAGGCGCTTTTTCAATGCAGATAAGGGAATGGACTGAAAATTAATAAAGTGTGAATTAAAACAAGGAAATTAATTGCTTCATAGCGAATTAACATATCTTAAAGAAAAGAATGTTGCTAACACAACGCCATGAGATTGAAGAAGAAAATGCATTTAAGGGGTTAAGTTGAATATGATCAGGATACAGTTTTTGCGTAAGACAACCCTAGTCAGTATGATTGGAGTCTTTCTATTAGCCTCGGTATCTATACCGGCCCGAGCTGATAACCTACAGCAGCAACTGACTCAATCTCAACAACAAGTAAATCAATTAAATGGAGTATTGAGTGCTCAGAAAGAAAAAGTTGCAGATGCAACGGCACAGCTTTTGGCTTTAAAGCAATCTGTAGAGGCATTAAATAATAGTATAGCGCGGGAACAAGCCAAACTCACCGAGGAACAAAATCATCTGAACGAATTGGAAAACGAGCAACAGAAACTTGAAACTAAACGTCAAGAATACATTAAAGCTCTAGGACAAGTTTTAAGAAGTAACTATGAAGATGGTGCCACTACATACCTGGCTGTTTTGTTTGAAGCCACTAGTTTATCAGATTTTATTGATCGTGCAGACAAGATTCAGATGGTCGTTCAGACTCATAGTAAGCTTCAAGAAGACATTATACAGTTAAAACAGACCATGAATCACCAGATGGAACAGATAGAACAGAAGAAGAAAACTATTCAAGCTACGATTCAAGATAAAACTGAAACCCAACAAACTGTACAACAAGTACTCGATAAGCAACAGGTTATCCTTGATCAATTAAGCAAAGAAGAAAAAGTGGCACTTAATGCTTCCATATCGGCTAAAGCTAAGGTTAATCGCATACAACAATTAATTGAACAGGAAAAACTTGAAGCAGCCTATGCAGCAAAAGAAAAGGAGTCTCCCGGTTCAGTTTCACAGGGATCTTCAAGTCGAGGGGTTGCAGGTACGGTTGCTATTACGGGTGGAGCTAAACAACTTCTTAATTTCGCTGCTAACTTTTTAGGCACGAAGTATGTATGGGGGGGGACGTCTCCCTCACCGGGATTTGACTGTTCGGGATATGTTCAATACGTATACCGAAAAAGTGGCATATCTCTGAGTAGAACCTCCGAACAGCAGTTTAAAAATGGAGTTTCCGTCAAAAAGGCTGACCTAAAGCCTGGTGATTTAGTGTTTTTTGCCACATACTCTTCTGGAGCATCCCATGTTGGAATCTACGTTGGAAATAACACTATGATTCATTCTTCCTCGGGTGGTGTATCTTACGATGACATGACCACCTCTTATTGGGCAAAACGATATCTCGGTGCCCGGCGTGTTATAGCTTCATAAATGGGAAGTGGATTATATTTCATTAATGATTATTAGCCCTTCCTCCGGGAAGATACCCAGTGGATCAGGGGCGGAATTTTAGTGTTCCTACAGCGTTTAATTGTCTGAGGAACACTTTCCTTTTTGTAAAGCAAACTTTTATGCTCTGACGTCATACTATTTTGGGAATATAACGAAGGAGTATCTTATTGCCCGGAACAGAAGATAATACACAAGATAGTATTAGTTTTAGGTAGATTTGCAAGGTTTTTTGAAGCGCTTAGTGGATTTAAATATTCTCTTTGCTTTATGATATAATTTACGAGTTGTAAGATAGATATGGTTGTAAAGGAGGAAGTTAGTGAAAGTACTTGCTATAAATCCGGGTTCAACTTCAACAAAGGTCGCAGCTTATGAAAGTGAGACCTGTCTTTGGAAACAAGTAATTGATCACCCGTCCAAGGATATTAACGCTTTCCCTCGCGTGGTTGATCAATGTGACTATCGAATTCTAACTATTCTAAGCTTGCTAAAAGAAAATGGAACCCCGTTAAATTCTTTTGATGGAATTGTGGGACGTGGCGGTATGCTCAAACCTCTTGTAGGAGGCACTTATGTTGTTGATCAACACCTAGTAAATGTCCTACAAAATGCGCCGGGTGGGGAACACGCTTCAAATCTAGGTGGAATCATGGCCTATTCCCTGGGACAGAGAATTAATGTCCCAGTGTATATTGTGGATCCTGTATCAGTTGACGAATTTGAGCCGGTCGCTAGGCTTTCCGGACTTTCAGAAATACCACGTAGAAGTCAATCTCACGCTTTAAACATGAAGGCTGTCGCTCGAAAAGTGGCTTCTCAGATGGGAAAAGCCTACCATGAGGTTAATCTGATTATTGCCCATTTGGGCGGAGGAATTTCGGTGGCTCCACACCGTAAGGGAAAAATGATTGATGTGAACAATGCCAACAATGAAGGGCCATATTCTGTTGAACGTTGTGGCACCCTACCTGTTTCTGAACTCGTGAAACTCTGTTATTCTGGTAAGTACACAGAACAAGAAATGCGAACAAAGATCCTCAGAGAAGGCGGTATGTACGGATACCTTGGGACTAAAGATGCGCGGGAAGCCGAGAAACGTATGAACGAAGGTGACTTGTATGCCGGGCTTATCCTAGAGGGTCTGTGTTATCAAGTGGCTAAGGAAATTGGTGCGATGGCTACAGTATTAGCTGGAGAGATCGATCATATTATCCTAACTGGAGGACTTGCTTATTCAGAATTTATCACCTCAGAAATTGTTCGGAGAGTATCCTTTATTTCCCCAGTTATTGTAGTCCCTGGAGAAGAGGAGATGGAAGCATTAGCTCTCGGTGCATTGAGGGTCCTTCATGGTGAAGAGAAGGCTAAGACCTACTAGGAATAAGGGTTTTTGAATTGGGGTGAAAGAATGCGCTTTAGCGGATTTGATGCTTTATATGAGAGGGCGAAAAGTTTAGGTCGGGCCAAGGTTGCCGTAGCGGCTGCTGCAGATAAAGATGTTATGGAATCCATCAAACTAGCTGAAAAAGAAGGTTTAATTACACCTGTGCTAATTGGTGATGTTGAAATAATTAAGAGATTATCGCTAGAGATAGGGTTAGGCTTGCAAAGAGCAGAGTTAATTCATGAGCCAGATCCGCTGAAAGCTGCACATAGGGCAGTTGATGCTATAGTTGATGGGCAAGCGCATTTCTTGATGAAGGGGCTTATCAATAGTTCGGATTTTTTAAGAGCAGTGCTTCGTTCAGAACAAGGTCTTCGGACAGGACGGTTACTAAGTCACCTGGCTGCATTTCAAGTTCCCGGGTTTTCTCGTTTGCTATTTGTTACTGACGGGGGTATGAATATTGCTCCAAGTCTTACTCAGAAAAAGGAAATATTAGAGAATAGCCTATGTTATTTGCAGGGCATTGGGATGGATTTGGTAAAAGTAATACTTCTAGCTGCTAACGAAACAGTAGATTCAAAAATGCCTGCGACAATGGATGCTCAGGCGCTTGTGAAAATGGGCCAAGCAGGAAAATTCCCAGGGGCAATCGTGGAAGGTCCCTTGGCACTCGATGGTGCGGTCAGCGCAGTAGCTTTGAAACACAAGGGAATTCACAGTAAGATCAACGGAGATGTAGATCTATTCTTAACTCCTACTATAGAAGTAGGAAATGTTTTGGGTAAATCGATGGTTTATTTTGCTGGAGCCACAATGGCGGGAATTGTACTTGGGGCTCAAGTTCCCATCGTGTTGACCTCGAGAAGTGATACTCCTCGGAATAAGTTCATGGCTTTGACTATGGCTGCGCTGAATCGAACAATATCGTAACAAGGGAATTTATGTTTGTCCAAATTAACAGGAAGTAGATTATTATTTAAAAATGAACGTATTAACTTCATATGGAATCTTCTCACCCCTTTACATACTTCTATTCTTTAAGTTAAAATAGAAAAATGGACAAGTTATAAGGTGATGATATTCCACTAAGGGGGGAGACAAATATATACATGAAAACATTAATGACAGGCAATGAGGCAATTGCTCGGGGAGTCTACGAATATGGCGTCAGCGTTGCTGCGGCTTATCCTGGTACTCCAAGTACTGAAATCCTCGAAAATATTGCAAAATACCCAGAAGTTTATTCTCAGTGGTCTCCTAATGAAAAGGTAGCTATGGAAGTCGGCATCGGAGCGGCCATTGCTGGTGCGCGCTCTATTGTTGCTATGAAAATGGTAGGAGTTAATGTTGCCGCCGATCCACTTTTTACTGTTGCTTACACCGGAGTCCGTGCAGGCTTAGTCTTAATATCAGCAGATGATCCAGGGATGCATTCTTCTCAAAATGAGCAAGACAACAGACTTTACGCGGCATTTGCTAAGATACCGCTATTAGAACCCTCGAACTCTCAGGAAGCAAAAGATATGGTTGGCCTAGCGATGGAGATATCTGAAACCTTTGACACCCCAGTTATGTTAAGGATTACAACTCGAATCGCTCACTCCCAAAGTTTGGTTGAACTAAAGGACCCTATTGAACGAGAGGTTAAGACCTATGAACGAAACCTGCGTAAATACGTCATGCTTCCCGGGAATGGTCGTGCTCGTCGGCTAGTGGTGGAAGAAAGAATGCAGAAACTAGCGGACTACAGCGAAACGGTGGCAGTAAATTATATGGAGCTAAAGGACCAGTCCATTGGTATTATCACATCAGGAATTTCCTATCAATATGTCAAAGAGGCTCTTCCCACAGCTTCAATCCTTAAATTAGGTTTCACTAATCCCTTACCATCAGGCTTAATCAAAGAGTTTGCTGCAAAGGTCGGTAAACTTTATGTTGTTGAGGAATTAGAGCCCTATATAGAAAGCGAAGTCCGTCGGTTGGGTATCAGTGTCGTAGGCAAAGAGCTCTTCCCACCTTATGGTGAGCTTAGCGTGCGTATGGTAGCGGAAAAGATTAGCGGTCAACCCGGAATAACCGTAGCCCCAGCCTTTGAAACTCCCATTCGTCCTCCAGTAATGTGCCCTGGTTGCCCACACCGCGGGATGTTTTATACATTAAAACAACTAAAGCTCGTTGTTTCAGGTGATATTGGTTGTTACACTCTTGGAGCAATGGCTCCGCTTGAAGCAATGGATACGACAATCTGCATGGGGGCCTCAATATCTGCAGGTTTAGGAATGATTAAAGCCCATCCAGAAATGGCCGAAAATCTGGTCGCTGTGATTGGCGACTCAACCTTTTTGCATTCAGGTATTACCGGTTTAATGGATGTCGTATACAATGGCGGAAATCTAACGACGATCATTTTAGATAATTCCATTACAGCTATGACAGGGCACCAAGATAACCCATCGACAGGTAAGAATCTAATGGGTCAGACAGCTCCACAAGTCGACTTTGCAGCCTTGTGCAAAGCCCTAGGAGTAAAACGAGTTACTGAGGTTGATCCTTTTGACCTAGCAACTGTCAGAGAAGTTATTAAAACTGAGGTAGCCGCTTCTGAACCATCAGTGATCATTGCCCGGCGTCCTTGTGCTCTTATTATCAAGAATACTGAAAAACCTCTTTATGTCCAAGATTGTACCGGTTGTAAAATGTGTATAAAACTTGGTTGTCCAGCTCTCTCCTTCGATCAAGAAAGCAAAACAGCCCAAGTTGACCAAGCCCTCTGTACAGGGTGCGGATTATGTATCAATGTATGTAAATTTAATGCCTTGAGAAAGGCTGGTGAGGACAATGTCTAAAATAATAAATGTGTTACTCGTGGGAGTTGGCGGGCAAGGGACTATCTTAGCCTCTAAGATTCTAACTCATGTCGCCATAGCTCAAGGTTACGAAGTCAAAATGTCCGAAATCCATGGTATGGCTCAACGTGGTGGATCAGTTGTAACTCAAGTTCGAATGGGAAAAGACGTTTACTCTCCAGTCATCGAACCAGGAGAAGCAGACTTTATTGTGGCCTTCGAACAGTTAGAAGCCTATCGATGGGCACACTTCTTGAAAAATGACGGCGTTTTAATCGCTAATACACAAAAGATAGCACCTTTACCGGTCCTTATTGGAGCTGCAACCTATCCAGAGAAAATTCTTGCCGACCTAAAGGAACGGATCGAACGTTTTATCGAATTGGATGGGTTAAAACTAGCCATTGAAGCAGGCAACGCCAAGGCTACAAATGTTGTATTAATGGGAGTCCTTTCAAAGTTTATGCAATTCCCAGAGAATTCCTGGCAAGATGCTCTTTCGGCAAAAGTTCCAGCAAAGCTGCTGGAATTGAATAAGAAAGCCTTTAGTTTAGGTGTTGACGGGGCAAAAATTAGGTAATTAACTCCGTATCGTAGAAAGTAAACAAGCCCGTGAACTTCAGTAATGAATGTTCACGGGCTTACTTATTTATCTATCGGATCCCCCTGAATCTGTAGGAACATCTGGATCCTCCTTTAACCGACCCGCCCGGCGGACGGCATCCCGGAGTAAAAACTCGATATGAGCGTTTGCACTTCGAAACTCATCGGCTGCCCAGCGTTCTAAGGCTGCATAAAGTTTGGGATCAAGGCGCAAGGGAAATTGCTTTTTTGTTGCCATAGTTACCACATCCAATGTCTAAGCGGTTAATACATAGTTCCGGTATTTATAACGGGTTGCGTTGCACGTTCGGAAACGATTGATACAAGAAGGTTATTAATCATAGCGGCTTTACGTTCTTCGTCAAGTTTAACAACACCATCGTTTTCAATCCGTTCAATTGCCATTTGAACCATGCCCACCGCACCTTCTACGATGATTTGTCGGGCGGAAAGAATAGCAGAGGCCTGTTGGCGCTGCAGCATTGCTCCTGCAATTTCAGTAGCATAAGCTAAGTGGGTAAGACGTGCTTCGCTAACTTCAACGCCAGCTAATCCTAGACGCTGTTGGAGTTCGTTCATCAATTCATTGGATACTTCTTCAGGATTACCTCGCAAGGAAAAACCTTGTCCTTCAAAATTGTCATATGCGTAACGCGTTGCTACGTGGCGCAAAGCGGTTTCGCTTTGGATTTCGACGAATTCCTCATACTTCTCTACATCAAAAATTGCTTTAGCAGTATCAATGACGCGGAAGACTATAACGGCAGCGATCTCAACGGGATTGCCTTCAATGTTAACTTTAAGAGTTTTGCTGTTGAAATTACGAACCCGTAATGAAACCCCTTTGCGGATTGCTAATGGAACAGTTAACCATAGACCGGGTTCACGTATAGTCCCGAGATAGCTCCCGAAAAAAACTAAAGCATAGGACTTATTAGGTTGAACCACTAATATCCCAGTTGCCAAGATTATAGCTAAAAAAATCATAGGGATACCCACTAAATGCTTTTGGATGACTAAGGCAATTCCACCGATCAAAAGGGCGAGCATAAGAATTAGAGCTAGATATCCGTTAATGGCCCATGCTTTTTTTTCTTTCATATTGCATCCTCCTAGTTAATGTTAATACCAATATGATATCACTATTATATCACTATGTAAAGTTCCTGAATATGGAGAAGAATTCCAGGAGTTTATAAAAGCTAAATGGGTCATTTTATTAGATAGGAGCAAGTATTAAAGAGGCTTTTTGATGTAGAGTTTCTTATAAAACCTAGGGAAGGAGTGTCCGTATGTCCCAAGTACCTAAACCCACATTTCCAGCACAACATCAAGATCAGCAGCCAGGTTTAGAATCAATCATGAACCCAAAGCCTATAACGGAAGATATTGGTTCTATAGGAAGTTCAAAACTATCTGGAAAAGTAGCTATCGTCACCGGCGGAGATAGCGGAATTGGCCGAGCAGTGTCTATAGCTTATGCCAAAGAGGGGGCCGATCTTGTTATTGTCTATCTTAACGAACATGGGGATGCTAATGACACAAAAGTAACTATTGAACGATTAGGTCAGCGTTGCATAATAATGGCTGGAGATATTGGAGAAGAAACCTTCTGTCAGCAAGTGGTTCATCAAACCCTGCAGGTTTTTGGCAAGCTGGATATCTTAGTCAATAATGCTGGAGAACAACATCCGCAAAATAGTTTGTTAGATATTACGAGTGCACAGCTCGAGAGAACGTTTCGCACGAATATCTTTGGTTGTTTTTATCTTACAAAAGCAGCATTACCTCACCTTAAATCAGGAAATACAATTATTAATACTGCCTCGATCACGGCCTATGAGGGACATGATCAGCTTATCGACTACTCTTCCAGCAAAGGAGCAGTCGTTGCGTTCACCCGTTCAATGTCAGAATCACTTTGTAAATCGGGTATTCGAGTCAATGGGGTTGCTCCAGGTCCAATTTGGACGCCTTTAATCCCTGCCTCTTTTCAGGCCGAGCAAGTGTCGACCTTTGGAAGTACGACCCCCATGCAAAGAGCTGGGCAACCGAAAGAATTATCTGCGGCTTATGTATTTTTGGCCTCAGAAGATTCTTCTTATATGTCAGGACAAATGCTCCATATCAATGGGGGGAAAATCATTAATAGTTAATAGTAACTAAATGGTATAATGTCAAACAAAACCAAATTGGAATCAAAAAACCTAATCGTTTCAAGTCATTATGAGTCATGAATGACTGGGGAAAAGTCCTTCATGACTCGAAGTGATAAACTAAAAGTTAAAATTAACTATCAGTAAATAAGGGTGATCTTTACCGTATCAAGGTAGATGAGGAGAAATATTTGCTAACAGACTAGTAAAAATGCGGTTGGGGTAAATTTTTGTAAATTGAAGACACGATCATAATGAAGTATCCAGTTGAAACCTGCATTTGGCATTGAAATTGCATAATAATCTTATCGTGTTTCATAGGAGTTTATACTCATTTACATGGGGGGTAGATCGGATTGATCGCGTGGACTCTAAATCCGCGTAGACGGGTGAAACTCCCGTACTCCTCGCCAAAATTAGGGGGTAAGCCGAGTGAGCATCTCATGGACGGCGATCCAAAAACAACGATTACAAGAACTTAATGCCAGTGAATCCCAGCAAGAAATGTGTTTTGAGTCTCATCAAGAACGTGATCGAGCTTATCAGGAACAAGAACATCTATTAGTGGTCAAAGGAAAACAGAAGTTGCTTGAATTGAGGGATATCAAGAGACGCCCCTCCTTGTGTGTGCTTGAACAGCAACTCGTTGAGGCTTTGACCCAAAAGGGATTCACTCAGGTGGTCACTCCAACGATAATTTCTAAAGGATCTCTAGCAAAAATGTCGGTTGCTGATGATCATCCGCTCTTTTCTCAAGTGTTCTGGCTTGATTCTAAGCGTTGTTTACGTCCAATGTTGGCACCTAATCTATATACATTGTGGAAAGATTTGCTGCGTTTATGGGAAAAACCTATACGAATCTTTGAAATCGGGACTTGTTATAGGAAAGAATCCAAAGGTTCTTTGCATCTGAATGAATTTACTATGCTTAATCTTACAGAGTTAGGTTTACCTGAAGATCAGAGGCATCAACGCTTGGAAGAGCTAGCTTCCTTGGTTATGGAAACTGCGGGTATTGATAATTATCAGTTAGAGTTAACCTCGTCGGTTGTTTACGGGGATACTTTAGATGTTGTTAAGGGTATTGAACTAGGTTCAAGTGCCATGGGCCCTCACCCTCTTGATGACCAATGGGGAATTATTGATCCATGGGTTGGAATCGGATTTGGTTTAGAACGGTTACTAATGATTAGAGAGGGGTCTCAGAATGTCCAAAGCATGGGAAGGACCCTTACATATCTCAATGGTGTACGGTTAAATATCTAACGGGGGATATTGTTGCAGGATCCTTTCCGTAGCGATACTTCGTTAGGATTTATCAATAGTCTGAGTATTAAACATATTTCTGGGTGGGTTCAGCTTTACTAAGATTAAGAAAACTTTAATTTGAATGGGAGGATTAACTTATGCATCAACCAATTATGATCGAACCCTCTATCTCGTTGGAGCATATCGGGCGCATTTATAAAATGATCAGTGAGATTCCTTTCTTTAAAGATTCCAGAATTAGTGCTATTGAAATCTTACCCGGAGGGCTAACGAATAGTAACTACAAAGTAACGATTAATGAAGTAACTTACGCTGTAAGGCTTGCTGGAGCAGGAACTATGGAGTACTTAGATCGTCCTGCTGAAAAGCATAATGCTCAGGTTATGGCGGATCTTGATATTAGTGCGCCGATTATTTATTATGATGATACCACTGGAAATCAGGTGTGTAAGTATATCGACGATTGTAAAACGTTACACATTAAAGATTTTAAAGAAGAAGAAAAGTACCTCAGTATGGCAGCTCGTGTTTTTAAAAAATATCATGATTGTAAGAAAGAATTTGTCTCAGTCTTTGATCCTTTAAAAGAAATTGATGCTTATATGAAGCTGTTGGCAGAGAAAAATATTGAGTTTTATGAAGGTGCTGAGACCATGAAGAGCAAAATTGAAGAGATTAAAGTGCTCTTTAAGAATAATCCCCCTCCACAAGCGCCGTGTCATAACGATCCACTTTGCGAAAATTGGCTGGATGACCAGAAAAACTTTTACCTTATTGATTGGGAATACGGTGGAATGAACGATCCTTTGTTTGATTTAGGAGCACTAGCTATTGAAGCTGAATTAACTGACGAACAAGAACGTTTCTTCCTTCAGGAATATTACGGTGGAGATTTGACAGAAAAACAACTGGGCTCCCTCGTTATTAATAAATTCTTGTGCGATGCTTTATGGGCTTATTGGGCAGTACTACAAATTGCAATGGGTAAATCGAGGGAAGAGTACTGGCCATACGGCTTAAACAGATTTAATCGGGCTTATGCGTTAATTCACAATGGAAGCCTAGACCGTGCTATCAAAGCTAATCAATAATTGGTTGCTTTGAAATATAGTCCAAATACTCACATCTTAAATCTCTAAAACTCTCTTTAATGGCTCAGTGTAACTGAGCCTCTTTTTATTTGTAAGTTAATACTGACTTATTAAAAGTGACATGCGACTTGAATCGACTTGATCATGATGTTTTTCATGCCCAACCAAGAATCATAGGATAACAAATATAAGGAGGATAAGAGACTTAGGAATAAGTGATATCGGTGATCTGAGAGGATCTTGCAAGGTTTTTAGAGAGAATATTGAATTAAGGGCACAGGTATAATCATTCTGGCATAAAACTTGCAACTTGAAATTGCATAAGGGCAAATAAAAGCTACAAGGGTGAACTACTAATCATCGGCTTGATCTGATAACGAGGACTAACTTTAACGAAAACGAAGGTGACAACATGTCAGTGGATCCTGCAACATTAAAATTAGTCGAGATACTAGACAAAGCAACCAGAGAGATCCCTTTGGACCGAGAAGAGCTCCTCTATTTATTAAGAGTATCGGACGAAAACGACCTTGCGAAGGTGTTTAATACCGCTAGACTTCTACGGAAACGTTACTTCGATAATAAGGTGTTTGTCTATGGGTTCGTATATTTCTCAACCTATTGTCGTAACGAATGTGCTTTTTGTTTATATCGCAAGTCAAATAATTCATTGAAACGTTATCGTAAAACCGATTTGGAAATTATGAAGACTGCTTTGAGCCTGGTGGATTCGGGAGTGCACTTAATTGATCTAACCATGGGAGAGGATCCTTTCTATTTTGAAAACAAGGAGTCAGGATTTGCCCATATGATTAGAGCTGTAGAAATGATTAAAAAGAGTACCAATATCCCGATTATGATTTCTGTCGGTGTTGTTCCTGAGGATATTCTAATGGAATTTAAAGAGGCTGGAGTCGATTGGTATGCAACCTATCAGGAAACCCATAACCCTGATTTATACAGCAGGTTAAGACTTGGACAAAGCTATGTCCTACGAATGCAACGAAAAGTCGAAGCCCGACAGATGGGTTTTCTTCTTGAAGAAGGGTTACTTACTGGTGTAGGGGATACGGATGAGGATTTAATTGATTCCTTAGAAGAAATAAAAAAGTTAGGGGTAGACCAACTCCGAGTAATGAGTTTTGTTCCCCAGAAGGATACCCCGATGCAACACTTTCCTTCTGTCCCCCGATTAAAAGAGTTACTTGTTATAGCAGTCATGCGCATAGCGTTTCCAGATCGCTTGATTCCGGCTTCGTTGGATGTAGACGGGTTAAATGGTTTAGCGGAGCGTCTTAACGCCGGTGCTAACGTTGTTACTTCGATCATTCCCCCGCAGTCTGGATTAGCTGGAGTTTCTAATCATTCCTTAGATATTGAAGACGGAAACCGGACGGTAAATAAAATTATTCCTGTCTTAGAGCAGAACGGACTTATTATGGCAAGCCGTGGAGATTATGCGGAGTGGATTTCACTGCATCAGAATAAGACCAGGGTTTTTAGAGAGGAGTCTAAGCATGCGTGTAGCAATAGTGGGGGGGAAGCTGCAAGGGCTTGAAGCTGTCTACCTGGCCAAGAAAGCCGGTTGGGAAGTTGTCCTTGTTGATAAGAACGATGGGGTACCAGCTGTAGAATTATGTGATCAATTCTTGATGCTTGATGTTACGAAAGTCCTTGAATGGATTCCCATTCTTAAGGACATAGATCTTATTATTCCCGCTTTAGAGAATCTGGAAGCTCTTAATAGCCTGGTCCGAAGTGCCAAGTATGCTGGTGTTCCGTTGTTATTTGATAAGGAGTCCTATGCGATTTCATCGTCTAAAATTTATTCCAACGAAATGTTTGCTCGCACAGGGGTCCCATCCCCAAATCCCTGGCCAAAATGTACTTTTCCTATTATTGTTAAGCCTTCCGGAGCAAGTGGAAGTGAAGAGGTCTATAAGGTAAACAGCACTACAGAGTTTCGGAGCTTTTCTGAAAAGGGTTTAACGGATTGGGTAATCGAAGAGTATCTGGAAGGACCCTCATATTCATTAGAGGTCATGGGTTTCTCAGGAGTTTACAAAGTATTGCACATTACAGAGCTTCATATGGATAAGAACTACGATTGTAAACGTGTTATTGGTTCGGCAATTCTATCTTCCGCCCTTAGGGAAGAATTTGAACAGATTGGGCTAAGCTTGGCGAAAAACCTTAATCTGAACGGGATTATGGACATTGAAACGATTTTGCATAAGGGTAAGTTAAAAGTCTTAGAAATTGATGCTCGTCTTCCAAGTCAAACCCCAGTATCTGTCTATCACGCCACTGGAATTAATATGCTGGAAATTCTCGGTCGGGCCTTCGTCGAAGGTAAGCCTTGGCAAGACTTTCAGATCAGGGAAAAGCAGGGTGTGATTTACGAACACATCCATGTCACGAAGGACAAACTTGAAATCTGTGGCGAACATATTATGTCCGGCTCAGGTCCACTCCATCTTTATCCCGATTTTTTTGGCGCGGACGAAGCACTTTCTAACTATATTCCAGGTAAAACTGATTGGGTAGCAACTCTTATTATCACCGGAAAGAATCTACAAGCAGCCTGGATAAATCGTGATATTGTTCTCAAAGCGATTCAAAATGAATGGGGAATCCGGCAATACTTTGATCCTTTTCCAATGGATGACGAATGCAAAGAGGTAATATGCGCCTCTGTGAGGTAGGAATTGCAAGTATGGATCGGAGTTGAGTTTGGTGACAGTGGATTCGTCAAAAAAGAAACGATATTATCGTAAGAATGTAGATTTCTTCAAATTTGTTGAAAAGCTGAAATTATGGCCTTCGAGAAGTGGAACCCTGCATGGGGTTAAAAGTATGACCATTAGAGGGAATACCGCGGAAATCATTACCCATTGTAATGAAACGTTCCAGATTTTTAATTCCAAAAATAGCCGTGCAGCACGGTGCCTACGCAATAAACTGTTCTTTCAGGCATGCAAAACCTGTAAAATCCCTGATTGGAAATTAGCTAAGTACTCTTCAACTCACGTCAATCAAAATTATGGATCACGCTTATAGCAATAATGCTTGTTTTTACCCCATTAATGGAAAGGCAAGCTTTATTATAATAAGGCCTTTTCTAGGATATAGAAGATTCTAAGGAAGGGCTAAACCCTGGAAGGATTTACT
This sequence comes from Desulfosporosinus sp., assembly GCF_014237355.1. Lineage (NCBI taxonomy): Bacteria > Bacillati > Bacillota > Clostridia > Eubacteriales > Desulfitobacteriaceae > Desulfosporosinus > Desulfosporosinus sp. The sequence continues at coordinate 19,754 of NZ_JABZFS010000087.1, forward strand.
TTAATTACTGAAAAAAGAGGAGGAATTTAGGTATGGCTAGTTATGCAGATCTTGCTCAAAGTGTTATTGAAGGTCAGAAGGATAAGGTAAAGGATCAAGTTCAGAGTCTAATCGCAGCAGGGAATAGCCCTTTGGAAATTGTTAATGAGGGCTTGATTGCCGGAATGAATGTTGTTGGCGTTCGCTTTAAGGCAGGGGATATGTATGTTCCTGAAGTCCTTATGGCAGCAAAGAGTATGACCGGTGGACTGGAAATTGTAAAACCCTTAATCGCTAGTGCTGATCAAAAAAGCCAAGGTAAGATCCTTTTAGGTACTGTAAAAGGAGACTTACATGATATAGGTAAAAATCTTGTTGGTATGCTGATTGAGAGTGGCGGACTTGAAGTCATTAACATGGGCGTCGATATTTCTGCTGAAGATTTTATTGATGCGATTATTGAACATGAACCTGATATTCTTGCCTTATCAGCTCTTTTAACCACAACCATGCCGGCTATGCAAGATATTATAGAAATGTTAGAAGATGAGGATCTCAGAGGCAAAGTAAAAGTAATTATCGGAGGAGCCCCAGTTTCTCAAGAGTATGCCGATACGATTGGTGCAGACGGCTATGCTCCCGATGCTGGTTCAGCTGTAGAACTTTGCAAGAAACTCTTAGCCTCTAAGTAAACCTATTAGCGAACAACCCTTACCGAATACAAGTCGTGAAGGATGAGTTTAAGCGCAGGCGGTTTTAAGGGGGTGATTTGTTAACGTAGTTAATTTTATCTTATATGGTTTTTCTTATTGCTCTTGAAAATACATGGAGGTGATTTTTTTGACATTCAGAGGTATACATGCTGGTTCTACCAGAATGGATGGGATCGGACTGAATATGTTTACCAACGATGAACTGTATGATGTCCATTTGGCAACTTTGGACCTGCTATGGGATATCGGGGTGAAAGTTGAAAGTGAAGAGGCACGTGAAATATTCTATAGTGCTGGATGCACTCTTGACCGCAACACTAACATAGTTAAAATACCTGCCCACTTAGTAGAAGATGCTATTCGCTCAATACCTAAGACGTTTAGAGCCTGCGGAAGAAAACGCGAAAATGACTGGCTCAATGAAGGAAATCGGACCGGGTTTGTCAATTTTGGAGAGGCTATCCGCATGATTGACCCTTATTCCCGTCAACTCCGAAAGCCCTTCAAAAAAGACGTGGATGACGTAACCCGTTTCTGTGAAGCCATGGATCAGATCATTGTCTTTGAAAGAGCATTAGGTCCTTCAGAAGTTGATCCGGACGTGGCTCAAGTTCACATTGCAGAATCGTTTTTCAATTTTTCAACCAAGCATGCTTATATTGGGATGAATCGTCCTGAAAACATGCGTGCAGCTGCAAAAATGGGCTACCTTGTTTCAGGAGGGGAAGATAAATTCCGCGAAAGACCCCTTTTCTCACAAAGTACAGACCCAGTGGCTCCCCTTGTCCATGCTAAAGGAGCAACTGACACGTTACTGCAGGCCATACGCTTGGGTGTTCCGGCTAAGATTAATTCCATGGGTCTTGCAGGTGGAACGACTTGTGTTCACCTCGCAAGTACACTTGTGACACATAATGCGGAAATTCTAAGTATGTTTGTCTTAGGTCAGCTTGAAAAGAGAGGGTATCCCATGGTCTATGGAACGTCCACAACCATGATGGACTTGCGAACCACTGTTGCTTGTGTAGGAACACCGGAACTCGCTCTCTTTAGTGCTGCTTGCGCCAAACTGGCCCAATTCTATAATATTCCCGTCTGGGTAGCTGGGGGATAGACGGATAGCAAAGTACCTGATGCCCAAGCAGCCCATGAGTTTACCTTGACCGCCTTATTACCAGCGTTAGCAGGCGCTAACATGATATATGGTCTTGGAATGCTCGAAGGGGGCCTAACTTGGGATTATGCTCAAATGGTTATGCAGAATGAAATGGCACGAATGATTATGCATACCATTAAAGGTATTCCGATAAGTGATGAGAAAATGGCACTGGAAGTTGTCCGTTCGGTAGGTATCGGCGGAGAATTCATTAGCCATGATCACACTTACGCGCATTACAAAGAGCTGTCTAAAACGGAGTTGTTAGATAGAAAGAATAGAGAGAATTGGGAAGCAGCTGGCAGTAAGGATATTGTCGAAACCTCCTATGCAAAATCTATTGACATTCTTGAAAACTATGAAAACCAAAATCCTCTACCTGAAGATATTCAAAGACAGCTGAAAGAGATTGTCTTAGAAGCGGAAGCTGAAACCACAGAGATAAAGGCAAAGGAAAAAGAAGCTAGAAGAAGACCAAGAAAACCTAAATTCTAAATTGTTTCTTCTGATGCAAAGAACAAGGAGCCGGTGAATTCACCAGCTCCTTGTTCTATTGGGATTCTAATCCAGATGGGTAATATTTTCGAATCAGGCGATTAGCTTTACTTTGACTGATATCTAAGACCTTGGCTACTTCGTATGAGCTCCCAAAATCCTTATAGGCTTGAATAATTAAATTCTTTTCCACGTCACTTATAGCATCATCAAGAGAAAGTGGGCGATTACGGGTCAACGGAGTAGATTCTACTGGAGATTCTGCCATAGTATGAAAGGATTGAGGTAGGTCACATTCATCAATGACAGTGGCTTGAGTTACGACGGTTAGGCGTTCGATTATGTTTTCCAACTCTCGAACATTTCCAGGCCAGGAGTATTGTTTGAAAAGCTCATAGCATCTTGGACTAAATTCATGCTCCATTTTATACTTCCTATTAAATTTGTTCAGGATATCTTGAGCTAGTGGGATGATCTCTTCTCTTCTTTCTCTTAAAGGAGGAAGAGTTAGTTCAAAAATATTTAAGCGATAGTATAAATCTTCCCGAAACGTACCTTTTCTTATCATCTCCTGCAAATCGCGGTTCGTTGCAGCGATGACTCGGCAATAAACTTGCTGAATCTCACGGCCTCCTACTTTAAAGTACTGGTTTTCATGGAGTACTTGTAAAAGTTTGGCTTGCATTCGGGGAGATAATTCGGCAATTTCATCTAAAAAAAGAGTTCCATCATTTGCTAACTCAATTAGGCCTATATTGCCTTTGGTATTGGCTCCGGTAAATGCCCCTTTTGAGTAGCCAAACATCTCTGCTTCCATAAGTTCTGAAGGAATAGAAGCACAGTTAACGGTTATGAAAGGGCCATCTCTGTTAGGGCTATGGTTGTGAATATATTTGGCCATATGTCCTTTACCGGATCCCGATTCACCAAGGAGTAGAACGGTTGAATTTACTGCTGAAATGCGTCTTACAAGACGTAACAGTGATTCCATCTTGGGGCTTTCGCAGATAAAGTCAGGGATGTTCATTTCCTTTTTTCGAAAAACTTCCACTTCCATTTTATAACGCTTCAATAACTCGATACTCTTATCCAGTTCATGCTTCATCCCTTCAGACTCAGTAACATCCCTGGAATTCTCAATAATGAGTTCGATATTACCGTCTGAATCGAAGACTGGGGTTGCGGTAGTGAGCAACGTTTTACCCGTGCAGGTTTTTTGTTCAAGGGTTATGCTCATTTTCTTATCAATTGCAATGGGACTGACTCGTGGACCCCAATATTTCTTTTCGGATATTTCTCGTGACTTCTTACCAATGATTTCCGAAGCTTTAACGCCATAATGCTTCTCACAGACGTTATTTACATAAACGACGATCCCCATAGCATTAGTTACATAGATTTCATCATGGGAATTATCTAATATCTTCTTCAGGGTTTCAAAATCCAGATCAGTTGTTCCTGTATCCAAACTAATGACCTCCTTATCGAGTTATTAATGTCTTAACAACTTAAATATAGTATAGAATTAGTTGAAATAAAAGCAATTCTGACAACATTATATTATTTTCGTCATAAAAAGAGAATAGAGACGTAGGATCGAAGAAAAATTCCGGCCAATTATGATAATTATACTATAAAAAATCGTATTTCAAAGAACTAATTGTGATGATAGATTTGACTTAACAAGTCAACCCTGACTTGCCATAGGGCAGACTCATCTCGAAAATGTCTGATAATTAAGCCAGTTTCAGAGGATTAGTTTTCAATAATAAGATGGCATGGTTTTTGCATTATTCATATAATTACCGGCTATACCGGGCATAAGGTTTACGAGAGGGGTGAAGCGAGGAGCATTGCTCTTTATACGTAAACAAAGGAAGGGAGGCATTGGTGTAACCCAGAAGTTTATGATCCTGTATTTTATTAGGGAAATCGAAAACTTGAGGAAAAGGCATACGCCTACTACAAAGCAATCGTATCGGGCGGGTGAAATGGACGAACTGAAATGGGCCATTGAGGCTGCTCCTTCCCTAGTGTATCAATAAGTATAAGGAGGTAATTTATGGCACTCAATACTGAAAAAAATGTCCAAGTGATGCAGACAGCTCAGGAGCTTGGTCATGCCAAAAAAGGTCTTATCTATGGAGTAATTTCGGGTGCAACATGGGGACTTGATGGGGTTATCCTTGGTATGGCGTTGGCAATGGCGCCGTTTACAGGTGGCGCAACTCTTTCTCTATATGCAGGTTCTTTAGCAGGTGCAGCAATGCATGATGGGTTTGCTGGTTTTTGGCTCTTTTTCTACAACCTATTTACCGGAAGGGCACCTGAATATCTTCGAACGTTGCGCACTAGACCAGGAAAAATAGTCGTTTTAGCCGCACTTTTTGGGGGTCCAATAGCTATGTCAGGTTACCTGTTGGGGATTAACATGGCTGGAGCTTCTTATGCCTTAGCCATAACCGCTATGTACCCCGCTGTTGGGGCAATTATGGCGGTATTTATTCTAAAAGAGAAAATCATCCCACGTGTTTGGGCAGGGATTATTCTTTGTATTGGTGGAGCTGTTGTTGTAGGATATGTTCCACCAGGAGGTGATTTCCCTAATTTCTATCTAGGACTAGCTTTCTCCTTACTTGCTACACTAGGTTGGGGTATGGAAGGCGTTCTATCAACCTATGGAATGGATATGGCCGATCCTGATATCGCCATCGGAATTCGTGAAGCTACATCATTTTTCGTTTACCTCATCGGAATTTTACCCATTGCTTCTGGGGTAGTTATTTTCTGGGATGCCTTCACCGAAGCTAGCGTCTATTATGTTGCGGTTGCAGGAGCCTTAGGAGCTTTATCCTACGTCTGTTGGTATAGAGCCCTTAATATGACAGGTGTGGGTCGGGCGATGGCACTTAATGTAACATATGCCTTGTGGGCCGTCTTCTTCAGCTGGTTGATAATTCCGGGCTTTGAACTAACATTCACATTAGTCGTTGGGGCTGTCATCATTACTGTGGGAACAATTTTGGTCACAGCGAATCCCAAAGAACTCTTAAAATTGAGAAAAGTATAAGAGGGGGATTATTGATGAAACTACCGATGCGTTTCCGAATGTTGCATTTACTATCTAAACATGAGACCCTGTCTGAAATCACCATGCAAGAAGCATTGAGGCCGGAGTATGGTACGGAAGGTCAGTTCAAAGAATCAAGCATTGATAACCACTTACAATCCATGTTGGCGGTTGGGCTGATTGAAATTCAGAAAGTATCCGTAGACGCCAATGGTAAGTTAACCCATGAGTACAAAATTACGGACTATGGGACTGGGCGATTGAACTATTTGCCCAAAGAATGGCAGTAAACTAGTTCGAAACGTGGAACTATTAATGTGACAAAAATGGCTTAAGGAAATTATTCCTTAGCCATTTTGTCAATTCGATGACTGTTTAGATAAATGGTTTAATTTAAGTAAAATTTGGTTTCGATAAGTCATAGATGACTTGAGAAAATAAGTAGATATGGCGTTCTTGCTGAATGTTATTGAATTAATACGCTGGTTGGGCAATGGCATGGTTTTTGCATTAATCTGTATTATGTAAGTTATTAAATATATTAAAGTAACTTAAAGATCCCTAATGGATAGTAAATTCTAAGTAAAGTCCGGATAAAGGAGGGAATACAGCCGTTGATACAACGGCTTATGATTTAGAGGTTGGAACTATAGCGGTATTGATTAGGCCGCTGAACCAACGATGTATTCCAAAGATAAATTGATCGAGTGAAAGGAGCAAAACACTAATGGCTATAAGAGAAGATCTTGTTGCACTAGGGATGGTAGAAACCCGTGGAATTGTAGGAGCCATCGAAGCGGCTGATGCCATGGTCAAAGCAGCCAACGTTACACTGATAGGTAAAGTGAAAGTAGGAGGCGCCTTAGTCACTGTTATGGTTCGAGGAGATGTCGGAGCAGTAAAGGCCTCAGTTGATGCAGGAGCTGCCGCAGCAGAACGAGTCGGTGAACTTGTTAGCTGTCACGTTATCCCACGTCCACATCAGGAGCTCGAAGCAATATTACCAAAGCTACCTGTAATAGAAGAAAAACCTAAAACAAAAAACGTTGAGAATACGAAGTAAATTTCGTCGGAACTAAGAAGAATTTCCGGCAGTAATAGGGAGGGTAACCATGATAGAGCCCATTAAACCAAAAGTATTAGCCGTTCGATTAATTCCTAATGTGGCCCCTGATCTCGCCGAAAAATTGGGCCTTACTGGCTATCAGCGTTCCATCGGTATGATCACCGCCGACATCGATGATTCAACCTATGTGGCCTTAGATGAAGCTACAAAAAAGGCGGAAGTCGAAGTTGTCTACGCTAAAAGTTTTTATTGCGGAGCAGCCCGGGCTTCCGGTCCACTATCCGGAGAAATTATCGGAATTCTAGCTGGTCCGAACCCAGCCGAAGTGAGAGCGGGAGTGGATGCCTGCATTGATCATCTCGAAAACGAATGCTTCTTCTACACCTGTGACGGAGGAAAAACAGCCTTTTTTCCTCATACAGTTTCTCGAACAGGAAGCTACCTATCCAAATTGGCAGGAATTCCGGAAGGACAAGCGCTATCCTACCTGATTGCGCCTCCAATCGAGGCCATGTTTGGTTTAGACGCTGCCTTAAAAGCTGCGGAGGTCACCATGCAAGCCTTTTACGGGCCGCCAACGGAAACGAACTTTGGAGGTGGGCTCTTAACAGGTTCACAAAGCGCCTGCCGCTCTGCTTGTGATGCTTTTCAAAGAGCTGTTATCGACGTTTGCGAACACGGTCTTAAATTTTAGCATAGGGGAGGTGCAGCTTCATAATGGAACTTGATAAAGACCTATGTTCCTTACAAGAAGCCCGAAATTTAGTGCGAGCTGCGCGAAAAGCCCAAGAAGCCCTCATGAACTTTACGCAAGAACAAGTCGACAAAATTATCGACCTGATGCGCGAAGCAGGAGAAGCTAATGCAGCTCGTTTAGCCATGATGGCTGTATCGGAAACCGGAATGGGAAACTACAACGATAAATGTTTCAAGAACTATTTTGCTTCTCGAACCCTTTATGACTTTATTAAACCCATGAAAACTGTAGGAATCATCCGAGAAAACCTCGATCAAAAGCTTTGGGAAATTGCTGAACCCGTAGGAGTAATCGCTGGAATCATCCCGACCACTAATCCTACTTCAACCGTCATATATAAAGCCATGATCGCACTCAAGTCACGTAATGCCATCGTCTTCTCTCCGCACCCAAGTGCTGTTCGATGTACCAATGAAGCGGCAAAAATTATGCATCAAGCAGCTATTGCAGCAGGAGCTCCCGAAGGGGTCATAGGGTGCATCATGAATGTATCCATGGGAGCGACTAACGAACTCATGAAACACCCTAATGTCGCTATGATCCTAGCAACCGGTGGAAGTGCCCTAGTCAAAGCTGCCTACAGCAGCGGAAAACCAGCCCTCGGCGTGGGTCCAGGAAACGTCCCTGCCTTTGTCGAACGGAGTGCTGATCTTGCTAAAGCTGCGGAATACATCATTATGGGAAAAACCTTTGATAACGGGACCATCTGCGCATCTGAACAAGCTATTGTGGCTGAAGAATGTATCGCTGATGAGTTGATAATCCATCTAAAACGGCAGGGAGCCCATTTTCTCAGTTCTGAGGAAGTAACGAAGGTGTCCAACGTAGTTATGTTGGCAAATGGAGGAGTTAACCCAAAAGTAGTGGGGAAAGACCCGAAATTCATAGCACAGCTTGCTGGAATCAACATTCCAGATCAAACGAAATGTTTAGTTGCCCCTTTGTCAGGGGTTGGTCCCCAGTGGCCCTTATCTTACGAAAAATTAACTACCGTCTTGGGTTTTTACCGAGTTGCAGATTGGCATGAAGGATGTGACCGTTGCTTCCAACTCTTGGAAGTTGGCGGAGTGGGCCATAGTCTCGCAATGCATTGCAATAACGAAGAAATCATTCGGGAATTTGCGCTTAAGAAACCTGTTAACCGATTACTCGTTAATACCCCAGCAGCTATGGGTGGCGTTGGCGCGACCACTGGCTTAGCTCCTTCCTTTACCTTAGGATGTGGAACTTGGGCTGGATCAAGCGTCTCAGAAAACGTTACACCACTTCACCTAATCAATATCAAACGTGTTGCTTGGCATCTTGGTCTGCCTGAACGTAAATCCCTAGAAACCCTGAACGAAATAAGTAATTGCAACCAAAACCAAAACCAAGCTCAAACACAACAGGTAGATGCTCAGATGGTCCAAGAGATCATTACGCAAATCTTAAAGCATTTAAAGTAGCGTAGTGCTAAATGTTTTTAACGAATAATTAGGTTCGATTTAAGTTCATTAATTGAGGCATGTCTCGAACTACGAACATCGAATATCGAACCACGAATTTGGGAGGGAACAAAATGGCAGATCGAAGAGTAATTGCACTTGGAATGATAGAAACCAAAGGACTAATCCCTGCGATCGAAGCAGCTGATCAAATGTTAAAAGCAGCAAATGTAACGTTATGTGGAAAAGAACATGTCTCCGGGGGATTAGTCTCAGTCATGGTTCGGGGTGATGTCGGTGCCGTCAAAGCAGCCGTAGACGCAGGAGCATCTGCAGCCCAGCGAGTTGGAGCACTCCTCAGTGTTCATGTTATTCCCCGACCCCATCAGGACGTTGAGTATATCCTACCAGTCGGTGACAACAAAGGTTATGGAGAAAAATAATCTCCGACTTCTGTAATGAGGTGAGGTCTTGATCGTCACAGAATATGAGCTAAGAGCCAATTGGCATAAAACCAAGGAGAAACTGATTATATTACCGCCCGGTAGTGTAATCACACCATCTGCAAGGGACTTTATTAGGTCCAAAGGAATTGATGTTCAGATTGAGGGGAACGGACTAAGGGATATTCATAAGAATACTTTTTCCAGTGCAGCCCAAAGCATTGATAGTACTACCAGACCAACCCCCATTCAAATCAATCCACTCCGGGAAATCAAGTCTAAAAACCACGCTCAAAACAAAATGCAAACCCATTCAAATAGTTCCTCGGGTGTCAAACCTGAACACATGACTCATTTGCGTTCAGGAGCCTTAGTCACTAAGATACATCCGGTGATCGCTTATCGTGGGCAATTAGACTTGTTTCAATGTGAACTCGTTGAAGCTCAGGGTTTCTTAAGTAACCAAGGGGAGGATGACCTAATACTAAAGCTGGAGGAAATCTCAGTTTTTTGTCGACAGCTTATGGTCAGCGAAGTTAAACAGGAGCCCTTTCAATGGTTAACCCTAATTGGATTTACCCCTGAAGAATTGCGCGAACGATCTCATCATCCCCAAAAATACTACGGTATCGATCACACTCCCTTAAGCTATACTCATGGCCCCATTGTATCCAAACTCCATCACCTTAGGGCCAAATCACGAGAAGTTGAGCTTTATGCTAACCGAGCTTTCACCGATGAAACAGGGGCATGTAGTCGAACAGACCTGATTCAGGCCTTAAATCGGCTCTCTAGTACCTTCTATATCCTCGCTTGTGAAGTACGTGGCCGGAATAACCAAGACCAAGTTGAGAAAGCGGTGAATGCCGTGAAAGCGGGGCAAGTTGAAAAACAAGTTCCTATAGGAACTACGAATCGCCATATACACATTTCACAAACCGACCTAGAGGCCCTCTTCGGCGAAAACTATTCTCTTCACGTCCAAAAAGAGCTCTCTCAACGCGGACAGTTTGCAGCCAAAGAAACTGTCACGTTAGTTGGTCCCAAAGGAAGAATAGATAGGGTCCGCATCTTAGGACCGGTAAGAAAGAATACGCAAGCAGAAATAAGTGTCACAGATTGCTTTACCTTAGGAGTTAAGCCCGTCATCCGGGATTCGGGGCAACATGATGGAACCCCAGGTCTTAGAATTGAAGGTCCTGTTGGTCAAATTGAGCTTGAAGCAGGAGTCATGGTAGCCAGCAGGCACATTCACCTCCACACTGACGATGCTAAGGATTGGTCTCTGAAAGATGGAGACCGAGTTCGAGTGAAAGTTGAGAGCCAACGACCAATGGTCTTCGAAGATGTGTTAATTCGGGTCAGTGACATGTACCGCAAAGAGTTTCACTTGGACTTGGATGAAGCTAATGCGGCTCTCGTCGATGCAACCACCCAGGGAAGGCTCATGGAGGTATGAGCATGAATGAAGAACTGATCAACCAAATTGTGCGCCGTATCTTGTCTGATCCCTCTTTGCAGGGATTACTCCAAGGAAACGGGAGTCAAGAGGGGGGGGTTAAATCTGAGGCCTTAGTCCTTTTGAATTTTGTCTCGGATTTTCCGCGAGTCTTGGCTGCGGTCAAACAACGATGGGGAGCAGACTTTACCTTCTGCATTTTACCGAGTGATCAGGTTTATATAGCCAAGCCAGAACTACCTGTTGGCATGACCTGGATAACCGCTCAAGATGCCTTGAGTAGGTCAGATTGGCAAAAATTGATCCTGCCAACATGTTCTCCTAATACCTTAGCAAAAGCTGCTTTAGGGATACGAGATAACCCAATCTGCGAAATGATTGGGCGTGGACTAAGCAGAGGAAGCTCCATTGATCTGGTGACAGAATATTTGGGCTTAACAATACAAACTCCTCTGGCTTATCGAGAGCTTTATGAAGGATATATCCAGAGGCTGCAGGCTTACGGAGTCATGGTATGTGCCAGTTTAGCTGAGGATTGTTCTTTTTCGGCGAAACCTGTTCAACAATACCCTGCAAAAATTTCAGAGTTAAGCTCCGGGATATATAAACAGAACGAAGTGTTCTCCCAGGAAAAAGACCTCTTTGTGCAAGAGGAGATACGCTTTGCTAATAAGTTTTTAGGGGATAAACAGGCCTACGAATTTCCGGAGGAATCGAGAGTTCTTATAAAACAAGGGACAGTCGTCTCACCCCTCGCTCGAGACACCCTTAAGCTGCGCCGAATTGAGCTGTGTATTGAGAAGGAGGGGAAAAACGGATGATTTTAGCCCGTGTTATAGGAAACGTCTGGTCTACCCGAAAAGATGAGTCCTTACGAGGTCTGAAGTTTCTAGTTGTCCAGCCCGTCACCCTCTCTTATCAAGAGGATGGGACCCCCATACTTAAGGAAGTTGGGAATTCTCTTGTCGCTGCAGACCAAATCGGTGCAGGAGAAGACGAAATCGTCATGGTAGCGAGCGGTTCCTCGGCCCGGCAGGGTCTAACTAACCATAGTATCCCCATTGACGCCACCATCGTAGGCATTATCGATAAAGAAACCTATGAAGCGTAAGCTTAAGTGGGTGAAAAAATGAGCGAGATGAGTATGAAAGAAATCAGTGCGAAGGTTAGAGAAGCTGGGGTTGTTGGCGCAGGTGGAGCTGGATTTCCGACCCATGTCAAACTCTTAGCACGAGCAGAGATCGTCATTGTTAATGCAGCGGAATGTGAGCCTTTACTGAAAACCGACCAACAACTGGCTGCACGCTATCCGGATCTTTTAGTCAAAGGCTTAACCCTAGCTATGGAGGCTACAGGTGCTCAAAAAGGAATTATTGCTTTAAAAGGAAAGTATAAAGATGCGATAGGGGCCTTAGAACTCCATATAAAGAATTATAAAGACCTTGAAATTTTAATTATGCCCGATATTTACCCAGCTGGAGACGAAGTAATCACCATCTGGTTAACGACTGGGAGGCGAGTCCCTCCAGGTGGAATACCATTGGATATTGGTGTGGTAGTTAATAATGTGCAAACCCTGATCAATGTCGCAAGGGCCGTCGAAGGGACCCCTGTTACCACAAGGACCCTTACAGTAACCGGCGCTGTCAAAAAACCAATAACCGTCACAGTTCCGATTGGAACGCCATTACGAGACATTCTGGAATTGGCCGGTGGTGGAAGCGGGGAGTTAGCCTATATCAATGGAGGGCCGATGATGGGAACCCTTATCACCGATCTTTCAACTCCAGTGACCAAAACCACCGGAGGACTAATAGCTCTGCCGAAAGATCATATGCTGATCCAACGCAAGGGTCAGAGGGTTGAGACTATTTTGCGCATTGCTAAGACTGTCTGCGAACAGTGCAATTTTTGTACAGAACTCTGTCCTAGGCATATCATAGGACACGAATTATCCCCTCATCGACTGATTAGAGCGGTCAATTATAAAAACATTAGTGCCCCCTCTTTAGTTACTACAGCCCTAACCTGCTCCGAATGCGGAGTTTGTGAAGCTTATGCTTGTCCGGTGGGAATCTCGCCGCTCAGAGTGAATATCGCTTTAAAAGCAGAGCTTCGTGCCAAGGGAATTAAATATCAGGGCGAACTTGGAAAAGTAGATCCGATGGCCAGACATCGTCTAATCCCCTCGTCGCGGTTAATGGATCGCTTGAGGCTTCGACCTTGGTATAAAGAAGCCCCCTTATCGGCGGAGATGTATGTACCTGACGAAGTCACTCTAAAGCTTCAACAGCACATTGGTGCACCTGCAATATCCGTCGTCCAAGTCGGAGATGTGGTTCATGTAGGACAACTGATCGGAAAAATTCCTGATGGAGCACTAGGTGCAAATGTCCATGCCAGTATAGAGGGAAGAGTGATCCACATAACCCCCCAAACCATAACGATACGGAAAGGTGGTGCAGCCAAATGATCCATGCCATAGGGTTAGTAGAATTTACAAGCATAGCACAAGGCATCGAATGCGCCGATATAATGACCAAGACAGCGGATGTGACCATTTTGGTAGCGAAAACCATCTGTCCCGGAAAATATATGGTCTTGGTAAGCGGAGATGTATCAGGAGTAGAGCAATCTGTAAATGCTGGTATTGATTTAGGAGCAGAGACAGTGGTGGATTCCTTTGTCATCCCCAATGTACATCCTTCCATATTACCGGCTATTAGTCGTGCCAACACCCTTAAAGACATCAAGGCTTTAGGGATTATAGAAACCTATAGTGTAGCATCCTTAATCGAAGCAGCGGATGCAGCAGTCAAAGCAGGTGACGTGGAACCCCTACTTATTCATCTGGCGTTTGGAATCGGGGGCAAAAGCTACACCCTTCTCACCGGAGAAGTAGCTTCCATTAAAGCTGCTGTCGAAGAAGGAAGCGCCATTGCGAGTGAGAAAGGACTCCTCATCCGTCAAGTCGTCATCCCAAGACCCTCGAAACAACTCATTGAAAGCCTAGTTTAATAACACTTAAGCATCGAACCACGAATATCGAATATCGAACCACGATAAGGAGGTGTACTATGGGACGATTTATCTCAGCAGCTGTATTGCGAGATATGGCCAAATTAGACAAAAACATAGTTTTAGAAGAAGATAGTGTACTGACTCCCTCTGCCAAGGATCTAGCCAAAGAATTGGGGATTACGATCAGCAAAGGCAAGCAAGAAGTTATCGGTCACAGTGTTGTTGGGCAGTTTGTGAATCCGCAGTCTGGCGTTAAGGAAGAAAGCGTTTCCATTGGTATCGCTGATTTAAGCAGCCAAAAGGATGACTTGAAGACGGCGGTGCAAAGAATTCTGGGTGAGGTCCTTAAACCCGCCTGTGAGAACCCTAAAGCCACTCATGTTAAAGGGGAAAGTGTGATCATACAGCCTTTCTTAGAGGCACCTCCAGGACAAAAAGTCGGGCTTGTCGACGTGATTGACTCACGAGTAGGAAATCTCGCTTCAGGTTTTATGACCTTTGATCATTCTCAGTTGCCTTGGTTCTTAAACTATGATGAAGTAGATTACGTTATTGAGGGAGAGTTTGTCCTGGAAGTTGAGGGGCAAGTTTTCCGCGCTAAACCTGGAGATGTAGTTTATATTCCGAAGGGAAGCCAAGTGGTCTTTTCTTCACCAGGGTTTTGTAAAGTCTTCTATTGTACTTACCCAGCTAACTGGGCAGATTTTTGTGATTAAGGACATTATGTCAGATTGGGGGATCGTTCAATGATTTTAAAGGCGAAAGTTTATAATAAACTATTTGGGTTTGAAAGTCTTAAAGAAGTTATGGCTAAGGCCAATGAAGAAAAGTCTGGCGATGAACTGGTCGGAATTGCTGCAAAATCAGCTTCTGAGCGAGTAGCGGCAAAATTGGTTCTGAGTAATCTTACCCTTGAGGATATATATAATAACCCAATCATTCCTTATGAAGAAGATGAAGTTACTAGAGCAATCTACGACGGTCTCAACTTAAGAATCTATCGAGAGATCAAAGGTTGGACGGTCGGTTACCTACGTGAGTATATTTTAGATCATAAGACGACAGGTGAAGACTTAGCTCACATTAGTCGTGGTCTGACAAGCGAAATGATTGCTGCAGTGGCTAAGTTAATGTCTACTATGGATCTTGTCTTTGGGTCGAAAAAAATGCGAATTCAGTCGCATTGTAATACAACACTTGGTGTACCTGGAACGCTGGCTTTTCGCTGCCAGCCTAATCACCCAACCGATAACATCGAAGGGATGATGGCTTCCCTTAAAGAGGGTTTATCCTATGGATCCGGGGATGCAGTCATCGGAATTAACCCTGTGGAAGACAATGTGGAGACTGTTACCCGCCTCTTGGATACTGTCAAGAATTTCATGGTAAAATGGGAAATTCCAACTCAAAACTGTGTTTTAGCACATGTGACAACACAGATGAAAGCGATTGAAAAAGGAGCTCCAGTTGACTTAGTCTTCCAAAGTATAGCTGGAACTCAAAAAGCTAATGATGCCTTTGGTGTAAGCGCTGCAATTTTAGATGAAGCCTTTGCTTTGGCACAGCGTCAAGGAACTGCGACAGGTCCTAATCTCATGTACTTTGAAACAGGACAAGGTTCCGAGGTCTCCCTAGATGCTCACTTGGGCGTTGATATGATGACATTGGAAGCAAGAACTTACGGGTATGCACGGGGTTATCGCCCATTCATGACCAACAATGTTTCTGGGTTTATTGGACCGGAGACGATTTATTCAGGTCGAGAAGTTATTCGAGCAGACTTGGAAGATCTATTCATGGGTAAGCTGCACGGGCTGCCCATGGGGATTGCACCGTGTTATACAAATCACATGAAAGCAGACCAAAATGATCAGGAAATGGGAACCCTCCTCTGCGCCATGGCTGGTTCAAACTTCTTCATGGGTGTTCCAGGCGGCGACGATGTTATGCTCAGTTATCAGGATACGAGTTACCATGATGATGCAAGTACCCGGGAAATCTTAGGGTTACGACCGCTTCCGGAGTTTGAACAGTGGTTGGAAAAAATGGGTATTTTAGAAAACGGCAAACTTACAGAGAGGGCCGGAGACCCATCCATATTTGATAAATAGGGAGGCGAATCGAGGTGGCAGTCGCGAATAACGAGTTAGAGAAAGTCATTATTCAAAGTATTATGGAAGAACTAGCTAAGAAAGGGTTGCTTTCACAAAAGGGGAAAGACCATGTCATGGCGGCAGCGATAATGGATACGCCTATAGTCCCTGACACCCATTCTGAGGATATGGTTACATTTCCTGCTCTAGATGAAATGCAGATTTCTAACCCATTTAATGCAGATGCAGTTAGGGCTATGAAAAAGTTGACTCCAGCTAGGATTGGAATTGGCAGAGCGGGAACTCGCCCCAAAACAATATCCTGGTTAAGGTTTTTGGCGGATCATGCAGTAGCTCAAGATGCAGTTTTCCTCGATGTTTCTGAGGAATTTCTCCAACGGATGAACTTGATGTCCGTCCAGAGTGCAGCTAGCAGTAAGGATGAGTTTCTACAAAGACCGGATTTGGGACGTCGTTTATCCCCAGAAGCTGTGAAAACAATTTCGGAGAAGTGTGAGAAAAATGTCCAAGTTCAGATACTGATTGTCGACGGACTAAGTTCAACGGCCATCGAGGCGAATATTCCAGACCTATTACCTGCTTTGATGCAAGGGTTGAAATCATCAGGAATAAACGTTGGAGCTCCGTTTTTCGTTAAGAATGGCAGGGTATGGGTTCAAGACCATGTTGCATCCCTTGTCAATTCAGAGGTGATAATTTCCTTGATTGGCGAGCGCCCAGGTCTTGGAACTGCTGAGAGCCTTAGTGCTTATATGATATACAGACCTGACGAAACTACTGTGGAAGCTGATCGCACAGTTATTTCCAATATTCACAAGGGCGGAATTCCTCCGGCTGAAGCAGGGGCCCATCTTACAGATGTTATCAAAGAAATTCTAGCCGCTAAAGCAAGTGGTGTTAAGCTGAACCAGCAAAAATAGGGGTGGTGATAAAATGCCCGAATCGACTAATCAAAGAATCACGAGTGTGGGCATTGATATTGGAACCACAACTACCCAACTGGTGATCAGCCAATTAACAATAGAAAATACAGCTTCAGGGTCTTTAGTACCTCGCGTGGAAATCACTCAAAAGGAAGTTATCCATCGCAGCCAGATCTATTTTACGCCTCTTTTAGATCGCGACTTAATTAATGCGGTTGCGGTCTCGAAGATTCTGGAAAGTGAATATCAGGCTGCCGGTCTAACTTCTGAAATGATTGACACTGGAGCAGTGATTATTACCGGAGAGACAGCAAAAAAAGAAAATGCCAAGGCAATTATTGATGCTTTGGCAGGATTCGCTGGAGACTTCGTAGTAGCCACTGCTGGTGCCAATTTGGAGGCAATCTATGCTGGAAAAGGATCTGGAGCTGCCTTATATTCAGCCCAGAGACACCAAGTGGTTGTTAATATAGATGTGGGTGGTGGAACTTCGAACTATGCCACCTTCCATGAGGGTAAGGCCGTCGATTCTTCATGCATCAACGTCGGCGGACACTTAATAGAGTTTGATCGGCAAGGAGACCGTATTACTTACATTTCTGAACCAGCAAAAATTGCCTTGCAAATCACTGGAGAAAGACTTCAGGTAGGGGAACGTGTGACTCTTCCTCAACTTCGTCCAATTGTTAAAGCAATGGCTGGGTCGGTTGTAGACCTGCTTAAGACGTCGACTCCTTCCGGGTTAACTAAGGAGTTATTGATGACGCCCCCTTTACAGTTCAGTCACCCGATAGGAAAAGTGATGATTTCTGGTGGGGTAGCAGACTATGTCTATGCAGAAAAAGGACCTTCAACTATGTCAGAAGTGACAGCTTTTGGTGATTTTGGACCACTTCTGGGATGGGAGCTTAAAGTGAGCTTGGAGGAAGCTGGTTTTATCTTAGAAAAGCCAAAGGAGACAGTCCGAGCAACCGTCATCGGTACAGGGACTCAGTCCGTTAATCTGAGTGGTAGTACCATCCATCTTCAAGAAAATACACTGCCGCTGCGCAATATCATGGTTTTATCTCCCTTTCAATCGATGATTCCAGAAACTCCGCAAAGAATTGCAGAAGTCATTAAAAACGAGATCCTGCGCCTGCAGGTTGACCATTTAGAGGGTGTTGTAGCAATAGCTTTGAAAGGGCCTCGGACCATGTCCTTTGCTGATATCAGTCATTTAGCAAAAGGGGTACTGTTGGGGTTGGAAGAGTACTTGTGTAATAACAAGCCCCTGATACTTGTTGTTGAAGCAGATTGTGGAAAAGTCTTGGGACAGTGTATCAATGCTTCAGCTAATCGGCCGCTAGAAATGGTTTGTATAGATCAGCTTGAAGTGGAAAACTGTGATTATATTGATATCGGTAAGCCGCTAATGGGTGGAAGAGTTGTCCCGGTGGTTTTAAAGACCTTAGTATTTAATCGTTAACTTTAATGACGTTGTTCAATTGCCTTGACCATAGGAAAGGTACAGGTTTATAAGCTTCTATGAATTTAGCGACTGGAGTATTAACATTTTCAGTCGCTTTAGTTCATTAATTTATATAATTAAAAGGATTCTGTCTTTTTTTGACGAATTATATATTAATTTTTCATTTATTCTTATGCCTTTAATGGAAGGGTGAGTTTGAATGCACAAAACATTAGATTCTAACCTTCTGGATCCAAACTATCTCGAAGAAAGCCTAGGAAGCTTTCATAATGCTACTGGTTTACATATAGAGGCCATAAATAACGACGGAGTAACCTTCTCGGTTCCTGGAAACTTTGAACGGAGTGAGTTTTGTCGATATATTCGAAGTCAACCTGGAGGAGAGAGAAAGTGTCAAGATTCTTATAAACGTGCTAGCCTTGAGGCAGCTAAGTGGGAGGAACCTTATTTCTTTCGTTGTCATGCTGGGTTGGTTATCTGGGCTGTTCCGATCATGATCAGAGGGGTTTCCATTGGAAGCATTATCTGTGGCCAAGTTTTAATGTGGGAACCAGATTGTTTTTTCTTTCAGGAACTAAAGAAACTTAATGTTGAAATTGAAAATTTTGACTGCTTGAAAAATATGGCTAGCAAGCTTGAAGTTGTCTCTCCTTTACGTTCTCAAGCCGCTGCCGATATGCTTTTTGTCGTAGTAAATCATATTGTCAAGCGCAACATTAATAGTCTGGAAGAAATTGATGCAACACGTGTACAACAACAGCAAATTAGACGTGAAATTGAAGAACGTAAACGGAAAAACTTACCCGACCTTAGTAATTACGACGATTATTTAAAAAAGGAGCGTAAGTTTCTACGCTACATTCGCTTAGGGGATAGAACGAGAGCCAATCAAACTCTTCAGAGCCTTTTGACCGACCTTTATACTAAAACTGTGGGAGACCTGGAAACGGTTAAAGTGAGAATTTTGGAATTGGCAACGTTGACATCCAGGGCTGCAGTTGAAGGCGGAGCAAATGCGGAGCGCATAATGAAGCTGTTAAAGGAATTTAATAAGGAAATGGAAGGTTTTGAGCGGGTAGAAAAGTGTTTTTATAAGATCCAGCGAATTGTAGAAACCTTTTTAGAAGGAATTTTCACATTAGCAGATAAGAAACATCTAGCCATTGTAAAAAATGCTCGAGATTTTATTATGGAAAACTATGCTTTGCCTCTTACTGTGACTGATGTAGCAGAACACCTTTTCATTAGTCCTTCTCATCTTTCTCGGCTGTTTCGTGAGGAACTGGATTGTACTATTAATGATTTTCTGACCAGGGTCAGAGTAGAACAAGCTGTTGAAATTATGAAAAAACCTCAATTTAGTGTTGCTCAAGTATCCAAAGCTGTTGGTTTCCAAAATCAAAGTTATTTTTCTAAAGTCTTCAGGAAATACATTGGGGTTACTCCCTTGACCTATAAAAACAGCTTGTACTAAGAAGGTGATGTTAATGATATTTCGAAGTATCATCAAATCTATTGCCACCGGGGATGCAGAACAAAGTTTGCTCTTGACAAAACGGGCTCTGGCGCAGGGATTTCCTGCAGAGTCTGTTCTGGAAAAAGGTTTAATTGCTGGTATGGACCGCGTTGCTGAAAAATTTCGCGAACAACGGGTTATGGTTCCTGAAGTGCTTATGGCATCTCGGGCAATGCATGCTGGTTTAAGCCTTGTAGAACCCTTACTTGAGAATTTTGAAAAGAAAAGTACTGGCAAGATTGTTATGGGTACGGTAGCCGGGGATCTCCATGATATCGGATTAAGCCTCGTCAAGATGTTAGTGATGTCTACCGGTGTTGAGATAATTAACTTGGGAGTGGATGTTACCCCTAAAAAGTTTGCAAGTGTAGTACGTAAGGAAAAGCCTCAGATTTTGATGATGTCGGCATTGCTTACTACTACCATGACTGTTATGAAAGAGGTGATTGACGAATTAGAGTCATTGGGCCTACGAAAAAACCTTATAGTTATCGTGGGAGGTGCTCCTATCAACGACGGTTATGCTAAGCGAATTGGGGCTGATTATTATTTTGAAGATGCATTTGAGGCTCGAGCTTTTATTGATGAAAATTTAACTAAGATTATTACCAAAAAGGGGCGTTTAAATTAACTGTACGTTACTGAAAAAATGCACAATTAGCTCATAGATTATTTTAATCGACAGAGTATAGCAATTTATACCAAATAGTTCGAATTTTCAATTGGTTGTAATGAGTCAAAACGAGCAGAAATGCGTCAATAAAAAGGTGTGTTCTAGGTGATATGATGTTATCAAGTTGATGAGCCCATTGCGCGTTGGTCTGAGTCATTAAGTCAATCGGTTCCGTTATGAGAGATTACAAATGAGGAGGATGCACATGGATACTAGCAAAATGAGGAATCTTAAAGAACTTAGTGTTGAGCAAACATTTAGTTTGTTTACGCAAAGTGAAGAATTAAAGAAAATCGCTACCAACTTCTTTGGGTCAATGGAGGCGACTCTAATCCGAAGTCAAATAGTTGATGTGCTGAGGAATTATGATCTCGGGGCAGTAACTGAGGTTTATGAGATTTTTGGTGGTTATGTTAATCGAAGTTTTGGCATTTTTACTGAAAAAGACGGGGAAAAGCACGAGTATTTTGTACGTAAGTACAAAAATGGGATCACTGAGTCGGAAATTGAATTTGAGCATTCTATGATTGATTACTCTATTGAGCATGGCTTGGATATTGCTGCTGGGTTGTACCGTACTAAGAGTGGTCGTACCTTTGTTAAAAAGACTGAGGGTACAAACGGAAAGACGACTGATAGCTATTTTGCAGTTTATCAATTTCTTAAGGGAGAGGATTTATATACATGGGATACCCCGAATCTAAATGATGAAGAATATGCCAGCGCCGCTGGAGTCCTCGCAATGTTCCATAATGCCGCGAAAGATTTCGATCCTCAAGGCCTCGAACGTGTAGAGCCAAAGATCATGGAATTTCTACCGACCCTTCCACAAAAATTTAAGGACTTAGCACAGACGGATATCGACACCAAGTTTCATCGATACTATAGAGGTAAACTTAACTCGATTTTGGAAGTTATTGAAAGGTCACAAATTCCACAGGATGTACTGGAGAAAATGCCCCTCACACCTTGTCACAATGATTTTCATGCGGGTAACTTGAAATACGTTGATAGTAAGGTTGTAGGAATTTTCGACTTTGATTGGTCCAAGATCGATCGTCGTCTATTTGATGTAACATTAGCTTTGGCCTATTGTTGTTGTTCATGGCAAGACGAAAAAGATGGAGTGCTCCTTCTCGATAAGTGTGCAATCTTCCTTAAGTCTTACCAGAAGAAATTGGAGGAGTTGCAAGGACTTGAGCCTTTAAATGCGGTGGAAATTGAGTATTTGCCTACGATGATTGCTGCCGCAAACATATATCTGATTAATTGGGATGTATCAGCGTATTATGCTGGCACAGATCTTAATGAGTATGAGTATATTGCTTATTTGCAACATAATGTTCGCTTGATGAATTGGATTGAGGATCATAAAGAAGAGATAGGGTTAATGGCAAAGTCTATCTTAGATTAGGCTGAGAATTGTAGAGTAGAGTTAATTTATCCATAGATTTTCAAGTAGTAGGAAAGGGGATCATATTGTGGAGTTCACTAAATTATTTAGTCAGTCTGAAGTAGAGCGTGTACATGAGGCCTCACTAGAAATCCTGGAGAATGTCGGGATGCTGGTTCGAAATGAAAAAGCACTCCAAATATTTGCTAAAAATGGCTGTCAAGTTGATATGGAGACTATGATGGTTAAATTCCCCAGAGATGTCGTCGAGAATGCAAGAAAGTCCTTTGTCCCAACCTATACGTTTACGGCTCAGGATCCAAAATTTGATGTAACCATGCCCGGCGATCGTCCTATCGTTGTAACAGGAAGTTCTGCTCCCAATATTATCGATCCAAAAACGGGCGAAGAACGTCGTGCTACCTCAGATGATATCGCAAATATTGCCTATTTAATCAATGAATTACCAGGCTTTGATGTTTTTTCGATTTCCACTCTTGCTGACGATGCTCCAGAAGGACAATTCAGTTTGTCCCGTTTTTATCCTGCTTTGAAGAACTGTAAAAAGCCTGTCCGTAGTAATACTCCAAATATGGACGACCTAAAAGCAGTTCTGGAGTTAGGTGCCTTGGTTGCTGGTGGAGAAGATGAATATCGTAAGCGCCCATTTATCAATCATCATTATTGCCCCGTTGTTTCCCCGCTGACCTTTGATGTAGAGTCAACCGAAGCGGTCATTTATCTGCTCGAACAGGGGTTGCCAGTCTATGGAACAATTGTCCCAAATGCTGGGATGACTTCACCCCTTAGCCTAATGGGAACACTAACCCTTGGCAATGCAGAGTTCTTGGGCCTTGCAACCCTCACTCAAATGATTCGTCCAGGTGCCCCGATGATTTATGCAGTCTTGTCCACAGTCGCGGATATGAGGACTGGTGCCTATGCTCCAGGTGCTATTGAAACAGGAATGTTACAAATGGCCCATACGGAAATGGCGAGATATTATAATGTTCCTTCCGGCGGATATATCGGATTGACAAATGCTCACTCCAATGACGCTCAATCTGGCTATGAGACCGGGATGAACACGACAGGTGCTTTGCTTGCGGGAGCAGATTTGTTCAATATGGGTGGTCTCTTAGGAAGTTTAATGGCCTTTGATTTCGGCAAGGCCGTCATTGATAACGAAATTGCTCTAATGCTTAAACGAATGAAAAAGGGCTTCGAATACAGTGAAGAGAATCTTTGCTTAGATCTTATAGCCAAAGTCGGACCAGGCGGCAGTTACATGGATTTGGATCATACTATGAAAAATATGCGTACCATTGCCGTTCTTCCCAAAGTTGCTACCAGAGAAATGCGTCGTCGCTGGGAAGACCAAGGAAAACCCGATGCGCATAGCCGCGCTATGAAAGAAGCTAATAAGATTTTAAGTAAACCGAATAAATCGCGCTTCTCTGATGAATTAGATGCAAAAGTTCGAGACCATTTTAAAGGGCTTGTGGCTGGAGATGCTAAGTGGAGCCTCTAGTAGAACGGGATAATAAGTTTATGATGTACGGTCTTGAGACCGAGGGGAAAGGGAGAGAATAATGAGCATACAAGATGTTTATGACGCAGTGGTAGAATTTGATATTGATAAAGTGGTTACTCTGGTTAATGCAGAGGTAGCAAGTGGAACAGATGTTTCTGACCTTCTTAGCAATGGGTTAATCGGAGCAATGGACGAAGTTGGCCAACGCTATTCCGAAGGAGAATTTTTTGTACCTGAAATGCTGATGGCGGCAAAGGCAATGAAAGCTGGTCTTGAGGTATTAAAACCTTTATTATCCCAAGGGGCAAGCGAAAAAAAGGGAACCATTATTATAGGAACTGTCAAAGGAGACTTGCATGATATAGGCAAAAACTTAGTTTCTATGATGATGGAAGGCGCTGGCTTCGAAGTGTATGACCTCGGTGTTGATGTTGATACAGAAAAGTTCCTAACAACCGCTAAAGAGAAAAACGCCGACATCATCTGCATGTCTGCTCTATTAACTACCACTATGCCTTTCATGGAAGTTACAGTCAATGCTATACGTGAACAAGGACTAAGCTTCAAGACAATGGTTGGAGGGGCACCTGTTTCAGAAGATTTTGCTAAGAAGATTGGCGCTGACGGTTGGAGTACGGACGGACCTGGAGCAGTTGAGACTGCTCGTCGACTCACAGCTAAGTAAATAGGACTTCCTCTAAAACTTCAGAACTGACTTCTTAATAGTCTGATTGACTTATTTTGAAGTCAGTTCCTTAATTTAAGTCTGAACTGACTTATTCATAAGTATATGAGACTCCTAAATGTTTGAGATTTCATCTTAAATGGGGACTTGTAAGCTGAAAATAGTCGTAAGCTTAGTCATTATAAATGAGTTTTACTAAAAACCGGTATTGGCATAGAATTTGCAATGATATCTTTGACAAGATAAATAATTTAGCTAAGTATGAGGAGGAGAAATTCATGTTAGTCGTTGGAGAATTAATTAATGCAAGTCGTAAAGCAGTAGGGGAAGCCATTAAGGCTCAAGATGCAGACTATATTAAACAGGTGGCTAAAGAAGAACACGAAGCTGGAGCGGATTTTATTGATGTTAATGCTGGTATTTTTGTTGGAAAGGAACCTGAATACCTCCAATGGCTTGTAAAAACGGTTCAAGAAGCAGTAGATGCCCCTTGCTGTATCGATAGCCCAGACCCTAAGGCTATTGAAGCAGCTTTATCTGTACACAAAGGCATTGCTATGATTAACTCAATATCCTTAGAAAAAGAGCGTTATGATGCCTTAATTCCTGTGGTAGCAGGTACGGACTTAAAAGTTGTGGCTCTGTGCATGAGTGATGAGGGAATGCCAGAAACTATGGATGCTCGGCTGAAAATTGCCGAAAAGCTGATTAATGGACTCGTTAAGAATAATGTACCACTGGAAAACATTTATGTTGATCCATTGGTTCAGCCAGTCTCTACGAACAGTACCTTTGCCGTCGAGTTCATTAATTCTGTAGAAGCTATCATGACTCGTTTTAAAGGAGTTCATACTATTTGCGGTCTCTCAAACGTTTCCTATGGTTTGCCAGTACGTAAATTCATGAACCATGCCTTTGCTATTATGGCTATTGGTAAAGGGCTGGATGGACTGATTATCAATCCACTGGATAAAATGATGATGGCTAGTTTGGTTACAGCAGAAGCTCTAGCCGGACGTGATGACTACTGTGTCAACTATCTTAAGGCTTTCCGGAATAAGCAGTTTGATTTCTTAGGTTAATAAACCCCTAATCCCATTGAGGTAATTCATCAAGTTTATGGT
The DNA here is from genome assembly GCF_014237355.1 of Desulfosporosinus sp. NCBI lineage: Bacteria > Bacillati > Bacillota > Clostridia > Eubacteriales > Desulfitobacteriaceae > Desulfosporosinus > Desulfosporosinus sp. The sequence goes on from NZ_JABZFS010000087.1 coordinate 44,770, forward strand.
ATAGTATAATTAAATTCTGTATGTATATGAATTAAGATCCCCTTCTCTAAATTAGAGTAGGGGATCTTATAACAATAGAGATCTTACCAATGTGTTAGGAGGTAAACTTGTGGCGCTTGTAATGTTTGATTACGATGGAGTTATTGTTGATTCTCTAGACGTCTTTATATCACGTTTTTCACAGGCTTGTCTTGAGAATGGGTTTCGAGGAATCAAAGAACCAAAGGATGTTATTTCATTCTTCGATGGTAATGTTTACGAGACTATGATGAGCCGAGGGATTTCGGAAGCTACCATAAACAATATATTGAAGAGATATGAACTATTACAAGATGAGCAATTGACGGAGCTTGCCCTCTTCAACGGCATTGGGGTTGCCTTACAGAGGATCTCAGAAAAACATCATGTCTATGTTATCACCTCGAATCTTTCCAGCGCAACGATTCAGATTTTAAAGAAGAACGGCATTCATTGTTTTAAGGATGTTATCGGAGCTGAAAAGGAAAAGAGTAAGATAAAAAAAATCCATAACACCATGGCATTGCATCCAGGCAGCCCTGCCTATTACGTAGGAGATACTAAAGGAGATATGATCGAAGGCAAACGTGCAGGCACCCTAACGATAGGAGTCACATGGGGATGGCATAACCCTCAGAAGATTAAAGAAGGCGACCCGGATTATCTTGTCAATACCCCGGAAGAACTTGCGGACTTCTTAGTTTCTGTCTGAACAGGAAGGAAAATTTGAAGGATAGATCGAATATTCATATAATAGTTAAAATTAACATGAATTATTCACAGATAAATGTACTGCAGGAGGTAATTATGGAAGTTAGAATACTCCCCAATCGAGTTATTGAAGTTAATGAAAATGAAACTTTAATGGAAGCACTTACCCGCCATCAGCTGCCCGTTGATAATATTTGTAATGGTCAGGGAACGTGCGGTAAGTGCAAAGTCCGAATGATTGGGAATATTTCGGCGCCAAGTGCCCAAGATTTAAAGCATCTCAGTGAGGTAGAACTGGAGGCGGGATTTCGGCTTGCCTGTACTGTCGCTCCTGAAGAGGGAATGGTCATTGAACTTAATTTTGTCGAAAGTCAGGATCGAAAAGAAAGTGCACTTTTAGGGATGAAAATTGCTACCTTGAATACCAAAGTTGAAAAGATTTGTGTGACACTCAATAAGCCTTCCTTAGACGATGAGAGGGGAGACTGGGATCGTGTGATGGATGCTTTATGTGCCATCACGGGTAAGAAGTATGAGTACCCAAGTTTGTATGTTCTAAAAAAAGTATCTGAGGTTTTACGAGCAGAAAGCTATGTACTGACAGTTACAGTCTTTGAAAACGAGGTATTGGAAATCGAACCTGGAGATACCACAAAAAGACTATATGGGGTCGCCGTGGATATTGGGACAACCAGTGTTGGGCTGGCTTTATACGATTTAATGGACGGTAACTTGCAAAAGGTCGTTTCAATTGAGAATGAGCAGACAGCTTATGGCGCAGATGTGATTTCCCGCATTTCCTTTGCCAAGGCGAGCCAAGAAAATGCTAGGACAATGCGTAGTGCGGTTAGGAGAACAATCAATCACTTACTAAAAGAACTCGAGTCCAAAACAGGTGTACTTAGAAGTGAGATCTATAAGATGTCTATTGTTGGAAATACTACGATGCATCATCTTTTACTGGGTTTCGATGTGTCTCATTTGGCGGTTTCTCCATTTGTCTCTGTTTGTAATAAACCCTTAGAGTTTTCTGCGTCAGAGTTAGGCCTAGAGATCAATACTCAAGCAAAAGTTTTCCTTTTGCCAAATATAGGAAGCTTTGTTGGAGGAGACACGGTAGGGGCGATTGTAGGTGCACCTGAAGTTTTAGAGCCGGGAAATCATCTACTCATCGACCTTGGTACGAACTGTGAACTATTTCTGAAAACGGATCAAACGATGATGGCTTGTTCTACCGCAGCTGGACCTGCCTTTGAAGGGGCAGGGATAGCTTACGGAATGAGGGCCAAGCAGGGAGCCATCGAGGGTGTATCCATTACAGAAAGTGGAGTGAACTGTGAAGTCATCGGTGGGCAGGATCCAATCGGGATTTGCGGGTCAGGTCTTATCGAAGCCATCGATGAGATGAAACAGGCTGGGGTTATTAACAAACAAGGGAAGGTAACAGTTCCAGATACAGCTGACAATCTTTCGGCTGATCTTCGTCAACGGATACGCCCAACGGAAAAAGGTCGCGAGTTTATACTAGCTTATGGAACAGATCAGAGATCGGACGTAACCATCAACCAAAAAGATGTCGGGGAATTACAGTTGGCTAAAGGAGCAGTCTGTGCCGGTATTAAAACGTTAGTTGAAATGGCGGGCATCAGCGTTTCTGAGCTTGATTCCGTAGTTTTGTCCGGAACCTTTGCAACCTATCTCAAGGCCAATAACATTTTAAATATTGGTCTAGTACCGGATATATCACCCGAAAAAATAAAGATGGTAGGAAATGCTGCCCATGTTGGTGCCATACGAACACTACTAAATCACCAGGAGATGGAAATGACACATGAATTGTACAAGAAGATTCGTCATATTGAACTTGGTGGTAGTGCGAAATTTTCCAACTATTTCATGAATAGTATGTACCTTGAACGGCTGAGTTAATTAAATGTTAGGAAAAGACTGAAAACACCTTAAAATATTGTCCAAGAAGAGTTATAATGGTTAGAGAATAAAAGGACAATCTCCAGAAAATATTTGTTATAAGGGAGAGGAACTGAGTAATGGAAAATAAATTCAAAGAATCGCTGCTTGACAAAAACACCCTATCTGTGACATGGGAACTTGTACCGGGAAGAGGTGCCAACGAAAAAGCTCAACAAACTGCGATTGCTTCAGCGGAGCAAGCTGCAAAAGGTGGCAGGATCCATGCACTTACCATCACGGATAACCCGGGAGGTAATCCAGCAATTCTGGCGGATTACTTGGGAATGGAAATTCTAAAATTGGGAATTGAACCATTGGTTCATTTTACATGTAAGGACAAAAACCGGAACCAAATGGAAAGCCAATTGTATGCCTTAGATCGTGCAAACGTTCGAAATCTACTAGTAATGACTGGGGACTATACTTATTCCGGGTTTAAAGGACGTCCTAAGCCGGTCTTTGACCTTGATCCTTCTAACACCTTACAACTAATTACAGAAATGAATAAAGGCTTAGAAGTACAAGGTATGAAGGGGCCTACTTATCATGCACCTAGTGACTTTTTTGCCGGCGCAGCTGTTTCCCCCTTCAAGTCTACTGAGGCAGAGCTGATGGTTCAGTACTATAAGTTAAAAAAGAAAATTCAAGGTGGCGCACAATTTATTGTTACCCAGCTTGGATATGATGCGCGTAAATGTCATGAAGTTCTACAGTTCTTGAAAGTTAACAACCTGGATGTTCCAGTCGTAGGAAACATTTATGTTCTCCCTTATGGTGCAGCCAATGTTATGAACCAAAACAAATTGCCTGGTTGTGTTGTTACAGACAAATTATTAGCAGAGCTTAATGAAGAAAAAACTGCAGCCGATAAAGGGGTCGGACAACGGATGTTGAGAGCTGCTAAAATGTATGCCTTTATGAAAGGGATGGGCTTTGCCGGAGTTCATATCGGCGGGCACAATCTTAAATACGAGCAAGTGGAATACATCATTGATAAAGGTGAAGAACTCAGTGCGAATTGGCAAGACTACATCAAGGAGTTTGATTATCCTCAAAACAATGGCTTCTATTACTTCGAAAAAGACGAGAAGACAGGTTTGAATACAGATCGCCCTGCGAATCGTGCTAATCGACCTTTAGACGCCCCTGCTGGTTTTATGAACTCAATGATGAGAGGAATGCACAGTCTCATGTTTACTCCTAATAAGATGCTCTTCCCTGTGATGCGCAGTATGTATCGTGCAGCTGAGGGTAAGAAAAAAGCTGAAAAGAGACTTCATGCGGTTGAGCATATTGCCAAAGTCGTCATGCTTGATTGTAAGGACTGCGGCGATTGTGCCATTTTGGATATAGGCTATCTTTGCCCCATGTCCCAATGTCCCAAAAACCAACGTAACGGAGCTTGTGGTGGAAGTTTGGATGGCTGGTGTGAAGTTTTCCCGAAAGAGAAGAAATGCGTGTGGGTTAGAGCTTATGCAAGGCTTAAAAAATATGGGGAAGAACACACATTAGACGTTCCTCCAGTACCACCTGCCAACTGGGATTTCTATCAGACGTCCTCTTGGTCTAATTTCTACTTAGGAAAAGACCACTCGGCACCGATTTTAGGGATCAAACGCCCAGAAAGTAAAATCAAAAAGTAATTAGTAATTAGTAGTTAGAGGAGATAAAGGAGATAGTATGGTAACAGGGGTAATCAAAGCAGGAGTATGTGGTTTCACAATCAATGTGAAGGCTGTAAGTGATGATAATCAGAAGGTAAAATTGGAAATAACCAGTGATTGTCCGAATTACCAGAAGATAGCTAAAGAGCTAGATGAAGTTGATGCCTTCCAAGAGATTTTCAAGAAACTCCATATGGGGAAGGTCTATGAAGCATTTGCTAAGCATAGCCCACATCCAAGCTGCCCAGGCGTTTCCGGGATCATGAAAACCATAGAAGTGGCAGCAGGTTTGGCATTGCCTCAGAATGCCAGTATCAGTATAACCAAGGAATAAGCTCTTAAGTTCGAGATTGAATCTGAAGGCTGATTGACGATTAATAAGATCGTCAATCAGCCTTCTTCGGTGAATAGGGGGACAGGTGAGTTGTTTTGAAACAACTCACCTGTCCCCCTATTTAACCAGGAGTATCAATAGAATTTATACCCCCTAAAACTAAAATGAATTTGTTATTTTCAGACTTTTGAAATATTATATAAGAAAAGTGAAATCATTCACTAAAGTCTGTACTTTAGCTAACACGATTTTGAGAGAGTCACGTTCGTTGAATTCTACGTACCATTTGCAATAAAGAGGGGGATATTAGCTTATGTTAGCGCTAAATCGTAAATTGAAAACAGACAATTCTCTAAATCACCAACACAAGTTTCAAGTAGGAGACCGTGTTAAGACAAGTAATCATCGCATTGGGACTGTTGTACGGTTAGATCGGGATGAAATTGGAGCTTTTATTGTAGCACGGTTAGATATTATACCTCGCGAATTTGCATACGATCCCGACGATCTAGAAATAATCCCAAAAACATAGTCAACAGTTCTTTTCTCTCATTTCTCAAAGAAACAGGGGGACAGGTGCATCGTTTCGAAACGATGCACCTGTCCCCCTGTTTGATGCACCTGTCCCCCTGTTTCACCTATTCAAGTAACGAAACAATATGACCTAAACATTGCTCTAAAAGAAAACTTAAAGTAAGCTGGAATTGATTGAAAACATTGAATTGTTAATTTATATTGTTTTGAGGAGGGATTATCATAGACTGCGCTAACTGTAAACTAAATAATGCTTGTTATCAAGGAAAAAGTTGCTATGATCAGGGGTACCAGCAACCTGAATATCTGGTGGAAGAGAACAGACGGATTTTAGCCATGGCAAGCCGCATAGAGGCTGAACATTATATGAAAATGACTCGCATTCAGGAAGTAATTAAGTTCTGTCAGGAAATGGGTTATGAAAAGCTGGGAATTGGTTTTTGTGTGGGCTTGAGTAAAGAAGCAAAAGAGATTGCTGCTATATTTGAAAGCCACTTCAAAGTTCATTCAATCTGTTGCAAAATTTGTGGAGTTGATAAAAGAGAATATGAAATACCAAATGTTAAACCAGAGCGTTACGAAGCAGCTTGTAATCCTGTCGGACAGGTTAAGTACCTGAACAAATTAGGTACTCAGCTCAACATCATCGTCGGGCTTTGTATCGGGCATGATATGCTTTTTACAAAATATTCAGAGGCGCCGGTGACTACCTTAGTCGTCAAAGACCGAGTTCTTGCCCATAATCCCTTAGGGGCTATCTACTCTAATTACTGGCGCCGGCAATTATAACGTCTTTTCGTCATAGTTGCTTCGCTAAAATAAGGAGACGAGAGTCAGTAATGATATGAGTATATCTTCGGGAAAGATTTGACGGCAAGTGAAAGGAGGATTTCAAATGAGCCATTCATTTTTCCGGCGCAAACTTCATTCCTTATCCGGGATTCTTCCGCTAGGCATTTTCTTGATGGTCCATATGTTTATCAATTCCATGGCTACTTTAGGGCAGGAGAATTTTAACCGTGGGGTTTCACTCTTACACAATATCCCCTACTTATGGTTTTTAGAGCTGGTTGTCATTTTTATACCAATTCTGTACCATGCATTTTATGGAATATGGGTTGTTTATCTTACCAGAAATAACATTGAGAACTATCGATATTTTCGCAACTGGCTGTTTTATATGCAAAGAGTATCTGCCGTAATCACCTTGATGTTTGTAACTTGGCATGTTGTCGTACTGCGATTTTCCGAGGGCGTGATTAGCAATAGTATCACGTTCGAGTTTGTGGCGACAGCGTTGAATCAGCCCGTCATTCTTGTACTTTACTTGATTGGACTGCTTGCTTCCTTCGTCCATTTTGCCAACGGGCTGTGGTCATTTCTAGCTTCCTGGGGAATTACTGTGGGAGAACAGGCCCAGAGAACAGCGGCTTATGCTTGCTTTGCTGTATTTATAATACTGACGGCTGTAGGGATTAACGCCCTGCTAGCCTTCATTTAGGAGGTCGGGGAGATGAGCGGAAAAGTAATTGTGATAGGGGGAGGCCTCGCCGGCCTAATGTCAGTAATCAAGTTAGCTGAGCGTGGTCAAAAAGTCGATTTATTTTCGTTAGTTCCCTGCAAGCGTTCTCACTCAGTATGTGCACAAGGGGGGATCAATGCGGCGGTTAACACTAAAGGAGAAGGGGATTCGACCTGGGAACATTTTGATGACACCATATACGGTGGAGATTTCTTGGCGAACCAAACTCCAGTGAAAAATATGATTGAAGCAGCTCCGAGTATTATCTATTTAATGGACCGAATGGGAGTGCAGTTTAATAGGACTCCGGAAGGATTTCTAGATGTTCGTCGGTTAGGGGGTGCGAAATACTCCCGGACGGTTTTTGCTGGGGCTACCACTGGTCAACAGTTGATATACGCTCTGGATGAACAGGTCCGCCGTTATGAAGATGAAGGGTTGGTCACTCGCTATGAAGAATGGGAATTGCTTTCCCTAGTACGTGACGACGAAGGGTGTTGCAGGGGAGCGGTTGTGCAAGACATGAAGAGTCTTGATATTCAAGTTTTTCCAGCCGATGCAGTGATTTTAGCCACAGGTGGCCCGGGCATGATCTATGTCCGTAGTACGAATTCGACGATCAATACAGGGTTTGCGGCTGCCTCTGCTTATATGCAAGGAGCAACCTACGCAAATGGTGAGTTTGTTCAAATTCATCCTTCAGCTATCCCAGGGAGGGATAAACTCCGGTTGATGTCCGAATCCATCAGGGGGGATGGTGGGCGTGTCTGGGTCTATAAAGATGGAAAGCCCTGGTATTTCTTGGAGGATTGGTATCCGGCCTATGGGAACATGGTACCTAGAGATATCGCCACCCGGGCGATCTTTAAAGTCTGTGTAGATATGAAGCTGGGTGTGGAGGGAGAAAATAAAGTTTATCTAGATATTACCCATTTAGATCCCCATGATATTGATCGCAAACTTGCTGGAGTTGTTGACATATATGAAAAGTTCATTGGAGATGATCCGCGCAAGGTTCCCATGGAGACGTTTCCGGCTGTGCATTACTCCATGGGTGGCCTATGGGTTGATTATAACCAAATGACCAACATACCGGGTTTATTTGCCGCAGGAGAGTGTGAGTATCAGTACCACGGTGCCAATCGCTTAGGGGGTAACTCGTTAGTGGCTGCCATATATGCCGGAATGGTGGTTGGACCTAAAGCCTTCGAGTATAGCAATGGACTTAAGCAACGGTGTAACGACTTGCCTGGGTCTCTATTTGGGCGAGCTAAAGAGGAGGAAATTATTAAACAGAAGGCTTTGTTCGCAATGCAGGGGAAGGAAAATCCGTATAAATTGCACCAGGAACTTGGCGAGTGGATGGTGGATAATGTCACCGTGGTTCGCAATAACGACCGACTATTGGCTACTGACCAAAAGATCCAAGAACTTATGGAACGTTATAGAACTATTGGAGTGGGTAATGGTGCGGAATGGGGGAATCAGATTGTTCCCTTTACCCGTCGTCTTTGGGGAATGCTCTCTCTGGCTAGAGTTATTACACTAGGAGCCTATCACCGCAATGAGAGTCGGGGTGCCCATTATAAACCGGATTATCCGGACCGTGATGATGAGAATTGGCTTAAAACTACTAAAGCAGAATGGACGGCAAATGGCCCGCGCTTTAGTTATGATCCTGTTGACACGAGCTTCATAAAACCACGCAAGCGACGCTACGATGTGGCGAAAGAGGTGACTGTACAAAATGTCTAAGGATATTCGATTAGTGATAAAACGCCAAGCAAACCCTAAGGCCGCTGACTACATGGAGGAGTTTTTGATACCCTATTTTCCTAAAATCAATGTAGTTGCAGCCCTTATGGAAATCCAGAAAAATCCTCTCAATGCCAAAGGGGAGGTGACCACGCCGGTTGCTTGGGATTGTAACTGCCTAGAGGAAGTCTGTGGTGCGTGTACAATGGTGATCAATGGTCAAGCCCGCCAAGCCTGTTCAGCTCTAGTCGATCAGCTGCCCCAACCCATTCATTTAGCTCCTCTTTCAAAGTTTCCAGTGGTTCGTGACCTGGTTGTAGATCGCAAGGTTATGTTTGAGAATCTGCGTAAAGTTAAAGCTTGGATCGAGGTTGATGGCACTCATGATATGGGTCCGGGACCCAGAGTTCCTCCGAAAGTTCAGGAGCAAGCGTATGCTCTTTCTAAATGCATGACTTGTGGCTGTTGTATGGAAGCCTGTCCGAATGTAAACCCCAAGTCTAAATTCATCGGTCCCGCACCGATTGCCCAGGTAGATTTGATGAATTCTCATCCCACCGGAGCTCTGCAAAGAGAGAGGAGACTCGAGGCTTTAATGACTGAAGGGGGGATTGCGGATTGTGGCAATGCCCAAAACTGTATTAAAGTCTGTCCCAAAGAGGTTCCACTGACTCGTTCGATTGCCCGTCTTAATCGTGCTACTACGTTCCACGGAATTAAGAGTTGGTTTAACAAATAGAATAACCCTTGGGAAGGATAGATACTTATGTTAATACGGCAAATTACTACGGATATCTTGATAATCGGCGGAGGCTTGGCAGGGCTAAGTGCTGCAGTGGAAGCCGCTGGAACAGGACATATGGTCACCTTGGTAAGTAAAGGAAAAGCAGGGCGCTCTGGAAATACGGTTATTACTCAAAATAATATGTCTGTAGTGTGGAACGGTCTTCGAACCGATGATTCGGTAGAGAGATATATTGAGGATACCATGGCAGGTGGAGCTAACCTCAATGATCGAGCTTTAGTGCAAATTTTAGCATCGGAAGCTGCTGGGGCTATTTCTTGGCTAATGGAGCAAGGGGTAGAGTTTCAAAAGGACAAGGATGACCTACTCATTAAAGGTTCACCAGGTCATTCTCGCTTTCGTACGGTTCGGGCAGTTGGAGTATCCAAATCCAACCGAACTCTAGGACTAGGTTTATCTGTCCCCTTAGCGGAAAGAGCCAAAGAGCTTGGCGTAGAGTTTATGGAAAATGTCTTAATTGTCAGCCTGTTAGTAGACAATGGTCGAGTACGTGGGGCCATTGGGTTGGATAAAAAGGAGGCAATAGTATACATACTGCATGCTGGCTCAGTGGTCTTAGCCGGGGGAGGGGCGGGAGGTCTCTTTGAGCTCACTACAAATACCAGTGATGTATGTGGAGACAGTTTTGCTCTTGGCTATTTGGCAGGAGCGACTACTAGAGATATGGAATTTATCCAATTTCATCCGACTGTAACAGTTGCCACTCCCCGGCTAGTGATTTCGACAGCACCCTTTGCAGATGGAGCTGTTCTAAGAAATGGACTTGGTGAAGCGTATATGGCACGCTATTCTCATCAAGCGGATATGGCCACTAGAGACGTTATGGCAAGAGCAAATTTTGAGGAAATTTTAAGGGGAAGGGGCACGGACCGTGGCGGTGTCTATGTCGATTTCTCCAATATTGCACAAGAAGTAATGATTAAAAACTACCCGGATATTTGGACGGTTCTTCAAGGTGAAACAAAGATCGAGGTGGCACCTGCTCAGCATTTTATGAATGGCGGCATTACTATTGATCCAAAATGTCGCAGTTCTATACCAGGTTTATGGGTTTGTGGAGAAGCATCTGGAGGGGTGCATGGAGCAAACCGTTTGGCGGGTAATGCTTTGACTGAAGCAGTTGTGTTTGGTCGGCGAGCTGGAAGGTGGGCAGGAACTGAAAGCGAAGGACGTAAAATGGGAACTTGGAGCGGCCGATTCATAGGTGAATTCCTCGAAGCTAAATTTGGGCGGTGGTCTGGTCCAGAGCTTTCTCCTAATCTTTCTACTAATCTAGAAGCCGCGGCCTCCTGGAAGGAAGTCAAGCTGGATTTGAAACGTTTGATGGGACTGCATCTAGGTGTGATCCGTTCCGACAAAGGTTTGCAGCAAGCCAAAGTAGATTTGATGAGCATCGAGGAACGGTTGAATTTGATGTCTCTTAGAACCTATGGAGATTTACTACACTACTGTGAACAAAAAATGATGGTCATGGCAGCAAATTTGATGGTGGATGCAGCTTTACAGCGGTGTAGTTAAGGCCGAAACAGGGGGACAGGTGAGTTGTTTCGAAACAACTCACCTGTCCCCCTGTTTTCCTTGGGTTATTAGAGCATATATAACATTTGAGCATAGGTGGGTAACGGCCAAAGCTCTGCGTCTATCATGGTTTCGAGCTTATCCCCATCCGTCCTAAGGGCCTTCATTGCTTGAAAGACCACATCACGGTAATAGACACCTATAGTGTAAGCATCATCGGGGATAGAGTTCGCACCTTGAATATCTTTTTCCAGAGCTTCTAAGTTTGATCTGAAGGAAGCTAGGGTCGAACAAAGATCGATCAGGAGGTTTTCTTGGACGGAAATATCGACAGCACTAGATGCAGATTTGATTGCATTGATAGAATTTGCCAGCTGAGTAGAATATTTTACACCTGCTGGAATAATCAGATGCTTGGCCATGTCGATCATGGTCAGAGCCTCAATATTAATCTGTTTGCAATATCGCTCTAGGTTAATCTCATAACGTGATTCCAGCTCGGTTCGGTTTAAAACGCCGTGTTTCTTATACAGTTCGACTGTTGATTCACGCAGGAGAACAAGGGCAGAATCAACCGTTGATGATATATTGGGAAGTCCTCGTCTAGCGGCTTCTTCAACCCATTCCCTACTGTAGCCATTTCCATCAAATAGAATACGTTTGTGGTTTGCAACGGTTTTCTTTAGAAGTTCGAGAAGGGCTTGATCAAAGTCTTCAGCTTGCTCTAAGTGATCTGCGAACTGGGAGAAAACTTCTGCAAAAATTGTGTTAAGCACTACGTTGGGACCTGAAATAGATTGGGAAGAGGCTACCATTCGGAACTCAAATTTGTTTCCGGTAAAGGCGAAGGGAGAGGTCCGATTTCGATCGGTTGAATCTTTATGGAAGGCGGGTAAAGTTTCTACGCCGCTGGCCATTTTTTCTCCTTGGAGGGAATGTGTGATATCTCCATTTTGCAATTGTTCAAGGATATCTGTGAGTTGATCACCAAGGAAGATAGAAATTATTGCGGGGGGAGCTTCGTTGGCCCCGAGACGGTGGTCATTGCCAGGCATGGCGGCGGAGACTCGCAGAAGTTCAGCATAATCGTCGACGGCTTTAATAATAGCGCAAAGAATTGTAAGAAATTGAAAGTTCTCATGAGGGTTATGGCCAGGGTCTAGGAGGTTCAGGCCATCATCGGTGGACATAGACCAGTTGTTATGTTTACCGGAACCATTGACTCCGGCAAACGGTTTTTCATGAAGCAAACATACCATGTCATGGCGGAGAGCCACTTTTTTCATGCTATCCATAACGAGTTGGTTATGGTCAGTCGCGATATTTGTTGTCCCGAAGATCGGTGCCAGTTCAAATTGACCAGGGGCCACTTCATTATGCTGGGTTTTAGCCAGAACACCCAGTTTCCACAATTCAATGTTTAAATCATGCATGAATGCAGCAACCCGTGCTTTTAAGCTGCCAAAGTAATGATCATCCATTTCCTGACCTTTAGGGGGCATAGCCCCGAATAGAGTCCGTCCACTAAGCATGAGATCTAAGCGTTTGTCGTAGAACTTTTTATCGATAAGAAAATACTCCTGCTCTGCTCCAACCGTACTGGTGACCTGAGTAGTTGTAGTATTTCCAAAGAGTCGCAAAATTCGTAATGCTTGTTTGTTAAGAGCCTGCATAGATCGCAGAAGCGGCGTTTTCTTGTCAAGTGCTTCCCCTGTATAGGAGCAGAAAGCAGTAGGGATACATAAGGTCAAGACTCCAGCATCTTCTTTTAGAAAAGCAGGAGAGGTGCAGTCCCAGGAGGTGTACCCTCTCGCTTCAAATGTAGCTCGAATGCCGCCATTAGGAAAGGAGGAGGCATCCGGCTCCCCTTGAATCAGTTCCTTACCCGAGAATTCCATGCCTACTAGACCATGCATGGTTGGTGAGATAAAGGAATCATGTTTCTCAGCGGTAATGCCAGTTAAGGGTTGAAACCAGTGAGTAAAATGTGTTGCACCCTTTTCAATTGCCCAATCCTTCATAGCATTAGCAACAATTTCAGCGACACTTGGATCAAGCGGAAGTCCACCTTCGATTGTTTTTCGCAAAGATTTATAGGCTGCTTTCGGTAAACGTTTTCTCATCACTGCGTCATTAAAGACGTTTTCCCCAAAGATATCCATTAGTTGATTTCCCCTTCCTAATTGTTTAATTCTCTATTGATTAATCTTGGTAATAACAAAAAGACGCCCTCAAAGATTATTCCTAAATCTTCAAGGAGCGCCATTGCTCCGTTGGAATATACTTTAATTTAACACTTTATTAGTCATCTGACAAGAGAAATTTCCAAAGAATACAGTATAAAAGAAGCAGAAATATAAAATTTTTATTGAAGGAATTGCAGAATAAATTATCGAATAAATATATATTATTCTGATTTTTTAGGCAGGAGGTTTCCTCTTGAGCAGACCCCATTTTAAATTGGGAACGAAAATTGCTATTCTCTCATTCTTTCTGGTATTATTATCTGTCTTTTTAGTAGGAGTAATCTTTGTTAACTTTATTTCACACAAGATGGAACAGGAAATTGGGTATCGGGCGATGGCAATTGCCCGGACGGTAGCTCAATTACGAGAAGTACAAGAAAATTTAAGTAAAGCAGAAGGTTCAAAGGTAATTCAACCCCTTGCCGAGAGAATACGTATCGCAACAGGAGTTGAATATATCGTTATCTTTAATATGGAAAGAATACGTTATTCTCATCCCTATTTAGATCGGATCGGAACGCCTTTTAATGATGGGGATGAAGGACCATCACTAAAAAGAAAGGAATATCTTTCTCAGGCAGTTGGGGTTATGGGCCCGTCCGTGCGTGCATTTGAACCCGTACTGGCCGATGAAGGTACACGTCAAGTTGGAGTCGTAGCAGTAGGAATAATTGTTCCGACCATTAGAGGTATTATCAGTACATTAAGAATTCAGCTCTATTCTTCTTTATTGGTGGGGCTAGCCCTTGGAATCCTAGGTTCCTTTTATTTAGCGAGAAACATCAAAAAGAATATGTTCTACCTTGAACCGAATGAAATTGCTAGAATGTTAGAGGAACGAGTAGCCATTTTCCAAGCGATGGATGAAGGGGTCGTAGCGTTGGATATTGAAAACCGGATTACGGTGAGTAATAAAAAAGCCTGCCGTATTGCCGGTATCTCTCCAAATGATAACATCATCGGACTTCATCTAAATGATCTCGAGGTGTTCAGAGTTCTTATTGACCTTCTAGAAACAAGAGATCCTTCGGAAACCACGGAACTTCTGCTCAATCAAACATGGGTTCTAATCAATTTTCTCCCGGTGAGAGTTAAGGACCAGGTCGTAGGGCAAGTGATTACGATTAAAGACAAAACAGAAGTACGTAAAATGGCTGAGGAGCTAACAGGTGTGAGAGCATTTATTGAAGCTCTAAGGGTACAAAACCATGAATCTCTGAATAAATTGCACACCATCGCTGGTCTAATCCAGTTAAATAAAGCTCAGGAAGCAATGGATTATGTTTACAAAGTGACCGAGGAGCAACAGGAAGTAACTAGATTCTTAAGTCAGAATATTAAAGATTCAAGTGTGGCCGGCTTACTTTTAGGAAAATACAACCGCGGCAAAGAGCTTAAGGTCGAAGTTTATTTTGATCAAGATTCCAATTTAGGGGAATTACCTGAAAACCTTGAAAGTAATATAGTAACACTCATATTAGGGAATTTACTGGAGAATGCTATGGAAGCGGTTGTGGGTAGGGAATTATGTGAGGTGCATTGTCGTATCAAACAAGAGGAGACAGAATTGATTATTAGCGTTGAAGATACAGGGGAAGGGATACCGTCGGAAAACTTATTGAAAGTCTTCCAATGGGGTTTTTCAACGAAAGGTACAGAAAATCGAGGAATTGGTCTTGCTTTAGTAAAACAAACAGTCGAAAGGCTGGATGGAACCATTGAGCTGGAGTCTGGAAACTGGGGTACGCGTTTTGGTATCAAGATACCCCTAAAAAGTTCTAAACTATTATAGTGCCTGAAGATCACTTTAAAAAGTTCTATAAGGAGGGGAACAACGATGAATCCAATTGACCTAGTGTTAGTTGAAGATGATCCCATGGTAATGGAAGTCAATGAAGGATTTATTAAACGAGTTGGTGGCTTCCGGATTAGAGGTAAAGCAAAAACAGGGAAACAGGCACTTGAAATTATCCAAAAGCTGAGGCCTCGCCTAGTAATTTTAGATATTTACCTGCCGGATACGAATGGAATTCAAATTCTTCGTGAGATACGTCGTCAGGGGATACCGACGGATATCATTTTAATTACTGCAGCTCAAGATGTCACAACCGTTCAAGCGGGTTTGCGTTTCGGTGTCGTAGACTACATTATTAAACCGTTTAAATTTGAACGAATCAATGCTGCCTTAAAGAATTACCTTACTTATTCCGAACAATTTAAGAATCGAGGGGAAATGAATCAAAAGGATCTAGATCGTTTGATCAAAATTCTACCCAATAATGAAACTCCATACAGCAGAAGCCGAGAGGAATTACCTAAAGGGTTACGAGAAATTACTCTCCAACAAGTTTATAATTTTCTTAAAGAGAGTCAAGTTGGGCTTTCAGCAGAAGAAGTCGCAGAAGGGGCTGGTTTAGCGAGGGTTACTGCACGAAGGTACTTGGAGTATCTAGAAAAAATTGACCGTGTTCTACTTGAAACTCAATATGGATCTGTAGGCAGGCCAATTAACAAATATAAAATTGTACTTTAGGGTACAATTTTTTTTGTGTATTTAGACCAATATGACCATAAATATCAAAAGGAACAAAAATATTGAGAATAGTCTGAAAATAAATTAAACTAAAAATATTCAATTATGTGTAAAGGAGTACTAAGATGTTAAAAAAGTGTTGGATTTCTTTAATCATTATCCTTGTCTTAGGAGTATCGGGATGTGATAAAAGAGTTATAGATGGACAACAAGTAAATAAAAAAGAAAAGATAATCATTAAGTTTTCACATGTTGTAGAGGAGAATACTCCCAAAGGATTGGCCGCCTTCCGTTTTGCTCAGCTCATTTCGGAACGATCCAGTGGTTCAATCGAAGTTCAAGTGTTTCCAAACTCTCAATTGTTTAAAGATGGTGAAGAGTTTGAGGCACTTAACCGAGGAGATGTGCAAATGATTGCTCCAGCAACCTCTAAAGTCTCCCAACTTTTTCCCCAATGGCAGATCTGGGATCTTCCGTATTTATTCACAGATTTGGATAGTGTTCATCGAATAATGGATGGGCCAGTAGGTAAGGAGTTACTTAATCAGCTACAAGAGAAGAATATGTTGGGATTGGCCATGTGGGATAACGGATTTAAACACTTGACGAATAACGAACATCCTATCATCAAACCCAGGGATTTAGAAGGGCTGCGATTCAGGATTATGTCCCAAGGGATTTTAGAAGAACAATTTTATACCTTTGGAGCCGATGCCCTCTTTCTTCCGTTTAATGATGTATATAAGTCATTAGAAGAAGGACGAGTTCAAGGACAAGAAAATACCATCTCTAATATCTACACAAAAGACTTTGATCGAGTGCAAGAGTATTTAACACTCAGTCAGCATGGGTTTCTAGGATATGCCGTTATTGTAAATCAAGAATTATGGAATCAACTTCCGAGTCAAGCTCGTGAACTACTGGAGGATACGTTATCAGAGGTAACTCAATGGGAAAGGGCAAAGGCACGCGAATTAAATGAAGAGCAATTACTTGAACTTCAGAAGCGGGAAAAACTGAAAATTTACTCACTTACCACTTCGGAAAAAAGTATTTGGAAAGATAGCTTCTTGCCTGTCTATAGAAAATTAGAACAAGAAATCGGCCCCGAATTCCTATCTAATGTGAAAAAACAGTGTGAACCAATAGAAAATTAATATAATACCGGATTTAAGGAGGTGGGAAGGACTATTAAGAATCTTGGTATAGTCCTTATCTATAGATTCTCTAACGACTTCATTAATAATAGCAAGGGGTGAGATTATGAAAAGGTTTTGGCAAGTCTTTGAATTTCTTGAGGACATCATTTCAGGGGGGCTTCTTGCAGCAGGTGTTGGGATAATTTTCTACGGTGTCGTTATGCGCTATGTATTTAATGATGCGCGCTCTTGGGTTGATGAGATTTCTCAGTATATGATTATTTGGGGGACGTTAATTGGAACGAGTGTTGCCTTACGAAACGACCATCACATCAAAGTGGATATGTTATTTAATGTCCTGCCGAAGCGTGTGCAGCACTATGTTACGACGTTCGCGCACACAGTAGGAATCACATTTAGCGTTTTCTTGGGATATTACGGCTACAAATTGGTTTCTTTCACACACAACACAGGGCAAGTATCTACTGACGTTGGAATTCCCCTATATATGGTTTACAGTATTCTTCCGCTGACCGGAGCGCTTTTGACGTTTCGATTTGT
>NZ_JABZFS010000010.1:0-60437 GCF_014237355.1 Desulfosporosinus sp.
AACAGGTAGAAGAAGAAAAATTGCTTAAAATCCTTGAGGCAGGCAGAATCGCTCCCACTGGGGCAAATACTCAACCTCAAAGGATTATTGTAGTTAAAGGGAAAGAAGGACTCAATAGACTGGCAAAGTGTGCGAATATCTACAACGCCCCCTTAGCATTAATCATCTGTGCAGATCATAGTGTTTCCTGGAAAAGACCTCTTGATAAAAAAGATATTGCCGAAATCGACGCGAGTATTGTGACCGATCATATGATGCTAGAAGCGACAGAGTTAGAGCTAGGGACATGTTGGATTTGTTATTTCGATGCTAAGGTTATGAGAACTGAATTTAAATTACCTGACAGCTATGAACCGATTAATATTCTAGCTATTGGATATGCCGAAGGTGAGCCATTATCTCCTGAGAGACATGACACCTTACGAAAAAGTCTGGAAAACACTGTTTGGTATGAAACGTTTTAAGTCTAGGTCCCCTTCTTGTTACTTGTTGTATCAAGAACTCTTGTTGCTTTTATGTTCTTAAAAGCGAGAGTAACAAACCTTTCGACTCTATATTGAGACGAAAGGTTTGTTTCTGTCTTAGATCTACCATCTCTATTAAAACAACATTTATACTAAAAACATAAAGTTCGAATTTTAAATTGACCCTTTTTAGAAGTCATAATATAATTTAAGTGAACGAACATACACTCGGAACGGGGGGGTATAGAGATGCCTATTCCAAAGCTAAGGCAAAACAAAGAACGTCGACAAAGACTTACGGAATGTGCTATAGATCTATTCATTGAAAAGGGATATTTTAACACTTCAGTCCGCGAAATAATAGTTAAATCAGGTTTTGGGACTGGTACCTTTTATAATTACTTTATTGATAAGGAGGATATTTTGAAAGCGCTTCTGGAAGAATTCGCAGAACAGATTATTTCAGGAGTTAGTACCTATTACACAACGGAAAAAGATTTGTACAAACGATTTATAGAAACAAAACGTGTAACCATGGAAATCTTCGCCCAGAACGAGAAACTGTCAGAAATATATAGTCGAGTAGCGGGCACAAGCCAAACAATTGACAATTGCCTGAAGCAGTTTGAGGATAAACTAATTGATTTTTATATCAGGAATATTGAGTATGGCATTAATAAGGGGGCCTTTAATAACGTTTCGGTCCCTCCCATCGCCCACGCCATACTAGCAGTAGAAAAATTTCTGTTGTTCAAATGGATCGTATTAAAGGATATAACTAAGGAAGAAATGGTAGCAATGGTTATATCTTTCCACGAAACCCTGGCTAAAGGTTTAGTCAACAACAAGTAGTTATTCCTAAAAGGGCTTTTGTTTTCGTACCTTCGCTATTTAAATTGAATGAAAAGAAGGTGTTGTATAATGAGGATGACACCAGCAGGTGAACTGACAAAGCGGATTACCGCATTTCAAAAACGGTTGCAGCAAAAAGGCGTTGACGGTGCGTTAATTGTGGATAGCGCAGATATGTTTTATTTTGCTGGCACAGCTCATCGTGGCCACCTGTTTATTCCTGCAGAGGGCAAACCTTTGTTGATGGTGAAAAGAAGTTTTACCCGTGCCCAAGGAGAATCGGCTCTGGAAGATATCATTCCGTTGGCTAATGTAAAAGACTTGACAAAAATGCTGAATGAGTATGGATATAATCACATAACAACCTTGGGTCTTGAGTTGGACGTATTGCCTGCGGCCCAGTATCTGCTTTTTCAAAAGCTATTTGAAGGTACTCAAATTGTAGATATCAGTGGACTAATTCGTTCTGTGCGCATGGTTAAGTCATCTTATGAGCTAGAGGTGCTCAGGGACGCAGCCCAACTTAACTACACTTTGTTTTACCGGGTCAAGGACTATTTAAAAGAGGGTATTACTGAATTAGAGCTGGCGGGTCAGCTAGAGATGGTGTATCGCCTGGCAGGGCACTCGGGCAGAGTAAAAATGCGGGGATTTGACCAGGAAGTTTATTATGGCCACGTATTGTCCGGCGCTAATGGGGCCATACCTAGTTGTATGGAAAGTCCTACCGGTGGACTGGGAATAAGCATCTCCTTTCCACAAGGAGCAGGTTATAAAAAAATAACCCAAAATGAGCCAATTATGATTGACTTTGTAGGGGTTAAAGACGGTTATTTGGCAGACCAGACCCGGATATTCTGTATCGGTCAACTGCCGGATAAACTTGTACATGCTCATGAGACAGCTTTACTCATTCAAGAGGCCGTTAAACAGATGGCTGTGCCGGGTGCGTCCTGCGAGGATATTTACCGGCATGCGTTTAATATGGCGGCCGAATCCGGATACGGAGAGCATTTTATGGGTTTTTCTGAGCCCGTGCCTTTTATTGGACATGGCCTAGGTATAGAACTTAATGAATGGCCAGTGTTAGCCTTAGGTTTTAAAACAACACTGGAGAAAAATATGGTAATAGCCATAGAGCCAAAATTTATTTTCCCAGAAGGTGCTGTGGGGATAGAAAACACTTTTGTTGTGGGAGAAAAAGGACTGGAACCGTTGACGTTGTTTAATGAGAGTATAATTTATCTAAAATAGGCTTTGTTTATAGAGGTTAAGTCATTAGACGTTATTTGTGTAATTTTTTAAATAAATCCATAATATGGCGTCTGGCATACTGCAGAATGCAGCCATCTGATTAACGTCGTAAAATCAAACACCGGAAGCTGAGTTGCTGCCTGTACCGCATGAGCATATGGCGGCATGTCCGAGCATTCCAATAAAATGGCACCCGTATCAGGATTC
The DNA here is from genome assembly GCF_014237355.1 of Desulfosporosinus sp. Taxonomy (NCBI): domain Bacteria; kingdom Bacillati; phylum Bacillota; class Clostridia; order Eubacteriales; family Desulfitobacteriaceae; genus Desulfosporosinus; species Desulfosporosinus sp. Next base: position 2,778 of record NZ_JABZFS010000010.1, read on the forward strand.
TCTTCGATGATTTCAAGTGCCTTGCGGACTACTTCCTGCTCCACGATGCCGTTGTCGAATTCACCGCGGCCTTCTAGGATACAGGAAAATTCCTGTTCATGACGTAAGTCTTTTATTATTAATCTTTTTTTCAGTTCATCCGAGATACTGCAGGCATTTAGAAGCTTATCCGTCAGGGATGCCTTATCTGCCGTCAGTACACCCATCGACTGCCCCGGTTTGAGCAATGATGCTATCCAAGGAAGCTGTACCAGGCTTGAGATGGCGACCGGTATATCCATTGCCGCTGCTACCCTGTCCTGATAATTGCCAAAGAAGCCGCATGCAGAGCTGATGGCACGCACGCCCTCCTTTTTTAATTCTTCACAGGCCTTCAGTATCTGATAGAACACGTCATCTCCGGCGTTGAACAGATTTGGAATATCTAGTCCCGTTACTGCTTTTAACCTTACAGGAAAATTAAATGTATAACCGTTGACAATGTTGCCCGGCATCATTGGATAATACACATCGTCAATATATATGATGCCGATGGGAAATCCGGCAATGTTCTGCCCTTTCATCATGCGGACTTTTACTTTACTATTACTGGGAGTAAGATATCTATATTGTCTGTTCTGTTCTATCATTATATATGCCTCCAAAATAATTACTCCATGTGAAATTTATTTTCCATCATAAAACCATAGAAATAGTTTTATCCATGATGGCCAAAGCCTCGTCTATTTCTGTATTATCCACAATTAATGGTGGCAGAAAACGAAATGTTTTGCCTTCTACGCAATTAATCAATAGGCCATTTTTACGGCAATTATTCATTATTAGGGGAGCCTTTTCACCTACGGTCAACCCTAACATCATACCCTGACCGCGCACTTTTCCCACTATACCATATTTTTCTGCTAATTTGTTTAACCCACGACATAAATACTCAGAACGTTCTAAAACACCTTCAAAAAATCCATCTTCTAACATTACATCAAGTACCGCACAACCTGCAGCCATAGCTAGAGGATTTCCTCCAATGGTCGTACCATGATCCCCAGGTTCGAAGGCAGCAGCTACCTTTGCGGTGGACATTATAGCTCCAATGGAAAGACCACCTGCAAGTGCTTTTGCTAAGGTCATGATATCCGGCGTCACACCACTCCATTGATGGGAAAACAACTTTCCCGTCCTTCCAACCCCGCACTGCACTTCATCGAAAATAAGCAGGGCATTAAAGCGATTACATAATTCCCTAGATTTTTGCAGGAACTCATCAGTTGCTGGATAAACCCCACCTTCCCCTTGGATCGGTTCAATCAGCACTGCCGCCGTATTCTCGTTCACTGCACTTTCCAAAGCCTTAAGGTCATTCAATGCAACATAGGAAAATCCTACCGGAAGGGGCTCATAATCTTTATGATACTTAGGCTGCCCCGTGGCCGTAAGGGTCGCTAATGTCCGTCCATGAAAAGAACTAGTTAACGAAACTACTTCATATTTATGGGTACCATAGTTCTTTTTAGCATATTTGCGAGCCAACTTTAGAGCACCTTCGTTAGCCTCCCCCCCACTATTACAGAAGAATGCCTTTTCTGCAAAGGAATTTTCTATTAAACGTTCTGCAAGAGAAACCTGATTAGGAATCCAATACAAATTTGAAGTATGTATAAGTTCCCCAGCTTGCCTCCGGATCGCTTCTACCACCTTAGGATGGCTGTGACCTAAAGAGCTGACAGCTATACCAGTTACAAAATCCAGATAACGCTTGTGATCTGTATCCCAAACCCATACCCCTTCACCCTTAGTTAAGGCTATCGGAGCTTGGTTATAGGTGTTCATCAACGCAGTTTTTCCGCGAGAAATGATTTCATCTGTACTTAAATTTTCAAGCATGAGTAAGTCTCCTTTCTTAACCTTAGCCAATCTCCTCATACCCTATGTTCAATGCCTTTAGATTTATGGCTAAAATCTTAGCGGGCAATGAATCTTCTAAGACCTTTGTAAGGCTTTCTATGGAAACTACCGGACAAAGTTTCAGTACACTGCCTAAAAACAAGGAATTAATGGCTTTAACGTTCCCAATATTCATTACTCTGGTACTAAAAGGGTATCCCACATCATGAGAGCGCTTAGTGTTTTTCACAACATCCTGGTCATAAAGAATGATACATTCATCCGCTACAATAGTTCTGTAACGTTCATATCCTTGCTGACTCAAAGCAAGTACTAAGTCCGGCCGATCACACTTGGGAAAATAGACGTCTTCTTCACTGATAACTACCTCGGATTGTGAATACCCTCCCCGTGACTGAATTCCATATGTTTGAGTTTGTACTGCATTTTTTCCTTCCAATACTGCCGCTTTTGCCAGGGTTACCCCTCCTAAAATCAACCCTTGACCACCTGTACCCGCTAAGACGATTTGCCACGTTTTCCCTGCCATCTATTCTCCCCCCTTAGGTTGTTGACTTGCTCTATGAATCCTCCGATAGGTGGTGTAAAAGTCGGGTCTTTCTTTCTTTACTAAGGTTCCTACCGCAAAACGCTCAGCTTGTTCCTCGGCAGTCATTTTCCCATATTTAGAGATAGGAACTGCGCTATCTTTTAGCCAATTAAACATGTTCACTGCGCTGGAATTGCCATTGAATCGTCCAAAATACGTTGGGCAAGGGCTGATGACTTCTACTAAACTGAATCCTTTGTGGGTAATGGCCTCTTTTATAAGGTTTTTGAGCGCGGTTGCGTGATAAGCCGTTGTCCTGGCTACAAAATTTGCCCCTGCAGCTTCTGCGAGTAAACAAACATTAAAACCGGGTTCAGGTGTTCCCTTAGGAGAGGTTGTGGTTTTACTTTCCAAGGGAGTGGTGGCTGAATACTGTCCCCCAGTCATTCCATAGTTGTAGTTATTTGTCACAATGGCCGTAAGATCGATATTCCGGCGAGCTGCGTGAATAAAATGGTTTCCTCCTATGGTGACGGCATCACCGTCTCCCATTAAGGTAACGACGTGCAGATCCGGGTTTGCTAATTTTATTCCGGTAGCAAAGGCTAAAGCCCGTCCATGAGTTCCATGAAAAGCCTGTGTGGTCAAATAATCATCGGCTTTTCCCCAACAACCGATCCCGGTGACAGTGACGACCTCTTTCGGTGCAAGGTCAAGCTCTACCAGGGCTTCAGTGTAGGCGCGCAAGATAATGCCATCCCCACAGCCTGGACACCACATGTGAGGTAATCTGTTTTTATCCAAATAATCCTGATAACGTCGCACTGCCATTATTTCAGCACCTCCTTAATTCGTTCCACGATCTGTGAAGGTAAGATAATTTCACCGTCAATGCGAGATAGCGGGAAAACAGGCGTCTTAAACGAATTGGTGCGTTCTACTTCCAAAACTACTTGCCCAAGATTAAGTTCCGGTACGATAACCGCTTTAGCTTTCTTCAGGGCTTCTCTGACTTGTTCATCAGCAAAGGGCCATTGTGTGATAAGCCTAAGGAGATTTACAGAAAGTCCCTCTTTTTGGGCATCAATCACCGCTTGCTTTGCTGCACGGGATACGACTCCATAGGCAATTAAGGTAACTTCTGCATCGTCTGGTCCAAACCATTCAACCTGAACGATATCGGTTTTATTGTTTTCTATCTTACGGTGTAAGCGTCGAACTAATTTGTCCGCCGTTTGTGGGGCATTATGGGAATAACCCGATTCATCATGACAAGAACTGCTAATGTGTACAATATGATCTGTCCCATAAGGCGGTATAGCCGGTATATCATCCTCACCCGGTGTGTAAGGTTTAAATCCTTCAGCTGGTGCACTTGGCGTTTTTCGGTTAATAATTTTTAATTCATCTAGTTCAGGGATTATCAGACTCTCTCTCATGTGCCCGATAACTTCATCCCCCAATAAGATAACCGGAATTCGATACTTTTCTGATAAATTAAAAGCACGCACGGTTAGGTCATAGCATTCTTGGACGGATGCAGGGCTTAAAACAATAATTGGGTGGTCTCCATGTGTGCCCCAACGTGACTGCATCACATCTCCTTGAGCGGGTCGAGTCGCAAGGGCTGTACTCGGTCCGTTCCGTTGAATGTTAATAAGCACTATGGGAACCTCAGCATAGACCGCCATCCCTAAGTTCTCCTGCATAAGTGAAAATCCTGGGCCGCTTGTTGCTGTATAGGATTTTTTACCGGCAGCTGAAGCTCCTATGATTGTAGCTATGCTTCCGATTTCATCCTCCATCTGAAGAAAAATACCATCTACTTGAGGTAATAATTCCGCTGAAAGTTCTGCTATTTCTGAGGATGGTGTAATCGGATAGCCCCCGTAAAATCTAGCCCCGGCATCAATGGCCCCATAAACACAAGCTTCATTTCCTTGCATGAATTGTACTCCATATGGTCTCATCACGTTAGCACCTCCAATGTTATAGCGAAATCAGGGCATCGCAGATCGCACAGACGGCAGCAGGTACATTTTTCTGGATAGGTTACAAGGGGGGCCATATCCTTAGCTGAAGTGTAAACTTCTTGCGGACAAAATGCCTGACAGAGTCCACATTTTTTACAACATATGGGATCAATCGTTATCTTAACTCTTTTATCTGTAGAGCTCATACGTCCTCCTTATTAAAGCGGAATGTTACTAAACCTCATCCTCCACATATGAGATGGATCGCTTGAATATCGTCTCCGTTTTCAATTACCGTACAAGTAAATTCATCTTTCGGGACGGTTTTTCCGTTAATAACAATGATTATTAGCGGAAAAGTGAAGTTCATTTCAGCCAATAACTGTTTTACAGACAGCTCTGCTCTCCAAGGATAGTCCCTGCCATTAACCTTAATCATCTTACTCCTCGCCCCATATCATTTAGGAGTATTTCTTCACCACTTCTGCTACCTCAGGGAAATCTATACCCAGTCGCTGCAATGTCTCCAAAGTTGGAATACCATTGGAGTTCCAACCCCTTCGCAGATAGACCGCGTCACATAATTTCTGATATTGTTCTTCACGGTAGTTTCTTAAAATCTGGACCTTTTCCTCAGTCGTTTTTTCCGCTGTGTTTAAATCCAAAATTTCTTTCAACTGTCTGTCGTACCTGTCCTGCCTGGATTCGTATTCCTCTGCTGTCACAGGACCGACGGCTCGATAAGGTACTTGGTCAAATTCTCTAGTACCATAACCCATTCTCAGATTAAACACCCTGTGGAAGTTATAGACAACTTCCGACTGTCTAATAAGCTCATTATTGTCTATATCAGATCCAGTCACGCCGTTATATATTTCGACATAATTCTGTACATGTTCAGGGACTTTAGCAGGCTCTGCAGTGGTGTGATTATCAGCTGGAACGATATCATTCCAAGGAAGCTTGCATAACCCAACTAAGCTAAACCAGGTCCGAAACATGGGATAGTAGAACAGCGCTTCGGCTTTATCTTCAAAGGTGGGTATTTGATTATTGACCATGTCCATAAAGATGACCCAGGCCTCATCATGTTGAGGTCCTTTATTCGTCAGCCCATACCCGCCTTGCTGAGCCAAGGATTCTTTTGTCACATATTCTGAGAACTCAAGCCCTTTGACTTCCATACCAATGTCTTGTAGAAAATCAGGGTTAGCTCCATATTTCTCAATAAATAATTTCTTCATTCTACGGATACCCAGCCCGGCTATCACGCCAAAACCTTCACCCTTGGCCATTTGGTGAAGCAGCTCTAAAGCAGCTTCAGCATTACCAAAGTTTAATTTTAGTCCGCCTGTTATATCCTGATTGATAACTCCGTTTTCGTAACATTCCATCACAAAGGCTGTAAGGGTCCCGAAGGAAATTGTATCGACTCCATAAGTATCACAATAAAAATTAGTTTCGATCACAAATTCCGGATCAAAAACACCTAAGACACTACCCGCCGCAGAAAGCGTCTCGTATTCCGGACCATCAACAATAACGTCTTTATCTTTATAGGGCCCAGTTTTAAGCTTAAACGAATTGATAACTTTGGCACAAGATAGAGTACAGCCATACCAACATTCGTCGTGACCATTAAGGTCAAAATACTTGGAAATTAGCACAGTATGAGTAATGTTATTTGCATTTGGATCAGAACCAAACTTATAATTACGGACGGGTAAAAGGTCATAATCATTCATGATCTTTACGATATGAGTTGTTCCGGCTTTTCTCATTTGGCATTGGGAATCATCTTGACTTAAGATTTCCTTGTGCATTTTTTTACCCACTTTTTTTAGTGTGGAAAGGTCATGGGGGTTGTTTAAATCTCCTCGTATTTTAATGCTCTTTATTACTAAAGCTTTAATGTTCTTATCTCGAAAAACTGTTCCTAAGCCTCCTCTGCCGGCTTGTTTTATTCTCACCGCTTTTCGGCGGGTATCGTAAAAAGAGAAATTAAGCAGTCCAATCAAGGTATGTTGAGCGGCCTCTCCAGCAGTTACCACCGAAACGTTTACTTTATCTTCTTCGCTTTCAGCATACATTTCTGTTAATTGTTCAATCAGGATATGGCTGTTAAGTTCTTCAAGAGGAGCTTCCTCAAGGGTTACTGTTCCTTTAGTACCATCAATAAACAGAATAACGTCACGTTCGGCTTTCCCTTGGATCTCAAGCGCATCCCAACCGGAGAATTTCAAAAATGGGCCAAAATACCCCCCCACGTTACTATCCATTGCCGATTGAGTCAAGGGAGATAAACCGACTACATAGGATTTACCAGCACCAGGGTATTGAGTTATGCCGCCAATCGGACCAGGAGCTATAATCAGCTCATTCTCAGGATCATTCCATTTGGTATTATCATTGATACTATCCCACAACAGTTTTAAACCAAAGCCCCTTCCTCCAATAAACTTCTGTTTCATCAATTTAGTGACAGGTTTTTCGGCAAAAGTGTTTGCAGAAAGATTGACGTATAATGTGCGGTTAGTATAACCCTTGTCTATTTGACCGAGTTGATAATTAAATGTGCCTAGAAGTTTATGAGAATTTTTTATTTCTTCAAGATTCATAAGTTTTCCCCTCCAATTTTTATTTATGTTACACTGGAAGATTCCAACTATGGACCACTTAGCCTTTAGTAACTTCCAAATTATTTTGTATTGATACCCACCCACGAGCTCTCATTGCTTCAACAACTTTGCTAATGGCTTTTATCCAACAAGCAAGACGCATCGAAATATTTTTTTCGGTATGCAAGGTATAGATTTCGTTAAATACTTTGTGATTAATTCTTTCTAATTTAGTGTTTACTTCCTCTTCGCTCCAATTATCATCATTTAAATTTTGAATTCTTTCAAAGTGAGCTACTTGTGTGCCCCCTGAGTTAGCCCAGATGTCAGGCGCGATAAATACCCCTTTGTCAATGAGGATTTTCTCTGCTTCTGGTGTTGTAGGGCCGTTAGCGCCTTCAATCAAATACTTAGCTCTGATCCGAGGTGCGTTTTCCTCCGTAATTACATTTTGTACCGCACAGGGTGCTAAAACATCACATTCCAATTCCAACAATTCCCCATTGCCAATTTCCATAGCTTTTGAATAGCCCCGTAAAGTACCAGAACGCTCTACATATGCATGAACATCTGCAATGTCCAAGCCTTTAGGATCATATATGGCCGTGAAGACATCACTAACTGCTAAAACCCTTACACCATCCATCTGGTACAATTTCGCTAAATGCCATCCCACTTTACCAAATCCCTGGATTACTGCAGTAAGGCCTTTCATCTCACTCCGTCTGGCCTTGACTAATTCTCGAGTAGCAAACAATAAGCCCCGGCTAGTCGCTTCCTGTCGACCTCTGGATCCTCCGAGCACCATCATTTTGCCGCTGATCCCGCCTGCTTCATGATGCATATTCATGGCTTCCCATTCGTCCATCATCCAGCTCTGAGTTTGAGCAGATGTACCTATATCTGCTCCAGGGAAATCTTTCCAGGCCCCAATAATTGGAGCAATTTTACGGATATATCCGCGGCACAAGCGTTCCAGTTCTTCCCGGGAAAGCTTGTGCGGGTCAACAATCACTCCGCCTTTGGCCCCTCCATTGGGTATTTCGTTCAAGGCATTTTTCAAGGTCATCCAAAGAGACAAGGCTTTGACATCCTCCGGCGTTTCTTCCGGATGAAAGCGTGTTCCTCCCCGTGTTGGTCCTAAAGCTGTATTATGTTGAAAACGAAAACCAGTAAATATCTCAACTTTACCATTATCCATCCGTACAGGAATCCTCACCGTTAACTGTGCCATGGGTTCTTTCAATATCTCATGAATTTCCGATTCCAGTTTCATGTAGTTTATGGCTTCAGCCAATTGTTCAAGTGCTACATCGAAGGCATCTTTTTTCATAATAAACCTACCTTTCGCAAGTTAAAGACTAATAGAATAGACAATAAAAACCTGAGGACAGAGTATTTGCCAATATCCCCAACCTTTTTCCTTATTGCAATGTACACCCCAAGCTAGGGCAAAAATTCAAAGAACGAGTTCTAAATAGAAAGAAGCTGCCCCAGACCTTTTCTTTCGGCATGCTCGCATACTAAAGCAGCTACAGCAATATCTTCGAGCGACAATCCCAAGTTGATCGCAATGATTCTTTCCGAATCATTAAGTCTGGCAGATTTTTTACCTGAGACAAGGTCTGTGAGATCACCATAAACCGTTGGCACAGAGCTAAAGTAGCCCATTTTGCGATGTGTTTCAAATTGCGGTACATCATCAACATAAATCCTCTCAGCAGCTTCGAAACTGCTTTTTCTCCAGTAGGAGTCATAATCAATAGGGGCGCCAAAACAGCCCTCCTTTAGCCAGGAACTTTCGATTACGGGTTCAGGATTAGCGAGAATGGGACCGGCAGTAATAATTATGTCACTACCCTCTACTGCCTTCTGCGGATTAAGAGCGTGTTCGACTATAACCTTAAATTGTTGTTCCATTTCCTGAGCAAAACGAGTAAGAGCCTCCTGGTTAATGTCGTAGGCTTTAACGGTCTTAATATCCGGACAGACCGCCAGGACTGCTTCTAACTGAGTACGGGCTTGAACTCCGCAACCAAGAATTGCTGCGATCTCACTATTACTTCGTGCCAGATACTTGGCAGATAGCCCTGTAACTGCCCCTGTACGAATGGCTGTCAAAATACCTGCTTCCATGATTGCCATAGGAAACCCTGTTTCTTGGTCGTTTAGGATAATCAATCCAGAGATATACGGCAAACCTTTTTCCCTATTACCCGGATAGGCACTGATCCATTTAAGCCCCGCGGCCTTAAACTTAGGAAAACTGCAGAGCATTGCATTGATAAAATTGTCATCCCGTTTAGGATGCAATTCAATCTTAGGCAGGGCATCTACGTTTCCCTTGGCTTTTTCCAGAAATGACTCGTCCAAGAGGCTAATAACATCAGACATACCAATACTTAAAGCACCGATATTGTCTCTGGACAAGTAGAGAATCTCACTACCTAGTTTCATAAGCCCACTCTCCTCCAGTTATATAGCTAATAATCGTTCACGGGTAGCTTCGAATCTGCTTCACTCAACTCATCCGTGTCTCCAAAGCAACCCTTGGTCTTGATACTAACATGCCTTGGTATGACCAATTAGAAAACACCTATCCTATAAGTTTGCTTAATGACTCTAGTATACTTCTTTTTCTAACAACAATTGGTTTTTGGTAAATCGCTCCAGAGAAAATGGTGTCAAATCAATTGTGTCATACTTTCCTAAGCGTATAAGCTCTGATAAACATTTACCTGCTGCCGGCGCCTGTTGAAACCCATGACCACTAAAACCAGTGAGCAAATAATAACCTTTCATTTGTGGGTGTTCACCGATGATTGCATTATGATCGATATAGTTATATTCATAGAGACCAGCCCACCCCTGTTCTAATTTAAGCCTTTCAAAATTTGGGGAACGTTCAGCCAGTAACGGCCATACTTCATTAGTAAAATATGATTTATCCAAATGGAAATCATATTCATACTTGAAATCTTTCTTTTCCACCATATGAGAGCCTTCACGTGAACCTGTTATTATTTTCACGCCTTCGCCCAAGAAGTAAGTACCTGTCAGCGTATCGAAGATAAAGGGGATTCGCTGTTTAAATGGAATTGTCAAATCAACACAATAAACTTGTTTCCGAAGCGGTCGTACTGGAATATCTAATCCAACAGTGTTACTTAATTCACCAGACCAAGCTCCCGCAGCATTTACTACAATTGATGCCTGATATTCTTCTCCGCTCTCTAATCTAACGCCGCTGATTTGTTGATTACCATCACTTAAAATTGTTTGAACCTTTTCATATATATATTCTACACCTAACCGTTTTGCATGTTTTACATACCATTGCAGGACTGAATAAGGATCAATGTTTCCTGCGGCCACATCGAAAACAGCACCCTCTAAATCGCTAACTATCAGCTCCGGAACAAAGGACTTTACTTCTTCCGGAGTCATTAACTGAATATTTACACCGAAACTTTTTTGTAATTTCATGTTCTCTTTCAACATGGATAGTACTTGATCATTTGCCAAATATAGATAGCCGTGTTGATTAAAATCAATAACTGCTGGATCTCCGTCCAAGGCCATCTCTTTTTCAAATTTCTCATAGATTTGTATACTAAGCTGGGATAATCGGATATTCCCTTCAATACTAAAGGTATGTCGAACTCCTCCGTAACTGCGTGGAGTGGAAGTGTACTCATACATCCTATCTTTTTCAAATACAACAATGCTGCCTGTATATCCGTCTTTACGCAAGTTATAAGCTAAACTTGAGGCCATGATCCCGCCACCAACAATAATCAAATCGAATTTCTTAGTCATAATACCCTCCTAAATCCAAATATTTTCAAATTTTTTGAATATTCTTCTAGGAAAATTTCTGGGTATTTGCTTATTCTTATCCGCATGAATACACTCGGCATTAATAACTTACCTTGCAGGACGACAAAGCTTAGGTATTTCTGCTTATGTCCTTTTTATAAATGAAACTGGATATTATTCCTCAATTCCTTTTAATTTTTTCAACTCCTGAATCGATGTATTAATGTGTTCGCTGACCGCCGCCACCGCTGCTTCCGCATCACCATTCTTTATAGCCTCGTAAACCCGTCCATGTTGCTGAGACCATAGCTGGCGGTTTTCTTGCTGTTCAACGAGTTTTTGTCGGCTCGGACTATAATACTCTTTCATTAATCCCATTAACACTGTCATTAAGTTTTGAAGTACTGGATTGTGAGCTGCACGGACTACGCTGAAATGGAACTTGCTGTCAGAGTCATCAGTATTCCGCCCTTCTTTAACATCATTTTCCATATTGCACACTAGTTCATACATACTGTACAGGTCTGCCCCATCAGCACGTTTAGCCGCAATGCGCGCAGCACCAGATTCAATCACCAGCCTGGCCTCCAATAGGTCAAAAATACCATCTATCTCTTTCAAAACTATGTTGGCAAAAGGATCAATTAGGTCCTTTATATTCACCTCTTTAACATAAGCACCGCTCCCGGGAGTAATCTCCAACAACCCTTGAGACACCAAAGAGGTTAGTGCCTCCCGCACAGCTGATCGACTTACACCCAATGTCTCTGCCAATTGTCTTTCCGGTAATAGCTGGTCTCCTGTTGACAAAGTACCGTCTTGAATTAAACTTCTAATCTTTTCAGCAACTTCTTCATATAGACGCGTTCGCTTTTTGCGCGTAAGATCCATGTAAATTCTCCTTTAAGCCTTTAATAATATAAGGTCCAGCTTCACAAAGAGGTCTTTCGCTTAAGTCTAAAATTTAATCAACTAGTGTGAAATACCTACCTTTGAGACGCATACTTATATATACCACAAGCAAAAGTCAAAATGCAAGGATTCCTCTTCAAGCAATAGTGCCAATGTTAAATTGCTGATCGCTCGCAATTCCTTGGTACCGCTGGGAACAGTGAAACTTACGTTTAATCGCTGCTCATAGTGCGATCCCCTCTTTTTTGTGTGACCCCAGATAAGCTTGTTGCACTTCTGGGTTAGCTCTAAGATCACTGGCAGTTCCCTCAATCACAATTTTGCCTGTTTCAATAACATAAGCTCTGTCAGCATTTGCCAAGGCCATGTTGGCATTTTGCTCAACCAAAAGAATAGTTGTACCGCTTTTCTTAATCTCTCTGATCGTACGGAATATCTCCTTTACAACCAGAGGAGCCAGACCCATGGAAGGCTCATCTAGCAATAATAATTTGGGTGCTGCCATTATACTGCGTCCAATTGCTAACATCTGTTGTTCTCCACCGCTTAAAGTTCCTCCATATTGTTCTTTACGCTCATGCAAACGGGGAAACTTAGTAAACACATTTTCTAAATCTCTTGCAATTATGGCTTTATCTTTGCGCACATAAGCACCGAGCATGAGGTTTTCCTTCACCGTCAAATTAGGGAATACGCCGCGCCCTTCGGGAACATGGATAATGCCTAATTTTACAATTTTGTCAGCGGAGAGTTTAGTGATATCTTGACTGTCAAACATGATGGAACCATGGCTCGGTCGCAACAAACCTGAAATTGTTTTTAAAGTGGTAGTCTTCCCTGCTCCATTGGCACCGATTAACGCCACGACTTCACCGGGTTTAACCTGGAGGCATACCCCTGTTAGAGCGGGAATCACACCATAATGTACACTAACACTATCAAATGACAGCATAGTCATCCCCCTCTTCGTCACTGCTCCCTATATACGCTTCGATTACTTTCGGATCATTCTGAATAGCTAATGGAGAGCCTTCCGCAATCTTACAGCCATAGTCCAATACTACAATACGATCTGATATATCCATTACCAGGTCCAGATCATGTTCAATTAGTATAATTGACTTGTTCATTTCTTTACTAATACGCCGAATAAGCTTAACCAATTCTATTCTTTCTTGGGTATTCATCCCTGCTGCTGGTTCATCTAACAGTAAAACGTCACATTCCGTGGCCAAAGCACGGGCTATTTCCAACAACCTTTGTTTACCATAAGGCAGATTGCTCGCAAGTTCTTCCAAAAGGTTCTCTAAACCTACAACTCCCAGGAGCTGTTTACAGTAGTTAATCGACTTTAGCCTCTGTTCGTTTACTTTCCTGCCGTGGAACAATACTCCAAGCAATCCTTCCTTATTCCGGCAATGGTGGCCAAGCATGACATTTTCTAATACGGTAAGCATTGGGAATAAACGGATATTCTGAAACGTCCTGGCTATACCCTTTTTAACAAGCGCATGAGGTGTGAGATTTTTGACCAACTTTCCTTTCAGCCTTATCTCTCCGGACGTCGGCTGATAAACACCTGACAGGATGTTAAAAAGTGTCGTTTTACCGGCACCGTTAGGACCAATAATCGTCAATATCTCCCCCTCATAAGCATATATAGATACATTATCGATAGCTAGGAGGCCCCCAAACTGAATAGTTACATTATCCATTTCAACCAACTTATTTGGAATCAAATGGGCTCACCCCTTTTCACTCGGGTGGGTTTTTTTTCCAGATTTTTCAGTATAGCATTACGCACTCTATGTTTCGCTCCCCAAAATCCGTCAGGTTTATAAATCATCATAATTACCATTAAAGCACCGTACAACAGCATGCGGTAATCAGCCATAAAGCGCAGAACTTCCGGCGCTAAACCCAAAACAATGGCTCCAATTACAACACCTGGAATACTGGCCAGTCCACCCAATACAACCATGGATAGAATCGTTACCGAATCCATAAACGTAAAGGAATCCGGGCTGACGAATGAAATATAAGTGGCATAGTAACCGCCTGCAATACCTGCAAATAAAGCAGAAAAAACAAATGCCAGCAGCTTAGCCCTTAAGGTAGGAATCCCAACAGCTTCGGCTGCTAATTCATCGTGGCTTACAGCAATTAGGCTCAAACCAAACTCAGATTCCGCAATTCTTACCATAAAGATCACTGTTATTACCAATATCATTAAAATCAGGAAATAAAATGGGATTTTGCTGGTAAAAATCAGGCTGCCAAGCTGAGGCGACGGAATACCTGGTAACCCCATCGGTCCACGGGTTAAACTGTCCCAATTTAAAAATACCAAGCGAACTATTTCTCCGAATCCCAAAGTGACGATGGCCAAGTAGTCGCCCCTCAGCCGCAGGGTCGGCAATCCCAGGATTAAACCAAATAGAGCTGTAATAATCCCGGCAAGGGGAATAGTGGCCCAGTAGGGCATATTGAGCCTCAGCATTAATAATGCTGTGACGTAAGCACCAATTCCATAAAAAGCAGCGTGACCGATTGATAGCTGTCCGGTAAAGCCGGATACCAAATTAAGACTAAGACTAAGCACGACATAAAGACCGACAGTAATTAGTACGTGCAGTAAGTAGTCGCTTTTAATGACTAAGGGTAAAATCGCTAATACCACCAACAAACCCAAGGAAGTTTGAGGCCTTATGACCACTTTTTTGATTACTTCTATCACCACGTTCACCTACACTTTCTGCTGAATGTTTTTACCGAGTAGACCTGTAGGTTTGATCAGTAGAATAATAATCAGTAATCCAAAAGCAATCGCATCCCGGTATCCCATCGATATATAAGCAGCTCCCAGGTTTTCAAACACACCTAACAATAGCCCTCCAAGCATGGCTCCGGGAATACTGCCGATTCCACCCAGCACGGCTGCAGTAAAGGCTTTTAGTCCAGCAGTGTATCCCATGACAGGGTATACGGCATCATAGTAAAGCCCAACAAGAATGCCGGCTGCAGCTGCCAAAGCCGAGCCTATACCAAAGGTTAAGGAAATAATGGTATCTACATTAATACCCATTAATCTGGCGTTTTCCACACTATGTGAAGTGGCACGCATAGCTACTCCCAACTTGCTCTTCTGAACAAATAGATACAACCCAACCATAAGTAAAATGCAAACCAATAAGGTGTATATCTGCATACTGCTTAGAGCCACATTACCAACCTGGAACGTCTTTATCTGAAAGGAAGATGGAAAAGCACGGGTTTGAGTACCCCAAACTAATTGAGCAAAGTTAGTTAGGAAAATAGAAACCCCTAAAGCGCTTAATAAGGGAGCAATTTTTGCAGAATTTCGAAGTGGGCGATAGGCAACCCTCTCTACGACAATCCCCAGGAAAGCTACAATGGCCATGGATATTAACATAGCTGGTATTAATCCCAAGTGTATCTGTTTTACTAGGAACAAACCAATAAATGAACCGATCATAAATATGTCCCCATGAGCAAAGTTGATGATTTTCAATATGCCATATACCATTGTATAGCCTAGGGCAATCAGAGCATACATCCCGCCAGCAGTAATGCCATTAACGAGTTGCTGTGAAAACATAGCGCACCTCTTTTCCGGATGATAGTTTATCTAAAGGAGCATGAAGTTTCATCCACACTCCTGTCTGATAAACCGTAGACCTTATTTTATACTACCAGAAAGTATAAAACTTACGTTATTATACTTTCTAAGCATAAGTGCAACCAACGGTTTCGCTCTCGCCGAGGCTCGGCGAAGCCCGGGTTTTCTTTATCTACTTATTATAAATTTCGAACTTACCGTTTTTAATAATTAATTTTAATGGTTGCTTTAAGCAGTCTCCATTTTGATCAAAGGTTGTGATTCCGGTGGCACCTTTGAAATCCTTCAATGTAGTTAACCAGTCATTGATTTTTTTACGATCCTCACCGGCATTTTTGACTGCGGTAAACATAATGTTGGCAGCATCGTAGGCGAACGCAGCCCAAATATCCGGTTCTTGCCCCCACTTAGTTTTATAGGAGTCAATGAAAGCCTTGGCTTCAGGATAGTCAGCAGTACTATGAAAAGCTCCAATAACCCTAATGCCTTCAGCTTCTGCCCCTCCAAGCTGAATTAAGGCATCTGAATAAAGACCATTAGATCCAAATACAGGAAGAGTTATGCCAAGCCGCTTACCCTGTTTGACAATCATCGCAGCTTCATTGTATTGCCCTGCGATGAACAAAGCATCAGGTCCAGCATTCTTTAATTTTGTTAGAATTGCACTGAAGTCTTTAGTTTCACCAAGATTGTAAGGCTCCTGCATCACGGCTTTAGCGCCTAATTCTGTTATCTTTTTGTTATAAACATCGGCCAAACCTTTACCATAATCATCGTTTTCATAAAGGATGGCAATTTTCTTATAACCTTCGTCTATGGTCCATTGGGCAACAAATTCACCATCGTAAGCATCCGTAGTTATGTCCCGGTACGTAAATGGACCAGCAGCTGTAACTGCAGGTGACGTTGAGCCGTATGCAATATGTGATAATCCAACTCGATTGTATACAGGTGCTGCAGCTAATGTGCATGAACTGGTGTAATTTGCAAGAACACCCAGAACAGTAGGATCTGCTACAAACTTATTAGCAATTGATGCTGATTCTTTGGGATCTGCCTTATCATCTGCTTCAATCAACTCTACTTGTTTGCCATTAATTCCACCTGCTTCGTTGACTTGCTCAGTTGCCAATTCGACAGCTTTTTTGATTGTCCCCCCGGTCTCAGCGATCGCCCCAGTAAACGGTCCTGCTAAGCCAATTTTTATTTTATCTCCGTTTTCAGTTTTTTGGCTATCGGTAGAAGCGCTTTTTGTTCCACATCCAGACAGAACTAGAGATAACACAAGACCAGTAACAAAAATCCGTGTAATGTTTTTCTTAGTTTTGAAGAACATTTCAAAATACCTCCCTAAAAATATTTATTGATGACCCGGCGAATAAGGGTATACCCTTGAGCTGAAAGGTTTTAAGAATTAGTACCCATAACTCCCATAAATCTACATCATTTTAACCCCCTCTTCTTGAACATTTATTTCAATATAAGCCCTTTGAAAACAGAGGTTTACATATAGGAATTCCCTTGGTCCAATATTGGTCTGAACAATTTTCTAATGATTATATTCGCTTTCTCTTTCAATATTCCTTCAAGTATTCTGAATAAATTTATTATTTTTAATATTTAGAATTAGATCCTAGTTTAACTGGTCGAACGCATATGTTAATAAGCGGTTTATCTTCATTCCAAGGGGATTCCACATATTATTAACTCAATCTCCAGGATGCTTTGACACGAGAGCAGGATACCATTGAAAGTACGAATGTCGCCCGAGCTATTTCTGAACAATACAAATTAACATCCCAGTTCTCTGCCAAAGAGGGCTGGGATTATCTTCTACTTCTGACACAAAAACAGAGGGACAGGTTTATTGTTTTGAAACAATAAACCTGTCCCTCTGTTTTTTTCCCTCTGTTTTTTCTCTGTTTTTTGTTTTTATAAGCGCTACTTTTCCGCTAAGAAGAAACAAGGAAGACAGGCTAGTTATTTCAGAAAATCAATGAGCCTGTCTCTTTGTATCAAGCAAAGCGTGTAAATTGCCTACGTTTAAGGCTCAATAGACCACGCCCACCCTTGTTCCTCCACCATCTTAAAAGCTCCCTGATCCCAGCCAACCGGTTGACCATTTAATAAGGTCATGATCGTTCCAACGCTTAAACGTCCAAAAGTGAACGCTTGGGCTCTTTCACTCGCTAAGTGTGCAAGATGGTGAAGCAGCTTTTGCTCTCCAAGGTGTAAAAGTTCTGTGGTAGCCCCTTCGGTCGTTGGAAACTCTGACAGATGTTTCAGAGTTTCGAGATTAAGCCCTGCTAATGCAGCATGTGCCAGCAAAACTTCCATTCGAGCGTCTGCGACACGATTGTGGGTATGGAAAATACCGCCCGAAACCTTAATGAGCTTGCCAACATGCCCTAAAAGAATTACTTTTTCGATTCCACGGTAGGCTGCTTCTTCTAACATATAGCCGACGAAATTACTCATCTGTATGATTGCTTCGGTGGGAACCTTAAAGCGTTCAGTAGCAACCCTATATCCGTAGTGCCCCGGGGTGAGCACAATGGTTTTATGCCCATAGGCGACTGCCTGATCCAACTCCGGCAGGATGGACGTTTTAAACGCTTCCTCGGACATCGGTCGGACAATCCCACTGGTCCCAAGGATTGAAATTCCGCCTATGACCCCTAATCTCGGATTAAGCGTGCGCAAGGCAGTAGCTTCCCCTTTAGGAACTTCGATAATAATTTCGAGTTCTTCCTCAGGGAATACCTCCCGAACAGCTTCACGAATCATCCTCCGAGGCACCGGGTTAATGGCGCTTTCCCCAACCGAGAGAGCCAATCCTTTTTTAGTGACGGTCCCAACTCCCTGGCCTCCTCGAATATGAACCTCTCCCTGAGGAGAAAGGAGACGTGCTATGGCATGGATCTCAAGTCCATGGGTGATATCTGCATCGTCTCCGCCGTCTTTGAGAATAATTGCCCTAGCCATAGGGTGGTTAGTTTCTGCCCCGTGAATGGGTATCGTCAAGCGCGCGGAATTTGGCAGTGGTATCTCTACTCTCTCAGCTATACTGTCTCCTTTAAGAAGTAAACAAGCTGCCTTTGCTGCACCTGCTGCACAACTACCTGTGGTATAACCTTCACGCCAAGTATGTCGATCCTTATCTCGTGCCATCGTTTCTCTCCCACATTCATATTAATTCCGGAAATCATTTGTCCACTCGTGTGACTCCCATTTCAAGGGGGAGTGATACTCGCTAATCCGCTTAAGATTATGAAAAAACATTATTCATTCACTACAAAGTACTTAAAAGAAAGTATATGTCATGTAAGGCCTTAGTTCAACTAACTAACATAAACAAATAACATAAACACCGTGTCGCTATGACCTATAATATCCCTAGATCAAGTCCAAATCGAAGATAAGCACCTAAAATTAATAACAGCAAAACAAACGTCATCGCCCAATAATCCCTTGGAGCAAAGGATATTTCGCGCATTGAAGTCCAAGTACGCGTTAAACCATACCCCCGATTCAGCATTGCCATCGATAATGAGTTAGCCATCATTATTGAATTTATAAACAAAGGAACCATAATCGGCAGATAGGAGCGGATGGAACCGATGATCCCCTTCTCGTTGAATTTCGTTCCACGTGCTTTTTGAGCCTCTAGAATTTGACGCCGTTTTTTATCCAGGGTGGGAATAAACCGTATCGCTGTTGTCAGCATCATGGATACCTCAACAGGAACCTTCATCTTATGAAAGAATTGAGTGAAATCATCGATTGATGTGGTCAAAGTCAATACAGTTGAAGCAAGCATCATACTAAAAAGACGAAAGATAAACGTTGTACCCATCAAAAATCCTCCTAAAGTAGCCCCCAGTCTGTCTCCTGGCAGGGCATAAAAGAGGATCGCTTGGCTCGAAACACGATCAAAGCGCTCTGGTGCAAATGAAAATCCTGTGATCAGAATAATCGATAAGATGATAGGAATCAAGGGGAGCAACATTCCCCAAATCTTTCGCAAAGGGATCTTTATCCAAAAGGCTAAAAGTCCTGTAGAGAGGACAAGTAAGAGTTGAAACTTAGGATCTTGAAACAGGAAGGACAGAATTATAAATACTAAGAAACCGAGCACTTTAGTCCGAACATCCAGACGATGGAGTAAGCTATCACCCGGTAAATACTCTATAAGCATCCTCTCTTCTCCCTTTCGAACATCGCCGTAAACTCACTTGATTCGATGAAAGTAACATCACCTAAAATATCCTTCAAACGGAAGGAGAGCCTACATAATTGGGGTGGGATAATGGCAGAGTCGAGGAGGATTTGTTCCTTCGAAAAAACGTCTTGAGGAGTACCCTCTAACAAAATATCCCCTTCTTTTATAACAATTACCCTCTTGGCATATTGGGCTACTAAGTCCATATCATGGCTAATCATGATAATTGTTGTCCCTGCAGCGTGAAGTTTACGAATTAAAGCCATCATGGTCTGAACTCCTGCCCAGTCTGAGCCAGTGGTTGGTTCGTCAATGATCAGCACTTTAGGCTTTAAGACCAGAATTGAAGCCACTGCAATCATTTGCCGTTCTCCCTTGCCCAAACTATAGGGATGAACACTGCGGTACCTATCTAATCCAGTATACTGAAGGACCTCATCAACTCGTTCTTTGATCTCTTCCCCTCTAAATCCTGCATTTTTCAGCCCAAACTCCAGCTCTTTCTCGACTGTAACGGAGAATATTTGATGATCCGGGTTTTGAAAAACATAGCCAATGGTTTTTGACAAATCGGACGTATCACACTGTAGGATGTTCCGGCCCCCAACGATAACTTCTCCACCGGTAGGCTTTAAAAGTCCATTAAAATGTTTAGCTAAAGTTGTTTTTCCAGCCCCGTTTTGTCCGATTAAAGCCACGAACTCACCCGCTTCAATCGTCAGATTAACCCCTCTCAACACAGGCTGGTCTGAGTTGTATTGGTATATAAGATCACTAACTTGAACTACTATTTCTTTCTTAGGTAGGTGAAGTTTCTGCGGTGAAATGAGATCTTTTCTCTGTCCTGGTGTGTGGCCCTGTGCTAGTCCTAGTGCTAGTCCCTGTGAGTGTGTATCTGCACATGTATTCATATTCGTATTCGTATGCCTATGTCGGTATTTGGGTAACAAGGTTCGTATCATGTCTTCTCCAGAGGGCATATCTAACGGGATTTCAGCAAAGGAGATCCACCCCTTTTCATAAAAATCCCATCCGATCTGACTGACGGGCAAAGGCTTTATTCCCCACTGAAGCAAGAGAGGAATATTGCGAAAGAGTTCTGTCGGAACTCCTCTCCAGACCACTTCTCCTTGATTAAGTACCACGACCTCATCTACCTTATGAACCAGTTCTTCAATGGAGTGTTCGACTAATAGAATAGTCAGGTCCTTTTTCCACCGTAAATCATCCAGTGTTGCGTAAATTTCTGATCGTCCGATCGGATCAAGCTCTGACGTTGGTTCGTCCAACACCAAGATTTCAGGTTCCATTACGAGGACTCCTGCTATCGCCAAGCGTTGTTTTTCACCACCTGAGAGTTCTTCGGTTAAACGATGATTATATCCCTTAAGACGGACTTTTTCTAAGGTTTGATTGACTATCTGTTTAATCTCCTCGAATGGTATTAAGAAATTTCGAGGGCCAAATGCCGTGTCTTCCTCAACCGTTCGGCCGATAATTTGAGTCTCTGGATCTTGTTGTACCAGCCCAAGAACCTTAGACAGGACCTGTACCTTGGTTTTCCCTACATTCTTACCAGCTACGCTTACCTGTCCAGTTAGATTCCCCTCCAGAAGTTGGGGAATGAGACCATTAAGGCATAAGCTAAAGGTCGTCTTCCCCGCTCCCGTTGATCCCATAATAAGTATGAATTTTCCTTTTTCTACGGTTAAGCTTATGTTTTTTAAACTTGGATCTATTGAATTTGGATAACAATACGTTAGTTCCTCGATTTCGATCATTGTTTGGATCTCCACGTTCACGGTTTTCACCTCATTGACTAAATAAGCCGACTTCCCTTAATTGCTTTATAGGCTATTGCTGAAATGATAACGTTCAGAGCTGCTCCTACGACGAGAAAAGGCATTAATCCCAGAACCCCACCCATCCCCATCATTGGCAACATGGCATAGGATGATGCGACCCCATTAAGGATAATTCCAACGATGACTGCAGGGATCAAACCGAGCTTCTCATTTACCCAACGATAAGCAATAGCCCATAAAGCCATTTGTAGAGCAATATACAAATGGATCGGAATCGTCATAGGAAATCCGATAACTGCAGCCGTCAGCAAGTGTCCAAAGGCAATGACGACCGCACCTGTAAGTCCGCCGAAGGCCAATGCACTGAAAAATCCAGGCGCTGAATCCATACCAATGGTTCCTACAGGACTTGGTATCTTAATGAGGGCTCCCACAGCACTTAAAGCAATAAAAATGGCCATAATCGATAGTCTTTTGACATTCCAAGCAGAGAGTTTTACGTCCTGGGTCTTTGTTTCCATAGTATTCATGACGATTCCTCCTTAAATTTTGAATAAGTTACCGACTTTAGTTAAAGGCAATCGAGGAGATTTAGTTAATACCTGATTCAAGACGCCCTCTGAAATCTCTGACTGGAACGAAGACCTAACAGAGAATATCAGACAGCTAGAAGGTCCAGCTGATTTATCCAAGTCGAGAGAACAAGTAGGTTCAATGTGTAAGCGGGTGTTTACACCGGCAGCAAGTAGTTCTGCTTCTCTACGAATTCCTCTTGAGCCAACAGGGATAATATCAAAGACTCCTGAAATTCCCAAGAGGCTTTGGATATGGTTAATTTGTACTATTTCAGGATCATCAGGATTCGTGATTTCCGGACCTACCTTCGGAAGTCCTAAACAAAAGATGTCATCACCTGGTTGAGCAGTACCTATGCGCAACTGATTCTTCTCGACTACTCCAACCACACTGATTCCAAGCCCTGTCTGCTGTGTGATCATGTTTTTTTCTGTGCTGATGGCCATAGGTAACTCCGACAAACCCGCGGAGTCTAACTCTTCTTTTACCCCCTCTAAAATCCTATCAGCTGTCGGATGAGGCTCATTGGAAATTGCTACTGTCATCATCTTTACTGCAGCTCCAGTTGAAAGGACTTCCATCAAAGTCACGCGTGTGGTTAACCTTCCAGTAATAATCCCTGATATCTTATAAGCATCTAAATCCTTCATACCAATGGCACCACAAGAATCACAGGAACCCACCAGATATTGTTCAGGATTTATCGAAACAACCTCAACATCCCGACCAAGATATCCCAATCATTTCACCTCCTTTCCTTTCCTGATAGGATATTCATAAACTTGTCAGCTCAACTTAAGGGACTTTGCGAAAAATACACAAAAAAGTTCACAGTCTAATCCACACGTTCAATTTAGCGATTGAAAATGAGGATTGACCATGAACTTTACCTTTATTCATGACATACTTACGTTACAGGCAGGTCTCCTGACTTAGATTCATCAACTTTATGCGCCTTCCCGGTTTCCCAGTGGCAGTGCATAAGCCTCCTCTTTACAGTGGTGGGTCCGTCTGGGATTCTCACCCAGTTCCCTATTCTCCCTCTAAAGGGCACCAGTAACAAATCAATATTTAATTAATTGTAGTTTAATACAAGAAGCATTAGATTACAAGATTTTATTTTTGACACTCAGTCTTATAGGAGCTAAATTGTCTGTACCAGTAATCTTGATGCTGTCTAATCCTAAATTCCAGCCATTTCTTTTAGTTTCAGCTCAATTGACTTATCCAAATATGGGATCTCGTAATTGTCGATAATTTCATTGACACGTTTTTCAGCTTGGTTAATCATTGGCAAAGATCCGTTTAATCTCCATTGATCATAAGTCTCTCGATTCGAGAGGGTCGGCGGCCAAAACTCTGTACGGAAATTTTGATACGTATGGTCTGCTGTTAGATATTGGCCCCCCGGACCCACTTCATCAATCAGTTGTACCGCTAAATCTTCAGTCTCGATCTTAGTTCCTCTCAGAAAACGACGTACTATACTGCAAATTTCATCATCCACAATAAATTTTTCCAGAGAGACGGACATATAAGATTCCAAGATACCTGCTGCATGGAGAACAAAGTCCACTCCGGCCATTCCTGCAACCTGAAGGTTCATCATACTTTCATAGGAAGCTTGAAGATCTAATGTTTTACTGTCGGTCACACATCCTCCTGCTCTGCAGGGCAAACCGTAGGAGTGGGCAATTTGTACTGCCGAAGCAATGATCCAGGCTCCCTCAGGCGCCCCGATACTTAAAGACCCGTTTCGCATCTCTGTAATTGACGATGCTGAGCCATAAATCACCGGAGTTCCCTCACGAATAGTTTGAGCAAGGGTAATTCCTGCGAGTACTTCAGCATTTTGCAAGGCCAGCGTACCCGCCAGAGTAGTCGGTGAGGTTGCTCCGGCCATGCCTAAGGACGCAATAATTACCGGTTGTCCCGCTTCTGCATAAGCTATCAGGGCCCCGACCATTCGTTCATCCAACATCAGAGGAGTGATTGTGTTAATCAGGCTTATCATAACGGGTTGTTTCGGAATGCCGTTATCACTTTCAAAAAGCGTTGCAGCCATCCTCAATGAATCTTTAGCATGTTTCTCTCCAGTCGCGCTGCCCATAAATGGTTTATCCGAGTTAACCATGCAAGCATACAACATAACGTTATGCCTGTCTTGCTCAGGAATATCACTGGGCTCTACAAGCACACCACCAGAGATACCCATATTAGAACTTGAGCCGGAAAGCTTAGCAAGTTTAATAAAATCAGCAAAGGTTGCCTTGCGTTTCAATCCTGAAGCTAAAGTAACATAGGGTGCTCCGTATCCCGGAGCAAAAACAGGATCTCCAGCACCAACTATAATGCTATTCTTAGGATTTCTGGCATAAATGCTGAACTGTCGGGGGGCTTTAGCTATAGCTTCTATGACCAGTTTAGGTGGGAAGTAGACTCGTTCTCCATCTACTTTAGCTCCGGCAGCTTGTAAAACTTCTCTAGCATAGGCATGATCAATATTAACTCCGGTACGTTCCAATATTTCCAGACTAGCTGCTTTTATTTTGTTAATTTCTTCAGGTACTAGTGTCAAAAGAGTTGGTTTTGTCAAAATCTTTCCCTCCCCTAAGCAATGCGATGGCTGACGTCTATTCGTATAACCCATAATGAAGGGCAGTTAATCCATGACTGGGATAACCAATGATAAAATTTAATTGAGAAACAAAGACCTCACACTTTTTTCGATGCAGGCCTTTGCTTCCCAAAGATTCAGTTCCCTCCAATGAAGGTATTTATTCTATTATCCTCTTGCTGCTTCCCTATTTGCTATAGGAGCATCCTTTGTTAAGTTTTTTTGGGGTGCAAATTCTTCGTTAAAAGACTTAAACATACAATAAATAATCCCACAAATTATCAGCATAAATGGAAAGGCCGACAAAATTGACGATGCCTTCAACGCGGCAATCCCGCCGGATGCTACCAATGCTGCTGTCACAGCTCCTACAATCATTCCCCAGAATACTCTTAATCCGGCATCCGGTTCAAGATCGCCACCGGAAGAGTACATTCCAATACAGAAGGTAGCAGAGTCAGCCGATGTAATAAAGAAAGTAGCAATTAAGGCTGTTGCCACTATGGCGAATACATGGCCGCCGGAGATATTACTTAATGTAATAAACAAAGCGCTGGTCATATCTTTGCTGACAGCCTCACCAATTCCCCCCGCTCCAAAGAGGTCAATATGAATAGCCGTTGAACCAAAAATTCCAAGCCACAGAATACTTAACATTACCGGGGCAATTAACACACCAAGAACGAATTCTCTTACAGTACGCCCTTTCGAAATTCTGGCAATAAATCCACCGACAAATGGGCCCCAAGATATCCACCAGGCCCAATAGAATACAGTCCAGCCTCCTACCCAATCGTAGCCGGCTTGCTTTGCATATACTCCATTAGGATCGGCATAAAAGCTTAACCAAGCAATATTTTGCAGATAATCACCGGTTGCTGATACAATGGAATTTAAAATATACAAGGTAGGACCGGCAACTAACAAGAATACCATCATAATTCCCATGAGGGACATGTTAATATTGCTTAGCCATAAAATTCCTCTTTTAATCCCTGTTACTGCTGAAATTATAAACAAGCATGTAACAATCCCAATGATCACAACTGTTATAGTATTATTTACAGATATACCGGCCAGATAATTTAATCCCCCGTTAATCTGCATAGCGCCAAAACCTAAAGAAGTTGCCACACCGGCGATAGAAGCTATGACCGCGAAGACGTCAATTGCTTTAGCCCATCCGCCATCCAAATTATTTCTTCCTAAAACCGGTTCAAAAATTGAACTGATTCTAGCCGGCAGACCTTTTCTAAATCCAGCATAAGCAAGGGCCATACCGGTTATCGCATATACCGACCAGGGATGCAGTCCCCAGTGAAAAATGGTTTGTCTTAAAGACCATTGAGCAGTCGCAACTGTATTCGGTTCTCCTACCGGAGGAGCAGCCAAATACGACATGGGTTCAGCAATGCTCCAGAAAATCAAACCAATCCCCATTGCGGCACTGAACAGCATAGCAAACCAGCTAAAAGTAGAATATTCAGGTTCATCATCGTCTTTGCCCAATTTGATTTTTCCATACTTACCGAAAGCAAGGATAAAACAGACAAGAACAAAAATGCTTACAAGCAAGAGGTATAACCATCCGAAAGTAGTATTAATAAAGTTCAAAGCTCCGTTAATAGCTTTTCCCGCAGCTTCCGGCATTGAAGCCATCCAAACGATAAAAACTAAACAGATTAAAGCAGAAGGATAAAATACTTTCTTGTCTAATTTTTTTAGAAAATCCACTAAATAACCTCCTTTTTAATTTTGTAGTTAAAAAGATGCTTAACCTCCTTTCATTCTAACACTACAATTCATCGAATTGTGATTTAAAAAATTATATTTTCTGAATTTTAAGTATATTGCAATAAGTATGCCAAACTTGCAAATTATGGTTTAATCTCATTATTTTTTAGGGCTAATTCT
Organism: Desulfosporosinus sp.; assembly: GCF_014237355.1. Taxonomy (NCBI): domain Bacteria; kingdom Bacillati; phylum Bacillota; class Clostridia; order Eubacteriales; family Desulfitobacteriaceae; genus Desulfosporosinus; species Desulfosporosinus sp. The sequence continues at coordinate 29,305 of NZ_JABZFS010000010.1, forward strand.
TTTATGTGAATCCTTTTATGCTTAAAGAATCCTGTAAAAATCAGTAGTTTTCGGCTAAAGGGCTCAAAGTTTCGAAAAATACCAAAGTGAATAATTCTTAAAATATATCCGATAAATTAGAAAAGCTTTTTAGACAGACTAAATTAATCATGTCCAAAAAGCTTTTCTATCCAAAAAGTTGTCTCATTATAAGAACGCAAAAAGTAATGCCTTCTCTAAAACCTTTACAGTTCAAGTCTTATAGGGTTTCTCAATTTAGGATTAGCTTTTTCTATTTGGGAATTTTAGTATCAAGCCCCAAGTCTTTTATCTTTCTGTAAAAAGTAGATCTACTCATACCTAGACTATCGGCGGCTTTTTCTTTAGCTTGACGAGTATTACCGAACTTTTTCAACGCAGATTTTATCGCGTTTTTTTCTATTTCAGCTAGTGTTAATTGATCATCTCCCGTTGATAAACTGGCATTATCCTCGAAATGATCGTTTACTCGGGAAGACAAAAAAGTACTGTCGATAACATTTTTGGTGGCAATATTTACTGCGTACTCAACGGCATTTTCCAGTTCTCTGACATTCCCCAGCCAAGGGTAGGCAAGCATTTTTCTTTGTACCTCTTGTGTAAACCCAGTTATTTGTTTCCCTAATATTAGATTATACTTATCTAAAAAATGATGGAGAAGAAGCACTAAATCTTCTTTCCTTTCGCGCAACGGGGGAACATAAAAAGGAATGACACTTAACCTATAAAAGAGATCACTTCTAAACAATTTTTCTTCGATCATTTCTTCAAGATTACGATTTGTTGCAGCGATAATCCGGACATCGATCCATACTGGTTTTACTCCTCCAATCCGTTCAATTTTGACTTCTTGGAGTACCCGTAACAACTTCACCTGAAGATGCATTGGCATGTCGCCAATCTCATCGAGAAATATTGTACCACCATTCGCCAGTTCGAATTTCCCTGGTTTACCTCCTCGACTAGCTCCAGTAAATGCTCCCTCTTCATACCCAAAAAGTTCACTCTCTAAGAGGGTTTCTGGAATAGCCCCACAGTTTATGGCGATAAATGGACCGTTTTTGCGATGGCTTTCTTCGTGAATGGCCCTGGCAAATAACTCTTTACCGGTTCCGCTTTCGCCAGTAATCAAGATTGTCGAGTCAGTCCCAGCAACGAGCTGCATTTTTTGTTTTAGCATGATCATAGTTTTACTAGTCCCTAATATCCCATCGAGAGAATATTTACGCTCTTCTCTGCGCATCTCGCGGATACTTCGAATCGAAATAACCAGACCGATAATTTCCAGATCCTTTTTGATGGGGGTAATGGTACTAATAAAAAGGCAAGTTTCTTCCTTGCTTTTATACTTAATCTCTTGTTCGACGTATTGTTGTCCAAATTTAAGAACTTTAGGAACAGAAAACTCTGGAAAAATATCATTTATATGTTGCCCGCAGGCTTGCTGGGCAGAAATACTCAATAACTTTTCGGCAGACTTATTAATATGGGTTATATCGCCGACATGGTCAATAGTCACTAGTCCCTCGACAATAGAGTTAATGACTGCACTGAATTGGTTTGCCATTAAGGAAAGGAGGTTGTTCATTTCATTCACGTCAATTTTGCTGCTTGTTAAGGCTGCAAGTTTCGTTAAAAAGTTTTGCAATTTGTCACGGTTAGCAAGCAACTCATTTTTTTCCACTTCATCGAAAGCAAAAATTGAAATTGTGCCAATAACATTTCCGTCCAATATTATGGGAGAAAGTATTGCAGCTTTGATTTTGCAGATGATTTTTTGCTTACAATCTTTGCACATATTGTGATTAAGAGGCTCATCATCTAAAACAAAATTACTGCCATTATTAATGATTTGAGCTGTTATAGATTCTTTCCCATAAATAAACCCAATTTCGCTCTGATATTTTCCGGTCCCTGCAATGACTTCTAAGTTGTTATCAATGATTACTACTGCAAATTCTATCACCGCAGCAATAACTTCTGCTATTTGTTGGACATAGGATTGGTATGTTTTCAATTCTGACATGAAGGGTGAACATAGTTTATCCCTAGTAGCCTTAATAACCTCACCCATGACAACATTTCCTCCTTTTACTCAAAATGAGTAGGTCCAGAAACTTATAATGCAATAGCTATGCCATCTATATAGTTTGCTTGAGACCTGTATTTGAGCGGTCTCTTTGTCCATCTACAATAAAATCATCTCATTTTCGGACGAAGATTCCCACGTAGTATCCAAAACGGCTGTATTCCTGTCAATCTCATAATGAAATTATGCTATCCTATTTTGAGATATTATCGTCCTATTTTGGGATTTTCCTCATGTAGCCATGGATGACGAGAAGGCAAACTATAAAGAAAACTTGGCTGGCGCCAAGCCGTAGGCGCAGGCGGCCGCCTTAGTTGCGCTTATGCTTCAGAAAGTATGAACAAGAGTTATACTTTCTGTCTAGTACAAAAAAATCAGCCCCGGTGCTTCCTGGGGCTGATTCCTTCAATATTTCGAAATAAACACGACAACTATTTAGACCACAATAGCCCCATAAGATCATTCTATTCGTACAACCCTTTACGATGCTCAGTCAAATACTGCATACAGAAAGAATCTTGTCCCAATAAAGCTTGCGAGGCATAAACAAAGCCCATCATGGATTTATCGAGAGGGTCTAAAATATAGGCATCCATGCCTGCAACCATTGTCTGGATCATGAAAGCTTGATTCAAGATCTTTCGGTTAGGTAACCCATAAGAAATGTTACTAAGACCGCAAGCGGCGTGAACTCGAGGATATTCTTGGCGAATGAAACGAACAGTATCAAGTACATCATTACCACAATTATCCCCGGTACTGATGGGTGTGACAAGCGGATCTAAATAAATATCATCTTCTGGAACTCCAGCTGCGGTAAGATCTCCAACTAACTTTCTTACAATTGCAATCCGTTGCTCTGCAGAGGTTGGAACTCCGGTATCATCCATACACAAAGCAACAACTTTAGCCTTGTATTTTAGAACTAAAGGCAACACTGTGGCATAGCGTTCTTTCTCAGCCGTAATGGAATTAACCATGGGTTGACCATTTTTCACAGCTGCCAGTCCGGCCTCCATAGCCTCTGTCCTGGGCGTATCAATACACAGCGGTGCGGAAACGACTTCCTGAATCGTACGAACGAGCCATTCCATCGTCTCAACCTCATCATGTACCATAGTACCGCAGTTGACATCAACATAATGAGCCCCTGACTCGACTTGCTTTTTCGCCAGCTCCTGAATAAAAGCGACGTCCCTTTGTTCAACAGCTGGTTTAACGGCTTTTCTGCTGGTATTTATAAGTTCTCCAATGATTAACATGTTTCTCCTCCCTTACTCCTCCCAACTGGGATGACCAATGGCCGTGACCTCAATACGCGTCTCCAGAAAGACAACATCATCCCCTCCAGATGTATGGCTAACTACCTCTTCTTTCTCGACTAGCAACTTAGGATCAACCACTCCTGCCCGTTGTGCTCTCTCAAGAGCAGCTTCCTTTGCTTTGGCCAACGCATCCCTTTCGGCCTCATCCAGATACAAGAAAGCTTCCCGTTTCCAAGGAGCATGGACGACATACCCCCCGGCTACTCCAGGTTTAATCAAGATACGAATAAGTTCCGCGACCTGACCAGCGGCAGCCCCCACCGCGTTCGCTACTTCGGCATGCATCGGTATTAAAACCGGGGTATTCAAGTTTCTCCCTACTGTTGGAAGATAGCCTGAAACCGGAGCTCCTAAAGCAACAATCGGATAATCCAGGGTAATCTCCGACTTGAATCCGCGCTTGTGGGTTCCATTTAATAGAGATCTTAAGAGAAATGCAACGCTCGTCTCTGCGCTAAGATTAATTCTTAACCCCTCTCGGTAGGCAAAGCTCTGTAAAATCGTCATGCAAAGTGCGGCGTGAATCTCACTCAAGACGTTCTCTACAAATTTGTCCAGTTCTAATCCCAATCGATGCGCTAGAATTCTGGCTCCTTCCTGAGCCGCTGCAACGTTATAATCCGTAAAGGTATTAAGGACATGCAGTAAATCCGTGGGGGTAAAGGAAATCCTTCCTATTACCTGAGCCTGCTCTAAGTTTTTTAATGGCAATAAGTTGGGATCTCGTCCAACGTTTTCTGCAAGGGCAATAATATTATGAGCACCCTCTTCAAGAGCGTTTACTATTTTCCATTCGGTTTCATTCCACTGATCATTATTAATTGGTTTTTTGACCAACATAAAGCAATCAACGGGCTGGGCATCGATTATCTGTCTGCTGGGATCTACCCTTTTCAATTCTTCAATTAGATTAGGATACTTGTTCGCTATGACAGACAAGGGCCAGACCCTCTTCGGGCCAATGATTAGTTTTCGATCCTTAGAAACTTGAATATAACTGTCTCCACCCAGTCCAAATGTACTGATTTCTGCAGCTTCAACCCGGGTTTTCCATCCTCCAACGGTTGCTCCTTCACGGTTCATCCGGGGGCGCCCATTTTCTAGGATAGCTATATCAGTGGTCGTCCCGCCCATATCTAAGGCCAGAGCAGATTCGGTCCCGGTTAGAAATACGGCTCCAACAATACTGGCCGCGGGCCCAGAAAGTATCGTTTCAATAGGCTTCTCTCGAGTCATGGTTTCACTCATCAGTGAGCCATCCCCTTTAACAATCATCAAAGGGCATGTAATGTTCCTTTCCTTAAGAACAGCTCTTACTGCCGCAAGAAGTTCCGCAATGATCGGTAATAGTCTGGCATTTAGGCAAGCCGTAACTGTCCGCTCATGAAAACCAAGAGCAGTTGTGAGTTGGTGGGCGCAGACAATCGGCACATCCCACAGCTCTTGGATTAGTCCTTGAGCAGTCTGTTCATGCTCTGGATTTCGAATACTAAGATAACCGGAAATGGCAATAGTATCTACTTGTCCGCGCATTTCTGTTACTGCTTTTCGAATAGCCTCCAGATCGAGTTCCGTAACGGGTATCCCCTTAATATCATGTCCGCCTCTAACCACAAATACCTGCTGAGCAGGGAGGTCGCCGGTTGACTCATGCCCAATTAGAATTAAGCCAACCCGACAACCTCGACCCTCAACAATGGCATTCGTTGCTAATGTCGTTGACAGAGATACGAGCTGAACTTGACGTGGATCTAATTCAACCATAGTTTCGATACAGTTTCGAATTCCTATGGATAAATCCTCACGTGTCGTAAATGCCTTGGCCTTTTCCTTTACTTCCTTGCTGTCTAAATCAAGCAGCACTCCATCTGTAAAGGTTCCGCCAGTATCAATCCCTAGTATTAAGGGCATTTTCTGTCACTCCATTTCTGAACCACTTTACTACTTAGCGATACTTTGTTCAGACCGTTCAACAATCGCTCTGATTTTTTGTTGTACGTCCTTCGGGAGTGGATCAGGTTCATAATTTTCAATAATATCCTTGACTTTTTCATTGGCACGTTGGAACAAAGTTTTTGAACCATTTTCCATCCAGGACTCATAACGTTGACGATCAATCAAGCTTGGATAATACGTCTCAGTTTTAAAATGTTTCATAGTATGATCTTCGCAGAGGAAATGTCCTCCGGGACCAATTTTATGGATAAGATCTAAAGCAAGGGTCTCATCATTCACTTCGATACCACGAACTAATCGACGAGCCATCCCAATTACATCATTGTTAATCGTCAGAAATTCTAACGATGACGTGGAACCATATTCGATGTATCCGACATCATGATTTAGGTTAGGACCGGAAAGAGCAGTCATAGCAATAGACATTGCGGCCTCAATGCCTGCCTGTTCATCCACTAAATTAGAGTCAGAGCAGCCAGCCGTGCCAAACATCGGTAATTTTAAGTAATGGGCCATATCCGCTAACGAAGACATCAGAAGATTAAATTCCGGCGAACCATAGCTGAAAATGGTACTGGACATATCCATAATGGTAAAGACACCGCCCATAATAAAGGGCGAACCTTCTCTGGTGGATTGGTTAATAACTAATCCGCTTAAAGATTCCGCTAACCCTTGGGTTAGTACGCCAGCCATTGTCGCCGGTACTGTTCCACCAGCCATCACGCAAGGAGTATAAACAACGGGCAGACCTTTTCTCGCAGCCAGAATTAATTTGGAAGCTGCCTCCCAGGCATGCTGCAAGGGTGAAATTGGCTCTGCATAAAGGGTCATAAATGGATTACGCCGTAACTCCTCTACACCGCCTGCAATTATTTCACACATCTCAATAATATCGGCAAAACCATAAATATCATGGGCTGTCGTAACAATCGGCTTACTGGTATTAAGGACTTGAGCCTCGAACTGATGGCGGTCTGAGATAAGAAGGGGAACATCCTGAACAATACCTAAGGACATGACAAAGTCCAGATTTTCTAGGGTATCAATAACCTTACACGCATTACTGACGGACTCTTTGGTGGAACGCTGGCGCTTTCCAGTGTAGGGATCAATGGTAAACGGAGTATCGGAACCGGTACCAAAATAAGCGTTGTACCCCTCTAAGCGCACATCCCTGGAGCCGGTACGGCTATTACAAAGCGTGACCCGTTTAGGCACAGATCTTAGGGCTTTGTTCACTACCGCTGAAGGGATACGAACCAGGATACCGTCTACCCAACAACCAGCCTTCTTTAAGATATCGCGGGCTTCCTCATCATATACAGTCACACCCGTACGTTCTAGAACCTCTTGAGCGGCTAGAAGTATTTCTTCACACTGGCTGGGGGAAAGAATCCTGAACATAGGACTAGTATTTTCTACGTAATTGCTTCTTACAGGCATTGTCATCCTCCTTTCTAAACTTATTAAGCTAGAAGTTTCTTGCAAAGATCCGCGGCAGAGCCTGCATCCGGGGCAAACCCATCAGCGCCAATTTCATCAGCAAAGTCCTGTGATATGGGGGCCCCGCCAATGATTACTTTTACTTTATCTCGCAGGCCCTCTTCTTTCAGAAGTTCAATGGTGTCTTTCATGGCCAGCATAGTTGTCGTGAGAAGAGCGGACATTCCAATAACTCCAGGCTGATGCTCTTTTACCGCTTGCAAGAACTTTTCCGGTCCTGCATCCACCCCGACATTAATGACCGTATACCCGGCACTCTCCAGCATCATGCTGACTAAGTTCTTGCCAATATCATGCAGGTCTCCTTTGACTGTTCCAATGACCACTTTACCCGCTGAAGGGATATCTTCAGTTAAAATTAAAGGTTTAACGAGCTGCATTCCAGCATCCATGGCCCGTGCCGACATTAGGACTTCCGGTACATACATTTGACCGGACTTAAATCGTGCTCCGACGACACTCATCCCCGGTATTAACCCTTGGTTGATAATGTCAACAGGATTATCCCCAGCTCCGATAGCCTGTTGAGTGAGGGATTTTACTCGGTCTAATTGACCACTAATGATGCTTTGAGAAAGTTCTTCATAGTAATTTGACATTAGTTGTCTACCTCCTATTGTTTATTTGCTTCCCGTGCTTCGGCTCTATCGACAATGGCTTGAATTTCTCTTAAAACATGGTCGGGTTTTGGCTCGGGTTTATGATTATTGATAATGTCTTGGGTTTTTTCTTTGACACGCTGACCCATGGTTTTAGATCCTTCTGCCTTCCAGCCATCATATCTAAGTCTGTTGATAAGGGATGACGACCAAAATTCACGGAAATGGGCCATCGTATGATCTTCAGCTAAGTAGTGGCCTCCCGGACCAACTTTATTGATGACATCAAGCGCTAAGTGTTCATCGTCAACCTTAACACCCTCTAAAATTCGTTTCACCATGCCAATGATTTCATCGTCCATGGTCATAAGTTCTAAGGATGATGTTGCACCATACTCCATATAACTGCAGTCGTGAATAAGATTTGCGCCGCTTAAGCCTGCGACCAAGATCGAAAATGCAGCTTCGAGTCCCATCTGGGTATCAATGACTTTGGAATCTGTACAACCACCTGTGCTGAACATTGGTATTTTCATATAGCGAGCGACTGCCGTTAATCCGGCGGAAAGCAAGCTTAATTCTGCGGCACCGTAGGACAGAATAGTACTTGACATATCCATTGTGGAAATTAATCCACCCATTACAAAGCCTGAACCTTTACGTACTAATTGACCCGCCACCAGTCCGACCAAGGAATCAGCAACAGCGATCACGAGAGTTGCTGCCATGGTTGCAGGAGCCACACCTCCTGCAAAGGTACAGGGGGTATAAACAATGGGGATATTGTTCTTGGCTGCAAAGATTGCTTTATCAATAGCCTCAGCTGAATGTCTTAAAGGAGGGCTGGACTCTGAGTAAAGGAGAATAAATGGATTCTTTTGCAGGGCTTCTAGTCCGCCTGCCACAACTGCAGCCATATCAATGATGTCCTGATACTGATCAATACCGAAACCCCAGTGGATTATGGGTTTGTTCGTGTTTTCCAGCATAGCTTGAAAGGCATGTACATCAGATAACGTAGGGGTTACATCCATGACTGTTCCGCAATCCATGGCATAGGAGATATTAGGCAAGGCATCGATGACTTTTGCAGCCCGTACCGTATCGGACTTCCTGGGACGACGTCGTTCTCCTGTAAATGGGTCAATGGTGTAGGTATTCGTGGGACCTGGACCATAGTAAACGTTTTGCCCTTCCAAGAACAAGGTTCTTTCACCCTTTTGATTCGAAATAACAATTCGTGAAGGTGCACTGCGAATCGCCCATTCGACTAGGTGCGACGGGAAACGCACTATGTTTCCGTCAACCCAGCATCCTCCTTTTTTGAAAATCTCTAAAGCCTCTTCACTGTGTATCTCCGCACCTGTTCGCTCCAGCACCTCGAGGGCACCATTCAAGATATTTTCACATTGGTCATCACTTAACATTTTCAATTGTGGTGTTGCGTTAACTTGATAGTTGGCCCTTACGTATTGGCTTTTTGACAAAGTCACACACTCTCCTTCCTTAAACTATTAGGCTAGAAGTTTCTTGCAAAGATCCGCGGCAGAGCCTGCATCCGGGGCAAACCCATCGGCGCCAATTTCATCGGCGAAATCCTGAGATATGGGGGCACCGCCAATGATTACTTTTACTCTATCCCGCAGGCCCTCTTCTTTAAGAAGTTCAATAGTATCCTTCATGGCCAGCATGGTTGTTGTTAACAGGGCGGACATTCCGATGACTCCCGGCTGATGTTCTTTTACCGCATGTAAGAACTTTTCTGGTCCTGCATCCACTCCGACATTAATGACCGTATACCCGGCACTCTCCAGCATCATGCTGACTAAGTTCTTACCAATATCATGGAGGTCTCCTTTGACTGTTCCAATGACCACTTTACCGGCTGAAGGGATATCTTCACTTAAAATTAAAGGTTTAACGAGCTGCATTCCAGCATCCATGGCCCGTGCCGACATTAGGACTTCCGGTACATACATTTGACCGGACTTAAACCGTGCTCCCACGACACTCATCCCTGGTATTAATCCTTGGTTGATAATATCAACAGGATTATCCCCAGCTCCAATAGCCTGTTGAGTGAGGGATTTTACTCGGTCTAATTGACCACTAATAATGCTTTGAGAAAGTTCTTCATAATTATTTGGCATTTCTTTTTCTACCTCCCCTGTTTAATTAATTGCGCTTGTTTGTTATGTTTGACTATTGCAAAAATTGTGCCAATTAGTAAAATACGAATAATCTCGGTTATTAGCCTGTCAAGGGTTATAAGCAAAATGTAATAATCTTAATTTGAGATTTTCATATTGCTAAAATTCTAAAAACCAATTGGATTCTCGATTCCTAATTATCCTAAAATAGGATTTGATAGTCCTGTTTTAGGATTTTAACAGTGGTACAATTTCAATATCAAAAGACAAAGCAATTTATTTTCAAATATTTTTACAAATAAACGTAATAGCTCCCATTTGAAGCAAGAGTTGACGAATAATGATAATTAATAGAAAAAGCTTTTCGGATAGATTTATAACTATCCGAAAAGCTTTTGTGAATTATCTTAATTTGAGATTGTTATTCTATTTGGAACTTTTGTGTTTAAACCTAGGTTTTTTATCTTTCTGTAAAAAGTAGATCGACTCATGCCTAAGCTATCGGCAGCTTTTTCTTTAGCTTTACGAGTATTACCGAACTTTTTCAACGCAGTTTCAATCGCATGTTTCTCTTGCTCGGCTAGCGTTAATTGATTATCACTCGTTGATAAACTGGCATTATGCTCAAAATAATCATTGACTCGGGAAGACAAAAAAGAGCTGTCGATAACATTTTTGGTGGCTATATTTACTGCATACTCAACGGCATTTTCCAGTTCCCTGACATTCCCCAACCAAGGGTAGGCGAGCATTTTTCTCTGGACTTCTTGTGTAAAACCAGTTACCTGTTTCCCTAATATTAGATTATACTTATCTAAAAAATGATGGAGAAGAAGAATTAAATCTTCTTTCCTTTCGCGCAAAGGAGGAACATAAAAAGGAATAACACTTAATCTATAAAAGAGATCACTTCTAAATAGTTTCTCTTTGATCATTTCTTCAAGATTGCGATTTGTTGCGGCAATAATCCGGACATCGACCCATACAGGTTTTACTCCTCCGATCCGTTCAATTTCGACTTCTTGGAGTACCCGTAACAACTTCACCTGAAGATGCATTGGCATGTCGCCAATCTCATCGAGAAATATTGTGCCGCCATTCGCCAGTTCGAATTTCCCTGGTTTACCACCTCGACTAGCCCCAGTAAATGCTCCCTCTTCATACCCAAAAAGTTCGCTCTCTAAGAGAGTTTCTGGAATAGCCCCGCAGTTTATGGCGATAAATGGACCGTTTTTGCGATGACTTTCTTCGTGAATTGCTCTCGCAAATAGCTCTTTACCAGTTCCGCTTTCCCCAGTAATCAAAATTGTCGAGTCAGTCCCAGCGACAAGCTGCATTTTTTGTTTTAGCATGGTCATGCAATTACTTGTCCCTAATATCCCATCGAGAGAATATTTGCGGTCTTCTCTAATCAATCGACCTGCTAACTTGCGCATCTCACGGATAGTTCGGAAGGAAATAACCAGACCAATAATATGTTGATCCTTTTTTATCGGTGTAATAGTACTAATAAATAGGCTTATTTCATCCTTATTCTTATACTTGATTTCTTGTTCAGCATATTGTTGTCCAAATTTAAGCACTTTGGGAGCTGAAAATTCCGGAAAAATATCACTGATATGTTGCCCACATGCTTCCAGAGAAGAAATATTTAATAGCTTTTCCGCAGACTTGTTAATGTCCGTAATAAAACCTGCTTGATCTATAGCTATAAGGCCCTCGACAATAGAATTAATGACTGCGCTGAATTGATTTGCCATCAAGGAAAGGCGAGCATGCATTTCATTCTCTCCTATTTTACTGCTTATTAGAGCCGAAATTTTCATAAGAAAATCTAGAAACTTATCACGGTTAGTTAGCAACTCGTTTTTTTGCTTATCATCGAAGGCAAAAATTGAAAGTGTGCCAATGACTTTATCGTTCCATAATATAGGAGACATGATTCCTGATTTAAGCTTACATATAACATTCTGATTACATTCTCGGCAAATATCATGATGGAGAGGTTCATCATCTAAGATAAAATTATCACCACTATGAATGATCTGCCCTGTTATAGATCCTTTTCCATAAACAAAACCAATTTCGCTCTTATAGTTTCCAGTACCCGCAATAACTTCTAAGTTCTTATCAATAATAGCAACTTCAAATTCAATGACTGCTGCAATAACTTCAGCAATTTTTTGGACATAGGATTGATTAATCTTTAATTCAGACATCGGTGACGATAATTTAGATACTGACATCCTCTTACTTTCACCCACATTCTAACTTAATTCCTATATTTTTCAGTCTACATATTATTCTATAACGGTTAGTAATATCCTTGTTTAATAATTAAATATTTTGACTTTTCTAATTTATAGATCCCCTGAACAAACATTGCTCTTCTTTACAATTCAAAAAGGTAAGCCGAAGTATATAGTACCTCGACTTACCTTATTAGAATTCACACAGCAGTCATACCCTACGTCAACTTTCCGCATCAGAAGCTACATAATAATCCTGTTGAAATTTTAATCCTCCTCATATTCTAGCACTACATCGTGCCCTTTTTCTAATTGGTGTCTGGCCTTGCGGATTGCCACTGTATCGAAAATAATCGAAAAATCATAATCCTCCGGATAGAGTTCGCTGGCAGGAAGAAAAAGCTTAAGCCGCTTGTGATTAATCAGTTGCTTCTTATCTTTGATCTGCACGCCAAGCTCGCCTTTTTCATTGGTCCTCTTGTAAATAATGCCCAGGCATTTTTGAGGGTAAACCCTCACACAGTCGCCTATATTGAAGCTTTCGCTCCGTGAGGGTGACTTTTTCTTCAGAATTTCTTTTTGAATTTTGCTGTAGGAAACAGTATCTAACCTGGGGTTATCCCCATCTAACAGAATTATTGGTACATCGTTTGACCCAGAGGATCTGCCGCCATAGGCTTCCATTTGGGCTCGCTTCAGCATATGCCCCGGAAAACCCAATCTTTGGGCAATGTATAAGGCACAGCTTTCTCCTGCCTCGCCAATTTGCAGCTTGTATAACGGCTGTAAGTTTTCTCGATCAAACTCCATTCGGGCATTCATAAGTCCTTTGGTGTTCTTGGCAAAGTCCTTTATTTCGGGGTAATGAGTAGTGGCAACAAAAAGACAGCCTCTTTGATTTAATTCCGCTAAAATTGCGATTGCCAGCCCCATTCCCTCAGCAGGGTCTGTACCGGAGCCTAATTCATCAAGCAAAACGAGACTTTCCCTTGATACCCCTTTTAAAATACTTACAATAGTTTGGATATGGGACGAAAAAGTAGATAGATTTTCGGAAATACTTTGCCCATCCCCGATATCGCAAAAAATGTTATTGTGCATACAAAATACGCTGCCGTCCGACACAGGAACATGAAGTCCACTTTGGGCCATCATTGACAGTAAGCCAATGGTTTTTAAGGCAACGGTTTTACCCCCGGTATTTGGCCCAGTAATCACTACACCGTTAATAGCGTCATCACCCATCCCCCCTCTGATTTCAAAGTCAAGGGGAACGCATAGATCTGGCTTTAATAAAGGGTGCCTTCCTTGCTTTATGATGATTTCTCGTTCCGTTGTGATGGACACAGGAACTGCTTTCATCTCGATAGACAGCTTTGCTTTGGCAAATATAAAGTCTAATGCTTCCATGCAGTCCTTGTTTATTCTCAACTCATTAATATGCTCTTCAACAAGTACTGTAAGGGTGTATAATATTTTTCGAATCTCATTATCTTCGTCAATTTGCAAAACCGCTAATTCCTCCTGCAGCTTTCTCACTGCAGTGGGCTCAATAAAACAGGTGCTGCCAGTACTTGAAGTATCAATGACTGTTCCGCTTAACTGATTTTTATAGCCCTTTTTAACCGGCAAGACAAACCGACCATTACGGATGGTAACGTATCCATCTGTAAACCATTCCTTTTTACTGCGAAGTATACCTTCAAGCTTTAGTTTAACGGCAGATTTTGTGTTTTCTATTTTTCTTCGTATATCACGAAGGACTGGAGAAGCACCATCATCAACCGCTTCATTTCTTATACAGCGCTCAATTTCCTCAAAAAGCATATTCAGCGGACTGAAAGAATGACCATAAAACCCTATATCCGTATCGAAAGCTTCAGCCTTTTCAAGATATTTCTTCATTCTTTTGCAGGAAGAAATAAACCCACAGATACTTGTGAGCTGTTCCGGGATCAGCATAGCTCCTTTTACTGTTAGGTCCAGAATTTTATCCAGCTCTTTCATTGAGGCTAGGGGCGGCGTACCTATACCCTCTAAAATTTTGCGGGCCTCTGTTGTTTCCTGAATTTTGGATTTGCACTCTCGTTCATTTAAAAATGGCTTTAGTAAGAGCAATTTTTCCATTGCCTTTTGAGAAAGTGCGTGTTGGGCTAAAGTTTCAAGTATAATATTAAATTCCAATGTATTGTTTGCGTTCATCAAAAATCCTCCCTATAACAATTAAAATGCCCACAAGAGAGATTACCTTATTTTTAGGATTCATTTGATTCCCAAAAATACGCAGAATACTCCTGTGGGCAGTGATTTTCAACTGACGTATAAAATCACATAACGCTATTGAGAAAAATAAATAGAGTGCAACAGGACATGCCTGTTACACTCTACAAAACTATACGATAATAATCGCCATAGTTTCAATGTCAGCTTTGTTGACCTTATCGACAAAGGGTGACACTGCTATAACTCAAATGGTTATTGTAGGACGTAATCTGTAAGGCGTTATCCAAAAACGCAAAGGTTTGCGCTTTCAGAAAGGTGCACTTAAAAAAGCAGGTTTAACACCTACGTTTTATAAAGTAACCTCTCTCAACTGTTTAGTTGAAAATCACCATTACAGACACATTTAACAAAAAAACCATCCTCTCATTTTTAGGTATAATATAGTTTATTACATTTCTATGCCAAATGTCAATTATTGTTTTTGATCAGGGTTAACACGAGAGGCAGATTCGACTTGTCCTTTCCAGAGCTTATATCGTTCAAGATCAGCACTTATTTGGGATATAACAAAGCCGGCTACGGCGGCGTCATCAACCAAGCCTGCAAAAGGGATATAATCGAATACCCCGTCGATGGGGGACACAAAATAGACGATGCCAAGGACAATCATGAGAAGCGAGCGTGTAGGCATTTCCTTATAGTTGCCATTTATCCAGTCTTTAAACACTCCGAATAAAAGCTGGAATTTCTCCCATGCTTCACCTAGTGCACCTCGCTTTGTGTTAGCCTTTCTCAGAGCTTCATTAAGAAGACCTATAGATTTTTTCTTATCGTTCATATACTCCTTAGCAATCTCTTGAAAAGGTCCTAATTTATTATGAGTGAGTTTGTTTATGTCCATTTTAGTTTCCTCTCCTTTTATTCGAACTATAGGCGAAAGTGCATGTTAATTTATATATTCTAATCTCTATTAGCTTACCCTTTATAACGATTTCTAAATTTCGCTACATAAAAACATATTTTTTCGGAGATATTAGACTAGGAATTTACTTTAAGGAGGGCTACAGATGCCAGAAAGAGTTAACAAAATGTCTCAGCCAAACAATGGGATTAAATGCGTAGTCAATACCTGCCATTATTATGGTTCCGGAGATCACTGCTATGCAGAGAAAATCGAAGTCCAGTCTCCTAATGCTAGTACCACTGAAATGACAGACTGTGCAACATTTCTTCCTGAATAAAAAATAACATTCTTATCTAAATCTTTAAGCAAGAAATAAAGGCTTGTCTATTTATTAGGCAAGCCTTTTAGATGTGACCTCTTCCCTATTATCTCTAACACTATGTTTTCGTCCATCTATCGTTCAGAGTTTAGTCTACACCGGCTTTTTTACTTAAAAGCCCCGCAGAGGCTATAAACTTCAAGGCTTCTTCAGAGGAGACATCCAGAAGTTGAACCTGATCTTTGGGCACAACAATCAGATTCCCGGCCCATTGCATTGACTGCATTAAGTAGACCGCCACATAGTCTTTAGGAATAAATGCGCTTTCTTCATCATTTGTAAGAAATCCTAAGAGTTTAAGTTCATTAGACATATGAACCATGACTAAACGGGAAAAGCCTTTTTTATTTGCAGAAAAGGAATTAACAGTGTCTTTTATAACTCCATAAATAGTACCAAGTAAGGGAACTTTAATGAGAACTTTATCCAAGTAATCTAATAAGCGATTCGTAAGCCAGTTTGAGGCCAGTAAACCCACTAGAAAAATTGCAGTAAGTGTTACGATCACTCCAAATCCGGGAAAATATAGTCCTGCCTTCTCTAGTACACCCTTAAATAATCCATCCGTTACTAAAAACATTTTATAGAGAATATAGAAGGTTAGTGCTATAGGAGCTATTACAAGTAAGCCTTTTAGGAAAATTCCGATAAAGTGTTTCAAATTCTTCTCTCCATTTTTCCATACTATCTTTACTAGTATGTTAAATTTATGCAATTAAATCCTACTACACATTATTCTATGAAATACCTTTAATGTCAAATTTCAGTTGTCACTTTATCTCTTAGCTTTTTCCGCTAAGGTTCGCAGCCAAATCTTTAGTTCACCGCTATTATATTCTTTAGCCATCTGCCACTTCCAATTTCCATAGATCGTTCCTGGTACATTCATACGGGCATCTTCACCCAGGCCCAAAATATCTTGCATTGGTAAGATAACCCACACCGCTTGACTCAGATAGACCTCCTCAATGGACCGTCTGCAGGCTTGTCGGATAACTTGTTGGTCGATTGTTTGATTCTGCAAGTGAGTTCTGTCAAACTTGCCTTCACCTGAGGAATTCTTCTTCTCATACCAGCCTAACAAGGTATTATTATCATGGGTACCTGTATAGTAAACGAAATTTGTCTCCGTTTTTGATACTTCTTTGAGTGGAGTAAACTGAAGGACCTTAATTCCGGGAAAGCCAAACAATTGTTTGAGAATATTAACCTCAGTAGTTATAACCCCCAAGTCTTCAACAATAAATGGACAGTTCCTAAAGGTGGTATAAATACTTTCAAAAAAACGTTTCCCCGGTCCTTTGATCCAACGTCCCTTTTCTGCTGTCTCTTCACTAGTATCCACCGCCCAAAAAGCTTCAAAACCACGAAAATGATCCAAGCGAATGTAGTCAAATTGCTCTTGCCCTAACTTTAAGCGCATTTTCCACCAAGCATACTCCGTTATTTCATGAGCACCCCAATTATAAACTGGGTTCCCCCATAATTGTCCTGTCTTGCTGAAATAGTCGGGAGGTACCCCTGCGGTTTTAGCAATTCTCCCCTGTTCATCGAGTATGAACAGCTTGCGATTAACCCAAACATCGCAACTATCAGCAGCTACAAAATGAGGTATGTCCCCAATCATTTTAATACCCTTACTCTTAGCGTAAGTTTTAAGCTTATCCCATTGATAAAAGAACGTATATTGAATAAATTCTATAAATCCGATCTCTTCACAGAGCAGCAAAGAATACTTAGCTAAGGCCTCGGTTTCGCGCAAAGCAATCTCCGAGTCCCATTCAAACCAGGGGGTATTATTGAAATGAACCTTTAGTGCACGAAAATGAGCATAATCCTCAAGCCACTCTTGATGTTTCCTTTTAAACTTCGCATAGTTTTCTCGCGATAAATAGTCTGAGTCTTTAGGAAATAGATGTTCCGAACTTTCATAGATTGAAGAATTGTCTCTGTTTGTAATTTGCTCTAAAAATATTCGGTAAGCTTCTTTGAGTAAAGAGCTCTTTAATTCTTTAAGCGCTTCGTTTAATAAACTTTCTCTGAGTCCAATTTCTATTAAATGATTGTATTTATCTCGAGTCTCAGTTAGATCTAAGAGACCCTCCTGAATCAAATGATCAAGACTGATAAACATCGAGTTTCCTGCTAACACTGACTCACTTTGATAAGGACAATCCCCTACTCCCGCAGGATTTAGTGGTAGGATCTGCCACATTGATTGCCCTGATTCTGCTAAGAAATCGACAAAGTCATAGGCTTCTTTTCCTAAATCCCCCAACCCCCAATCAGAGGGCAAGGAACTTATATGTAATAAAACTCCACATGAAGGTTGAAGCTGCAGATCCTGAGGCGGATTCTTTTTGATAAGCAGCGCCCTTCCATTTAGAGCATTGATAGGCAAAGCACGAAGCGTTTCCGCATCGAGCTCTTCGCCATCGATTAAGTCAATAACAAACGTAGAAGACGGAAGTTTAAGTCTTTGACTGAGGTCAACGGTTTTTGATTCCTCTCGATGGCGATTAATAAGGACACAAATCTCTTCATCATCCCCTACACGCTTAAAAGCATAAACATCAGCATCCAAAGACAGTGATTTAAAATCACCCGTTTGGAGCACCTCATATTCTGCATGCATGCGCAGTAATCGCCGATACCAAGCAATAATTTCATTATCTTCCCTGCCCCAGGGATAGGTTCCCCGGTTATATGGATCGGCGTATCCTTCCACACCTGCTTCATCTCCATAATATATACTGGGAACTCCAGGAAAGGTCATTTGAACTAAACTTAAGAGTTTGAGCCTCTGGACAGCTAATTGCCGTGCAGTTGATGAAAGCCTAAAGGTCCTCTGCTCTGACTTTGTCAAGCTCTGTTCTGGTGGTGCTTCTCCTAAAAGGGTTAAAATACGTATGGTATCATGAGTACCAATCAAGTTCATGGCAGCATAGAAATTTTCTCGTGGATAGTTTTCGAATAAGCTCATCACTTCTTGATGAAGATCTTTGGAATCACTCTGACCGAGAATAAAGCGCAAGAAGCTATCCCGGAAAGGATAGTTCATCGTCCCATCTAGTTCATCTCCGAGAAAATACTGACGAGGTTTAGCATAGCTAATTTTATTTGAAGCGTCTTCCCACACTTCCCCAATTAACACAGCATCGGGGTTAATGCCTTTAATGGCTTGCCGAAGTTCCTGAATAAATTCATCAGGGAGTTCATCAGCGACATCTAACCTCCAACCGGCAACACCTAGGCTTTGCCACTTGCGAATAACACTATTTTCCGAACCATAAATAAATTGTCTGTAGGAAGCGTCCATTTCATTCACTTCTGGAAGGGCATCAACCCCCCACCAGGATTCATACACGTCACGGTTCCCTTTGAATTTGTACCAGGTAAAGTAGGGAGAATCTGTCGATTGATAGGCACCGACGCCTGGATAGTTGCCGTATTTATTGAAATAGATACTATCACTACCTGTATGACTAAAGACCCCATCAAGAATAATAGCAATTCCATATTGTTTCGCTGTATTGAGCAAGTCTTTGAACACTAAATCGTTTCCATACATCGGATCGATATTGAGATAATTAGCTGTGTCATATTTATGATTACTAGAGGCTTCAAAAATAGGGTTAAAGTAAAGAATACTAATCCCTAATTCTTGAAAGTAGGGCAACTTTTCAAGGATTCCTTGCAGGTTGCCTCCAAAAAAGTCCCAATCAGTTACTCTGCCCTGTTCGTCCTTAATATAGATTGGTTGATCAGACCAATTGGCATGCAGCAGAGCATTCCTTTTGGGGCAGTCGTTGAACCTGGTTTGGTGAGGATTAAAAAACCTATCCACAAAAACCTGATACATTACCCCTCGCTTATACCACTCAGGGACTTCAATCGGCTTATGAACTGTAATTTGATAGGCCGGTGGTTCTTGTTCCCAGAGACTTCCTTCCCCACCCAGACTATTTAGGTTATTTCCATAATAATAGGTTCGAGAGCCTGTTTTAATAATAAAGTAGTACCAGATTAGTCCAGGGGTGTAAGGCACTCTATACTCAACCTCATAGGTTTCTTCCTCAGTAGAGTCTTCAACTAATTTATATGCAGATTTATGAATACTCTTCTCGACAGTTTGATGCATGAGATTAGTCATTTCATGGTCTGTTTCCCAGAGCCGAAGAATGCAAGCTTCAATAGGTTCTGGGGAAAAGGTGCTTAAGCGAATGGTGACTCGCTGATCACAGTTAACTGCACCAAATGGTTCACGGTAAAACAAATCATGAGAATCATGAAACGCCTTAAAATCCATACTTTCTCACCTATACCTTGTCATTTTTGGGCGTTAGGAAATGTGCAATAAGGACTTGTAGATTTCGACGTAAGCTTCGGCTGATCGGTTCCAACTGAAATCACGTTCCATGCCCCTTAGGCGTAGATTGTTCCAGATAGACTTGTTTTCTTGATAGATACTCAAGGCACGTTGCACTGTGAATAGTAATTCATGGGCGTTATAATTCATAAAGCTAAATCCATTTCCTGTTCCAGTAATATCGTTATACGCAAAGACTGTATCTTTTAATCCTCCGGTTTCACGTACAATTGGTATGGTACCATAACGCATAGCTATCATTTGCGCTATACCGCAGGGTTCAAATCGTGAGGGCATAAGAAACATATCCGCTCCAGCATAGATTTGATGGGCTAGTTGATCGGAAAATTCCAATCGTATAGCAAGTTTCTCTGGATAGTTTGAAGCATAAGATTTTAACATTTCTTCGTATTTATGTTCCCCTGTACCCAAGATTACCATTTGAATGTCCAGTTCCAGTAGTTCCTCAAGAACATGGGCCAAGAGATCCAAGCCTTTTTGGTCGACGAGTCGGCTTACCATCCCTAGTACAGCACTATCTTCTCTAACCGGCAGTCCCATAAGAGTTTGGATATGTTTTTTGTTTTCTTTCTTAGCAACATCCAAGTCATGAAAAGGCATTACAAGATGAGAATCATTCAATGGATTATAGGCCTCATAGTCAATGCCGTTCAGAATACCCGTTAGGAATTCTCTTCGTTTTCTTAACAGACCATCCAGGTTTTCCCCATAAAAAGGATTTTGAATTTCCTCAGCATAGGTCGGGCTTACCGTCGTAATCTGATCTGCATACAATAGCGCACCCTTCATGAAATTGATCGCCCCATGAAATTCTAAGCCATTTTCCTTATAAAAGTCCATTCCAAGTCCTACAACATCTCCCAGTACATCCTTAGGAAAAACCCCCTGATATTTCAGGTTATGAATCGTAAAGACTGTTTTTATGGGATAGTAGAGGGGCTGCCGATTATAGAACTCTTTCAGCATAAGCGGAATTAATGCTGTATGCCAATCATGGCAATGCAGGATATCAGGTTTAAACCCTGGGATGTGTATTAAGCTCTCAAGAGCAGCCCGTGAGAAAAAGGCAAATCGCTCTGCATCGTCATATTCTCCATAGACTTGAGGGCGTGTAAAGTAGTACTCGTTGTCAATAAAATAGTAAGGAACTCCATTGTAGACCATCTCCTCCAGGCCGCAGTATTGTTTACGCCAAGCGACCGGGACATCAAAATGAGCAAGATGATTGAACTCCTTTTTAAATTCTGCGGAGATATTACTATACTTCGGCATAATAACCCGTACATCAATACCCTGTTTATGCAAGAAAGCTGGTAATGAACCAGCAACTTCTCCTAAACCACCGGTTTTAGCAAACGGATCTGCCTCTGCAGTTACAAAAACCAGTTGCATACTCTCCCACCTTTCAGATCACTGTTTTTTTGAGAATCACCAAAGGGTGAGACTCACTTCCTTTTAAGACATTTTCTCCATGGACTCTTACTGATTTATCAAGAATTGTAAAGTTTGTTTGTGCATTGGCATAAATATGACATTTCGGCATGATGATACTATTTTGAATTCTACATCCTTGCTCAAGAATTACCCCACGAAAAACAATGGAGTTTATGACTTCTCCTGCTATGGTACATCCACTGGCAATCAAAGAATTCTGTACCTTTGCCTTAGATGTGTATTTAGTAGGGGGATTGTCCACAATTTTAGTATGGGTGCGATCCACACCCAACCATAATTGTTCACGAACGTTTAAGTTTAATAGATCCATACTTCGGTCATAGTAATCCTTTATCGTACGAATTGTACTTATTAGTGAACTTGTAGGACTGCCAAAGACTTTGAGAACTCCTCGATTGACAGCAATAATCGTCATTAAGTCTATACACCCAAAAGAACTGTATTTCTTAATAATTTCTAACAATAGTTCACGACGTATGAGTAAAATATTCACAAATTGAGAAGGGCTAAGGTCATTTCCTTCGACTCCGTTTTTATCTTGAATATTTGAGACTCTTCTATCTTCGTCTAACTCTAGGAAAATTTCACTATTAGGGTCGTTGTCAGAGTTATTATTATCTTTGTAAATCAGGGTAACATCTGCATGCTTGTCCTTGTGCTCTTCTAGGGTATCTCTAAAATTTATATTAAAGATTTGATCCCCACTGCTAATGAGCACATTTTCAACAAAATCCTTCTGTAAGTATTCCAAGTTATTCTCTAAGTCTTTAATGCAAAATGTATGTTTGTTTCCTGTCAAGGCATGCATAACTCCCGGTAAGATAAACAAACCTCCGTCTTTACGTTCTAGAAACCAGTCCTTTCCAGCCCCTAAATGATCTAAAAGCGGTCGATATTGGTGAGGTGTAACTAATCCAATCGTCCTGATCCCAGAATTGACCATGCTCGATAAGGCAAAATCGAGAATACGGTATCTGCCTCCAAAGGGAACAGCCGCTATTGGTCGTTCTAAGGCAAGCCCTTGCAAGTTGTCAGATCCGCTATTAGCAAAAATTATCCCTATAGCGTTTGACATCAAATTTCCCCCTTTAAATCTACCGACTCCTGTAGACATTCATACCAGCATCTATAACAGTTCCTTCAGGAACCTGATGAAAATCTTCGATAACTGCTATCCCTTCTTGCGCAGGAGAGATGTTTCCCTCCGCACCAATAATACAGTGACTCATAATCTCCGCATTTTCTCCAACAATCGTCCGATAAATCTTTGATCCTTTGTGCACTTTTACATAAGGTAATACAATTGAATCCTTAATTTCTACCCCTTCACCCACATAAACCCCCGGGGCTAAGATTGAATTAATGATGTTCCCATGCACAATGCACCCATTACAAATTAAACTATTCTCTATCTTAGCTGTTTCCCCCACAAAGTGTGGAGGGAAAATATCTTCATTAGAAAAGATCCTAAACTTGGGATCAAAAATGTTAAGGAAGTGTCCATCTCTTAAGGACTCCATATTAGCCTGGTAATAGCTTTCAATAGTACCGACATCTCGCCAATACCCATTAAATTTATAGGCATAGACTCGTTTCTTCTGTTTGAGTTGATGGGGAATGATGTTTTTTCCGAAATCGTTTTGCGATAGGTAATCTCCCTTATCGGCAATTAACGCTTGTTTAAGTGTTGAACCGTTAAAGATATAAACCCCCATCGAAGCCAGATTACTGTCTGGTTCAGCTGGCTTTTCCGTAAATTTAGTAATCCTGGCATCTGTATCTATCGTTAAAATCCCAAACCGGGAAGCCTCCTCCCATGGCACTTGAATCGTGGCGAGAGTTATTTCCGATTTCTTCTCTTTATGAAACCTCAACATATCCGTATAGTCCATTTTATAGACATGATCTCCTGAAAGGATAATCACATATTCCGGATCATAATAATCGATGAACTCGTAATTCTGGTACACGGCATTAGCTGTTCCGTTATACCAACTTCCTTCAGTTTCTCCGAGAAAAGGGGGAAGGATATGGACTCCGCCAAAAGGGTTATCTAAGTCCCAGGCTGAACCCAAGCCAATATATGAATTGAGCAGAAATGGCTTATACTGAATGAGAACACCAACTGTGTTAATGTTTGAATTTGTGCAATTACTCAAAGTGAAGTCTATAATACGATACTTACCACAGAAAGAAACCGCTGGTTTTGCACGATTTTTTGTTAAACCTCCTAATCGACTTCCTTGCCCACCAGCCAATAGCATGGCAATACATTCCTGCCTTTTCATACATTATCCCTCCCCCTTAAGAATCTAGAACTATTAGCTAATAGTGTTCAGGTCGAAGAAATTCTATTAATGGTACGGTAGCGAATTTTCCATATCCAATCCGCGTACTCTCTTATCGTTCTATCACTGGAGAATACTCCAGAATTTGCAATATTCAGCAAGGAAATCTTATTCCAATCCTTTTGACTCAAATATAGAGATTGGAGTTTATCATGGGTTTGGATGTATGAGGGGAAATCTTTTAGGATAAAAAATTCATCATTATAGATCATTAGAGAATCGTATAATGTCCTGAATTCATCCCCCATATTATCGAAAAAACCAGCGTTCAATTGATCAACACACCTTCGTATATCAGAGTGCTCGTGGTATTCATCCCAGGGTTTATACCCACCATTACGGGTGTAATCTAATACTTGTTCAGCAGTAAGCCCAAAGATGAAAATATTCTCCTCTCCAACTGCCTCTTTAATTTCCACATTAGCCCCATCTAACGTACCTAAGGTAAGAGCCCCGTTCATCATGAATTTCATATTTCCAGTTCCTGAGGCTTCTTTGCTGGCAGTGGATATCTGTTCACTAATGTCTGCTGCTGGATAAATCAACTCCCCTTGGGATACATTGAAATTCTCCAAAAAAACAACTTTTAAGTTCTGACAAACCCTTGAATCCTGCTCGATTTTTTTGCTAAGACAATTTATTAATTTAATAATGGTTTTAGCATAGTGATAGCCTGGAGCTGCTTTTCCACCGAAGATAAACGTTTGGGACCCCGACAACCCCTGAGGTTCATTCACACCCTTATTGTATAAATGCATGATCTTTAGGACGTTGAGCAATTGCCGTTTATAAGCATGAATTCGTTTTACTTGAACATCAAAAATTGACTCAGGGTCGAGAATAATCCCATAGTTAGAATTGACCCTGTCGGCCAATCGGCATTTGTTTTCGTACTTCACTTTGGCGAGCTGTTCCAAAAAACTCTGGTCCTCCTTGAAGGCCTGAAGTTTCTTGAGTTCCCCAGCATCTTCCTTCCAATTTGGTCCGATTGCTTCTGAGATTAGATGAGACAGTTTAGGATTAGCGGCCAAAAGAAATCGCCTGTGATTAACCCCATTGGTCTTATTATTAAATTTATACCCAAAAACTCTAAAGTAGTCTTTAAACACTTCATTTTTAAGAATTTTAGTGTGCAATTGCGCAACCCCGTTGACAGATGAGCTGCCGATAATGGCTAAGTTAGCCATCAAGATATACCCATCTTTTAATATATGGGTGTTACTTACTACTTCCTCATCATCCATAAAACGTTCAACTAAATCTTCTTTGAATCTTCGATCAATCTCTTCAATAATCATAAAGATCCGAGGCAAAAGAGTTTTGACCATATCGATGGGCCATTTTTCCATGGCTTCAGGCATGATCGTGTGATTGGTAAAGGACATGGTGTTGACGGTTATATTCCAAGCCTCATCCCATCCCATACCTTCTTCATCGATTAATATACGCATTAATTCGGGGATACATAAAACTGGATGAGTATCATTGATATGAACTGAAACACGCCTTGAGAAGTCATGTAAGGAACTTAAACCGTTCTTTTTCTTATAGCTTCGTACAATAGTCCCTAACCCTGCTGCCACAAAAAAGTATTCTTGTTTTAGCCTTAACTCTCTTCCCGCACGACTACTATCATCCGGATAGAGGATATATGAAATCGCTTCAACTTCTGACTTAAAACTTGTAGCCTGATTAAATTCCCCACGGTTGAAGCAGGCCAAATCAAGTTCACTGCAAATTGTTTCTGCACTCCATAACCTTAAATTGTTTATATAGCTGGGATTATTATAGCTCATAATGGGTACATCATAAGGCACCGCCAAAACCGGTTCATAGTTCTCGTGATTAAACACAACCCGCCCATCTTTAAGTTCGGGTCGCACCGTTCCTTTGAATTTAACAATAACCGCTTTATCCGGCTTTCTAATTTCCCAAGGGAAACCATTTTTTAACCAATTGTCAGCTATTTCTACTTGATTGCCTGAGACAATCTTTTGTTCAAATAATCCATACTTATAGCGAATTCCGTTGCCATGTCCATCTATTCCTAAGAAAGCCATGGAATCTAGAAAACACGCCGCCAGTCTCCCTAATCCTCCGTTACCCAAACCAGGATCAGATTCTTGCTCTAAGAGTTCATCAAGATTAATACCCAGCTCTAACAAACCCTCTCGTACAAGATTCTCTATCTTAAAGTTAACCAGATAGTTATGCAGAAGTTTGCCAATTAAGAACTCCATTGAAAAGTAGTAGATTTGTTTTCCTTGGGAGATAGAATTTTTGTTAATAGCTCGGTAATAGCTCATTTTTTCTTTGAGCAACATGACTAAGGCTACAAATTTATCCCAAGGGGTCGCTTCATCAGCAGTGATTCCCTCCCCCTCAATCAACTTCATCAGATAGGCTTGTTTGAAGCTTTCTTTGTCGGTAAACATGCATTATGTCCCTCCAATTCTTGACTATTTGAGATTGGTTTTAAAACAATGAATCCTAAGGGAGCAACCTTAATGATTATTGAAAATCCTTGCCCATGCCAAGAAACCTTTTCAGCTTTGAGCAACGACTGATTAGTGTAATTGTTCCCTCCATAAATCTCTTGATCAGAATTGAATAGTTCCTGATAGTTTCCTTGCTTGGGGACACCAAGACGAAAATTCTCATAACAGTTGGTTTGGAAATTGATTAAGATAATTAGAAAATCCTCGGTATTTCGTGTTTTTCGGCAGAAGATCAAAATGCTCTGTTCATGGTTTTGCACATCAATCCATTCAAAACCTGACCAATCTTGGTCATTTTCCCAGAGGGCCTTTTCATTAATGTAAAGTTTGTTTAGATCCCTTACAAAGGTCTGATGGTTTCTGTGCATCTCATAGTCTAAAAGGAACCAATCTAGTTCCGCCCCTTCATTCCACTCAATAAACTGGGCAAATTCCCCACCCATAAACAATAGTTTTTTACCCGGATGGCACATCCAATATCCCAATAAACCTCTTAGTCCAGCAAATTTTTGCAGGTAATCCCCCGGCATTCTATCAATTAACGATTTTTTTCCATGGACAACCTCATCATGGGATAGAGGCAAAATGAAACATTCAGAAAACGCATAAGTCATTGAAAAGGTCAACAATCGATGATTTGCTTTACGCAAAGGAAAATCGAGACTTATATATCGCAAGGTATCGTTCATCCAACCCATATTCCATTTATAATTAAAACCCAGTCCATTTACGTCTGTGGGATAGGATACAAGTGGCCACTCAGTCGATTCTTCGGCAATCATAAGGACATCGGGGAAATATTGAAAGACGACTTCATTTAAGCGCTGCAAAAAAGCAACTGCCTGAAGATTCTCTCTGCCCCCATGAATGTTCCGTCTCCATGTATCAGGCTTTCCGTAGTCAGCATAGAGCATACTACTGACTCCATCCACGCGTAACCCATCAACGTGAAATCTATCAAACCAAAACACTGCATTAGAAATTAAATAGCTCCAAACCTCAGTTTTCTCAAAATTGAAGTTGTAAGTTCCCCATTGTTCATTTCTATCATTTTCATACACAGGTGATCCGTTAATCTCCCCTAGTCCATGAGCATCCTTACAAAAATGACCAGGCACCCAATCGAGAATAACCCCTATGCCCGCTAGGTGACATTGATTGACAAAAAACATAAAATCTTTTGGGGTGCCGAAGCGACTCGTACAGGAGTAATACCCTGTTATTTGATATCCCCACGAACCATCGAAGGGATGTTCCGCAATAGGCATTAGCTCAATATGTGTATACCCCATCTTAAGAACATAGTCTAGTAACTCAACCGCTAACGTTCTCCAATTATAGAAGGATCCATCCTTTTTCCTTCTCCAGGAACCCAGGTGAACTTCATATATCAAAAGCGGCATTTCCTTAACCTTAATCTCTTTTCGATGCTTCATCCAAGCTTGATCCTGCCATTTAATCCCTTCTAGTGACCAAACGATCGAAGCAGTTGCCGGTCTTAATTCTGTAAAGAAGGCAAACGGGTCAGATTTAAGAAACACTCGTCCGTCCTTGGTATGAACTTCATATTTATAGAACTGTCCTTCGAGATCCTTAGGCACAAAGAGTGACCAAACCCCGCTACTCCCTGTTTCAATCATCGAACTTCCTGTGGAACACCAATCATTAAACTCTCCTACGAGGCAAACCCGCTCAGCATCAGGCACCCAAACAGTAAAATTTGTTCCACGGATTCCGCCCTGTTCCAGGATATGTGCACCCATTTTTAAGTAACTGTGGTACAGTTCCCCTCGATTAAACAGATATAGTTCATCCAATTCAAGAAAGAACTTCGTATCCTTCATAAATAACTTTACACCTACTTCACTCTGGTCCCACTCCTTATAGCTTAATTATTCTCTTAGCTAACGACATTTCCTTTCATTTTTTGGAAAATATTTACTGACAACTTTCGTGTATATTCATGCTTCTTCTTAGTGTGTATTGACAGCATATGCAAGGAATTAAAAAATGGTCCTAAGAAATACTATTATGACAAAAGAGAGTTCCTGCCGTTTTTTCTAACCGCAAGAACTCTCTTTTTTATACTATATAAGGCTCTAAGAACCTCTAAATTTTAACACTGTTGATATCTAGTTCCCACTTTGACGAAGGGCTAATTCTGGCTTAGGGGGATAGATTTGATCACCACTCCGCTTCAGGGCGTTCATTTGAAGCAAGGCTACTCCCAATAAAATCAAACTACTTCCCAAAATTTGGGTCAATGATAGTAATTCTCCCAAAAAGAAAAATGCCGAAATTGCACCAACGACAGGTTCAAGCATTCCAATCATCCCCGCGCCAAAGGCACTAAGATTATGCAATCCTTTAATGTATAATCCAAATGGTAAAATTGTGGCAACCACAGCGATGTATAAAAATTGCAGCCATGCTAATCCTCCATAGCGCAGAGCCAGCGTCCATGGTGGTTGGTATATACACCAAACTAAGGAACCAAAACCCATCCCCCAAACTAAAAGCGTCCAAGAGTTATATGTTTTCAAACCGCGTTTGCCATACATTGAATAGAAAGCAAATGTACAAGCAGCAGCCAATCCGTATATAACACCCAAAGGATTCAGCCCAAAGCCTGAAGTCGTGCCTGCTACGATTAAATATCCTCCAATAATCGACGTACTCAAAGCCACCAGTTTGATTCCAGTGAGGACTTCCGTTCGCAATAATAACCCGACAATCAGTATAATGATTGGGGCTGTATACTGTAAGAAAAGGGCTGTAGCCACATTCGTATAGCTCAGTGCCAGAAGATAGGTGAATTGAAGTAATCCTAAGCCTATAATGCCAAAAATCGCAAGATAGCCAAGATCTGACCTTCGGACATGTAGTAGCATTGGTTTACTGATGGAAAGCACCACTAGTAAAAGTATAAAAGACAACGTTAGTCTCATCTGAGCTACATCGAATGCCGAAACAGCACTATTGAAGAGGTGCTTAGCCAAGGTTGCTGACGTTCCCCAAAGTATAGCAGCTCCAGTAACCTGTACAACACCAAGCCAGTGTTTAGGAAACTGGGCAAGTTTAGAATTGATGAACAATGATTACACTCCTCGTCTATTATGAACTTCTTTATTGAAAAGTAGATTGATATCTGATAAATGTGTAACATATACAGCTTCTCATACGTATTAAGAGTGTAGCGACATAAAAACAGCCAAGAAGTATACTAATTATGGGCTGTAAAATGAGCGCAGAGGAGGAAAAAGCATGTCGAAACGCTTATATCGATCTAGCCAGGATAAGCAACTTGGTGGTGTTTGCGGAGGGTTGGCCCAGTACTTAGAAGTTGATCCCAGTCTTATAAGGATTGCTGCAATTCTGCTTTTATTTGTCGGTGGTACAGGATTTTTAGCGTATCTCGTA
Organism: Desulfosporosinus sp.; assembly: GCF_014237355.1. Taxonomy (NCBI): domain Bacteria; kingdom Bacillati; phylum Bacillota; class Clostridia; order Eubacteriales; family Desulfitobacteriaceae; genus Desulfosporosinus; species Desulfosporosinus sp. Next base: position 58,814 of record NZ_JABZFS010000010.1, read on the forward strand.
GCCTGGTTCGTTATCCCTAGTGATATAGATTAGATTAGATAAGAACAGCTTATTTATATTCAGTCCATTTGCTATAATGCATCCTGTACTATTTCGGCAATATCCTTGCATTCGATTCCTGCATCTGACTGGCTAACGGCTTCAGTTAATGTTGATAAACATAAGGAGCATGCGCTGGCAAGAATATCAGGCTCAGTTCGCATAGCCTTTTTCAATAGAAGGCTATTTATTTTTTTCTCCTGATTATTATTGCCCATCCATATACGTCCACCACCAGCCCCACAACAAAAACCCATTGATCGATTGTTCTTTTTCATATCTATCACTTCTAATCCTGGTATCGAAGTTAAAACCTCTCTTGGCGCATTATAAATAGAATTATATCTACCTAAATAGCAGGGATCATGAAAGGTAACCTTGCGCTTATCAGATTCTTTCAGTTTAAGCTTCTCTGACTTAATAAGCTCTAGGATAAACTCTGAATGGTGCATCACCTGATAATGCCCGCCGAACTGAGGATAATCATTCTTTAGGGAGTTATAACAATGGGGACAGTGAGTTAGGATTGTCTTGAATTCATAACGGTTTAAAGTGTCCACATTTTTTTGTGCTAACTCTTGATAGAGCCTTTCATTCCCTAATCGCCTCACAGAATCTCCACAACATTGTTCTTCCGCTCCTAATAGAGCATAGGTAACCCCTGCTCGATCTAGGATTCTGATCATGGCCTCAGAAACCTTCTGATTGCGAGAATTATACGTTCCGAAACATCCTAGCCAATATAGAATATCCGTTTGTTTTTTTTCGCTTAGAAGAGGAACCTGTGACGTTTCCATATGACAAATTTGAAAGTCTAACTGTTTGGCCCAGGGATTGCCGGATTCTTTGATATTATTAAATACCTTCTGGACTTCTGGGGGAAAGCCCGCATCGCTAATAACCAAACTTCTCCTCATATCAACGATTCGTTTAACGTGTTCTATATAAATCGGGCACTTTACTTCGCAGAGGCCGCATGTCGTACAAGACCAGAGGGTTTCTCTTGAAACAGCCTTATCTATAATTGGGTGGCTATTATCTTTGATGGAATGTCTTTTTAAACTTTGAACTACGGATCTTGGGGATAAAGGTGCTCCACTTAAATTCGCGGGACAACCTTTCTGACATCTTCCGCAAGAAATACAAGCATCTAATTCAAGAAGCTGTTTCCGATTAAAGTCTTTAAGATGAGCAACTCCAACGTTCTTAGACTCTTCTAAAGGAAAATCGACAGGGGTTAACGTTCCAATGGGTGAACAGGATTTCAAGAAGATGTTTAAGGGAGATGAAACCATATGAAACAATTTAGAAAATGGGATATAGGCGATCAGCCCAAAGGTTAAGAACATATGAAAATACCATAAGAAGGCATGAAGTACTAAAGCAGAGGAAACCGATAAGCCCGCTATTTGAGTCACTACAGAGAACAATAGCCCAACAGGTGACCACCATGCCCAAGGATCACTCGTTGAGTAAATTCTTAACCCCTCTAAGATGAAGCCTGTAAAAAGGATGGTAAAAACAAGAATCAATAGCAGAGCATCATCGAGGGTATAATCCTCATGGTCTGGTTTATCGATATATC